>JBJMMB010000141.1:0-16679 GCA_045805005.1 Chloroflexia bacterium
GCCCATAATTAGGCGTTTTTCTTCTCACCTGCTGCAAAACCCACACCGCCGAAGGCGGTGTGGGTTTTGCAGCTAAGAATCCCTAGCCCGCCGCCCTCAGCAACTCCTCCGCCGACTGTTCAGACGTTTTGCCCTCTGTGTAGATAGTAATCTTCGCCAGGTCATAGTTGCAGTGGCTGTTGACCCAGTAGCCGAACCAGTCGAACTCCTCGCTCAAGAACCGGGGATTGGCCTGCCGCTCGCGCTCGCGTTCCCTCAGCACGCGGATCGATTCCTCCCGGTCGGGTGACGGCGTCACCAGCACAACGTTGGGGTAGGAAGCCAACGCTCGTTGAACCTGTGCAAACAGAGTCTCATCGCTGTACACGGTGTGCCCGGCGCCCAGGTCGAACACGCAATTATGGTGCTCCGCCAGCAACCGCTCCACCGCCCCCGGAAAGAACCCCGCAAAATATAGGTCCGCGTCGCGGGGGTTCGCCCCGCTATTGAGACTCATGAACACGTCCTTGTCGAACCCCAGTTCCCGATAATAGTACTGGTGAACGTCGAGCGACACGCTATGCAAACCCAATCGCTCGGCAACCAACTCCCCAATAGTACTCTTCCCCGCCCCAAAAGGCCCAATCAACACAATTTCCGATTTATCAGCCACAACAACACCTCCTGCTCGCTATTCTAACAAATGCAGGTATGCAGGTTTCTTCCTGGTGGGGTTTGGGGATTGGAGCCCAATAACCATAATGGGGTGCAGGGGTCTCCCTGCCGGGGGCTTGGGGTGTCCCCCAATACTTCCCCCATACCCAATCCCCCCAGGTCAGCCATGAGCCCCAACTTATGGTATAATTTCAAACTGGTGCGCAAAAATAGTACGCATGAGAGGCGACGGTTTGGGTAACACTCGGGTTCGGGTGGACATGCATTGCCACACCAGGCTCAGCAACGATTCTCTAAACGACCCACGCAAGCTGGTAGAGGCAGCGGCTGGCCGGGGTATTGGTGTCCTCTGCGTCACCGATCACAATGGGCTTGCTAACGCCCTCGAGTTGTCGAAGATGGACGACCTGCCGCTGCGGGTGATTCCCTCTGAGGAGGTCAAGACCTCGGAAGGTGAGATCATAGGCTACTTCCTGTCCGAGCTTGTGCCCAAGGGCCTCAGCCCCGAGGAAACGGTGAAGCGTATCAGAGAGCAGGGCGGCCTTGCAGGCGTGCCCCACCCCTTCGACACGATGCGGACGGGCAGCCGCCTGACCACCGCCGCCCTCGACAGGCTCGTAGACGCAGGCCTCGTGGACATCCTGGAGGTGTTCAACGCCCGCGCCGCCCGGAGCGCCGACAACGAAACCGCCCTCCGCTACGCCCAGGTTCACGGCCTCCCTATGTCTGCCGGCTCCGACGCCCACAGTCTAATCGAAGTGGGCCGCGCTTATGTCGAAATCGAAAACTTCACCACGCCCGCGGAGTTCCTTGCAAATCTCCGCTCCGGCACCGTCCACGGTCAACTTAGCAGCAGCCTGATACATCTGACCAGCACCTGGGCACGAGTCGTGAAGGCTGTAGGAGGATAATCGTACTGCGTATTGCGTAGAAGAGCAAGGGTAAAGGGTTCTACCACCCAAACTTTGCTGGCGCGCAATACGCAATACGCAGTACGCAATAACAAAGATGGCACAATATAAGAGTGAAGGTACAATAGATAGCGTGGATGACGGGAGCCCGGCATCGCGGGCGGGCATCGTCGCGGGGGACAAGCTCCTCTCAATCAACGGCCTGGCGGTGAAGGACATCGTTGCCTATCAATTCCGGCAGGCCGAGCACCGCGTGAAGTTGGAGGTGCAGCGCGAGGGGCGGGCCGAACCGCTCGTGTTCACTATCACCAAACCCGAGCAGGCCGATCTGGGGCTCAACTTTGTCGATCCCACGTTCGATGGCATCAAGCGCTGCAACAACCACTGCCCCTTCTGTTTCGTAGACCAGAACGCTCCCAGCCTGCGGCGCACCCTCGACATAAAGGACGACGACTTCCGCTATTCTTTCCTCTACGGCGGCTTCATCACCCTCACCAACCTCAAAGAGAGCGATTGGCAGCGCGTCGAAGATGAGCGGCTCTCCCCGCTGTACGTATCGGTGCACGCGACCGAGCCCGACCTGCGCCGCGACCTCCTCGGCAACCCACGCGCCCCCGAGGTCATCCCTCAGTTGCAGCGCCTGGCCGGTATGGGTATCCAAACCCACACCCAGCTCGTGCTCTGCCCCGGCATCAACGACGGACCACACCTCGACCGCTCCATCGAGGATCTGGCGGCCCTGCACCCCGGCGTCGCCACCGTCGGCGTCGTGCCCGTGGGGCTCACGCGCTTCCGTCGCAATAATCACTACCAGATAAAGCTCGACATCCGGCCATACACCCCGGACGAGGCCGCCGCCGTGATCGACCAGGTTGAGGCCCAGCAGCGCCGCCTGCGCCCAAAACTCGGAGCCAACTTCGCCTACCTCTCCGATGAGTGGTACATCCAGGCAGGCAGGGCCCTCCCAGGCGCAAAGCACTACGACGGCTACCCGCAACTGGAGAACGGCGTGGGCATGGTTCGCCAATTGATGGACGAAGCGGCGCGCACAGCCCGCAAGTTGCCCCAGAGCCTTGAGCGCCCGGTCAGCGCCGCCGTCGTCTGCGGTGAGATGGCAGCTCCCCACCTCGACGCCGCCCTTGAACCGCTTCGCGCTGTCGAGAACCTCGACCTCCACCTCGTCGTTGTCAAAAACGACACTCTGGGCGGCAACGTCTCCTGCTCCGGCCTCCTCTTCGGCCAGGAAGTGACCGCCGCGCTAAAGCCACTGGCCACTGATCTCGTTTTTCTCCCGAGGCGCATGTTCGACTTCTCAGGGGTGCGCACCCTTGACGAGTGGACCATAGACAAGTTCCAGGCCGAACTGGGCCGGCCTGTCATCCAGGCCGATTGGACACGCGACATTCTATCCACCGTCCGCAGAGCCGCCCGCGGCGAGGACTGCTACACACCGGCCGCGCCCCTGGTCAGGCTCTCGCAACTTGGATAATTACGAATTACGAATTAGCGCCGACATCAAGCGGTAATTCGTAATTCGTAATTCAAAATTACCACCGGAGGTTCGTCATGATTCTGATAAAGGGAGCCAGGCTGCTCCCCATGACCCGGGATGCCAATGGCGCCGACCAGATCTGGGAACGCGGGGCCATCCTGGTTGGCGATGATGGCAAGATCGTGGGTGTGGGCCCGGAGGGAGAGTTGAGCGCCCCCGAAGGGGCTGAGGTGGTCGATGCCGTGGGCAAGGTAATCACGCCTGGATTCATTGATGCCCATACTCATGTCGGCATCGGAGAGATGGCCGTCGGACGCGAGGGCTCCGATACCAACGAGAGCACAGATCCTGTCACTCCCCAGGTGAGGGCCATCGACGCCACCTACCCTGGCGACACCGCCTTCGCCGACGCCCTCGCAGCGGGCATTACCGCGGTCAACGTCATGCCGGGCAGCGGCAACGTCATCGGCGGCCTCGCCGTCCTCCTCAAGACCTACGGCACCCGCATCGACGACATGGTCATACGCCACCCCACCGGCCTCAAAGCTGCCATGGGTGAGAACCCCAAGCGAGGCTTCGGCGACCAGAAGAAGATGCCCTCCACCCGCCTCGGAATCGCCGGCCTGATGCGGGAGAACCTGGTCAAAGCCCACAACTACCTCCAGAAGCGCGACGCCGCCGAATTGCAAGCCGACCCCACCAAGCCCTTCGAGCGCGACCTCAAGCTCGAGGCAATCGGCATGGTCCTCCGCAAGGAAATACCCATGCGCTGGCACGCCCATCGCTCCGACGACATTCTCACCGCCTTCCGCATCCGTGACGAGTTCGGCTTCGACATGGTCCTCGACCATGCCACAGAGGCCCACCTGATCGCCGATGAGCTCGTCAAGCGCAACATCCCCGCCGTGGTTGGCCCCAACCTCACCGCCCGCTACAAGGTCGAGTTGAAAGGCCGGACCCTGGCCACGCCCGGCATACTCGTCCGGGCCGGGGTCAAGGTGGCGCTCACCACCGACCACTGGGTCGTCCCGGTGCAATACCTGCCGCTGGCTCTCGTGATGGCCGTCAAGGAGGGCCTCGACCGCTCCCAGGCCCTCAAGCTCGTCACCTCCAACCCGGCCGAGATAATGGGCGTCGGCGACCGCATCGGCTCCCTCAAGCCCGGCAGCGACGCCGACCTGGTCATCTGGTCCGGTGACCCCCTCGACATCTACAACCGCCCCGAGAAAGTCTACGTCAACGGTAAGCAGGTGTACGAGTACCAGGTACCGAGTATGTAGGGGCGACGGCATGCCTCGCTGTACCCTACCCCAAGCACCCGGCACTCCGATAGAGGAACCAACCATGGGCACGGCAAAGCATTACATCATGGACATGGACGGGGTGATAATCCGGGGAAGCCAGCCGGTGCCCGGCGCTGTCGAGTTCATTGCTCGGCTGCGTGAGAAGGGGTTGAAGTTCCTGGTGCTCACGAACAACTCCATGTACACCGCGCGCGACCTCGCGAACAGGCTGCGTTACATGGGCGTCGACGTTCCAGATGACCGCGTGTACACCTCGGGCCTCGCGACAGCGCGCTTCCTCCACTCTCAGCGACCTAACGGCACCGCCTATGTCATCGGCGAGGCCGGGCTGACCACCGCGCTGCACGATGTAGGCTACGTGCTCACCGAGCACGAGCCCGACTACGTGGTGTTAGGCGAGACCGCGACCTACAGTTTCGAGCGCATCACCAGGGCCATCAGGCTGATTCTCGAGGGCTCGAGGTTCATCGCCACAAACCCAGACCCTGTCGGCCCGATAGATGGCGGTCTGGCCCCCGCCACAGGGGCCGTCGCGGCGCTCATCGAGCGCGCCACCGGAGTGGCGCCATACTATGTCGGCAAGCCCAATCCGCTTATGCTGCGCACCGCCCTCCGCGTCATAGACGCCCACTCTGAAGATGCTGTGATGATCGGCGACAGGATGGACACCGACATAATAATGGGCGTGGAGAGCGGCCTTGAGACGATCCTGGTCCTCACCGGCGTCACCGCGCGGGAACAAGTAGACCGCTTCCCCTACCGCCCCACGCGAGTGCTCGAATCAGTCGCCGAAGTGGAACCGTAGGCTAAAGGTAAGCCGGTGCCAATGCGACAGTTATTGCCGTCGGCCACCAGGGCTGCAGCCAGGCTCCAACCGGCTTGGGAGCTGTTCCTCGACCTCCTCTACCCGTCCCGCTGCGGAGGCTGCGATAGGCGCGGCACCCTCCTTTGCCCCGACTGCCGCGCCTCAATTACCCTGCCCGGCAAATCCGATACAGCCGTGCCCGGCCTCGATCTGCTCCTATACGCGGGCGCATTCGAGGGGCCGCTGCGTGAGGCCATCCACAACTTTAAGTACAAAAACGACACTCCGCTCGCCAAACCTCTGGCCGCGCTTATGTCAGAAGCCCTGGCCAATCATATCACCGGTTGGGGCAGCGTAGTGCTGGTGCCCGTGCCCCTGCATGCCTCAAGGTGCAGGGAGCGCGGCTACAATCAGTCCGAACTCCTGGCCCGGGAGCTATCGCGAAAAACTGGCCTGTCTGTGGATCTAGGTTTGATAAGAGTCAGGGAAACGCGCCCGCAAGTGGAATTGGGCATGCAAGAGCGGGCCGCCAACGTCGCGGGTGCATTCAAGTTGCAGCGGGATCCTGCCCCGCAGACCGTAATCCTGGTGGACGACGTTTGCACCACGGGCGCCACCCTGGCCGAGTGTGCGGCCGTGCTGAAGCTGCAGGGTGCCAGGTCCGTTTACGCCGTCACAGTAGCTCGGGCTTTAGGCACGGACGCGAGCGCATCGAGGTGAGCCCGGCCTACATACCCATACCGGCACGTAGCACACCCAGGTAATCGCCCTGGTTGCCCGCCAGTTCTACATCGTCCGCCAGGTCCAGCCAGTAGAACTGGAACACATATCCCTCCTCATCGGGCATCTCCCCGCCGCCCGTTTCCAACCACTCCCACCAGCCCTGCACCGCCTTCGGCACTTGCACGTGGTAGACATGGCGTTCGACCGTTGGACCACCCGGCGCCGCATAGTCGTACACGCCCAGCCTCCCGACGACCACCAGACCTTCAAGCCCTGTTTCCTCAGACACTTCACTAACCAGCGCGGCCTCAATACTCTCCCCCGGTTTGACCGTGCCGGCAGGCACTTGCACGCCCGCGTCCGGGGAATCCCGGTGCGTGAACACCAACAACTCAGGCCGTCCCTTTCGCAGGCGGGTTATGTAGGCTACTACCTTCTTTATCAAGCGAGGGGTTATATATCGCCGTGTACGCGGGCGAACGACCAGCGGAGGTCTACGAGGTCGGCGGGTACTTTAAGGGCTTTGGCGAGCTCGGGGGCGATACCCACGCGATAGTTCTCTGCCACCACGCGCAGTGGCACCAGCAGGCACGCCGCGATCAGTTGGGCTTCGCGTTCGTCGCCGTCCCGCGACCAATCGTTCGTTTTGCACACGAACAGCCGTTGCTGCTGGTTCGCGATGATGTGCCCGGCCTCGTGCGCCTGGGCCATGCGCGACCATGCAGGGTCCAGGTTCTTGTTGATCCCAATGTGGATTTGCTTGGGCCTCACCAGAGTGTAGCCCATCGTCATCGGGGTGAAGTTATGCTTTCGGATGTCAAACCTTTCAAGCAGGGGCGAGATATCCACCGGCATACGCATGTGCAGGTGATGCCGGTGTATCAGGAAATCTATGGTATCGATCAGGTCGTCAGTGATCGTGCTCATGCCAGGGGTCAGGGGTCAGGGATCATGGATCAGGGTGTGTGGAGCTAAGCCCTGACCCCCGATCCCTGACCCCTAATCTGCCTCCTCGCGAAAGATGCGGCGTAGTTCGTTCATGATGATGTCCCGGTCTCGCCTGGGCAGGTCACCCAACCTGGGAGCGAACGACTCGATAGTGGAGCTGAACGCCGGGTCCTGCTGGTGGAAAAGCTCCTCCAGGCCCGCCGCGCGGTACAACTCCGCCGGGGCCACCGACAGCGCAGCCGCGATGCGACTTAGCACCTCTATGGACGGCGCCTTGTAGACCCCGCGCTCCAGCTTGGAAAGATAGCCGCTGCTCACATGGGCGGTGTTCGCCAATGCTTCCTGGCTCAGCTTTCTCTCCTGCCTTAGTTGTCGCACCACGGGACCAATCATTGCGATTTAGATCTCGTATAACATGCAATACCCGAATAACAGCCCGCAATAGGGCCGCGACATTATACCACATCCTGGAAGGTAAGCAACTGGGGTAAGGCGTCTTCGCAGGAGTCAGGGCCTGCCTACCGCCACTGACTCCTGACCCCTGACCCCTGACCCCTAATCCTATCTAACCACGTACACCTCATAATTCGGCACCCCGTCACGGTGGCTGAAGGCCTTTACGAGGACCGCTTGCTTGCCCGCCTTGCGCACTTCGTCCATGAAGGCCTCGCGCCGGTGGTAGGCCGTGCCCTGCTCGGTGTGGAAAAGATAGAGAGTGTCAGGCCGGGCCAGCAATTCGTGCAACCCCTGCCGGAACTCCGCTGTGGCCTCAGCGGTATAGCCATACGCCTCCAGCGGATTGACGCGCTCATGCGTCAGAAACTGCAGTGGCCGCTTAAAGCCCCAATCCATGGCCACCACCTCCGGACGAGGGTCCTGAGCGTCAAGGTAGTCCGCCAGGCTGTAGATCGCGTCTGAGAAAGTAGACCCACCGCCGCTGGCCGACATATCCCTGTGGTAGCGCACCGCCACAACCAGGTCGAGGGCCACCAACGCCGTGACGCCCAGAACTACACCGGCGTGCAGCACCCGCCGTCGCAAGCCAGGCCGGTCAGCGACCTGATACGTCCTCACCAGCCGCGCCACCTCCATGACAAATGCAGCAATCACAACCTGAGGGAGGGGGAGCACAAGCAGCAGGTGAGTGGCCCACAGCCCCGAGAGGGTGACCGCGCTCTGGGCCACCACGAGGCCAATAATCGTGAGGGAGGCCACCACAGCCCGTTGCAGGGCAACCGGATGCCTATCCATGCCGAGCACCAGCACGAGGCCCAGGCCGCATAGCCAGAAAAGCACGCCCGCCGCATCCACCGGCCAGAGGCCGAGCAGTCCCCCCGGCGCGGGGCCATCCGGACGCCCCGACCCTCCAAACCACCACGAGGCGCCTGTGATTGCTCCTGCGATCAACAGCAGCCACCCGGAAGCCGCGATCCTATCCTCCCGCCGGAGCCCCTGCAGCGTTGCCCACCCCACTCCCACCATGCCCATCCCTATCGCCAGCCCAACCATCACCTTGCCGCTTGACCCGCCCGCACTGCTCACAGCCAGCAGCACCGACAGCGCTACAGCCACAATAACGAGGACCGCTGGCGCCTGCTCGGCAACCGTGAGCTGAGCGTCGCGGGCGATCACGGGCTTCCCGCCAGCGACATAAAACTCCACCTGACCGAGTTCGGCAGCCAACAGCGGAGGGTTGCGGGTGATCCCGGCTCCTGATCGCAAATGGAACGGCCGCCAGTTATCCAATGGGGCCACCCGCCGCTGGAGTGCTGCTCGCGATTTCCTGCTAAGTACAAACGCCAACAGCCCAAGCGCGGAGACGCCGAACACAGCAGGCGTTAGTGGGTTATAGTAAACCGCTGCCAGCGTACCCTGGAACCAGAAATAGCTCCCGTCCAGCAGCACCCGAAATGCGTCCGCCTCCGTCCACAGGTTGCGCATAACGGCCGTGTTATCCACCCCGTGCGTCGTCGACCCGGGGTTCGCCCGCAGCACGTACAGCGTGCCTCGGGTCATGGCGTTATACAGCAGGAACGGGAACGCCCCCAGGCAGAACGCGCCCCCTGCCGCAAGCGCGATGAGCGCCCACCGCCTCGCCTGCGCAAGCCACGCCCCCCTGCTCTCCCAGATAAGCCGTCCATACAGGATCAAGGCGCAGCCAGCAACCGCGACAATCATCCAGATAAACAGGAGTTTAGTCGCCAGCCCCAGGCCTAGCAAGAAAGTGCCCACATAGAGCGGGCCGTTTCGCTCGGCAAGTGGCTGCCTGCGTACCCAGACGGTGAATGCGAGCAGCGCCCCGGCGGCTATCGGTACCACCTCCGAAACCACGTACACACCTAGCCTGCTCCAGAAAACCCACGCGGGCGACACCGCCAGAAGCAGCACCGCCACCCGCGCAACGGGGCGCCCGAACCACTCGGCGGCAAGGAAGAAGGTCAGCAGCAGCGCCACCAGGCCCACCGTGATGGTCATCAGTCGCAGGGCGTACACGTTGATGCCGAGGAGCGCGAAAAAAGGCAGGGCCAGGTATGTGCTGGTCACACCCTGGTAGTCGCTGCTCGACATTAGGGGAAGCGCCAGCCCGAACAGGTGCACCCCCGCGTCGCGCTGCAACTCCACAGAGTGCCCCAGCAAAATCTGCATCGTGGGGATTACGTCAAACGCCTCATCCGGGTAGAGCCCCGGCAGGTCGAGTTGGTAGAGGGTGAGCGCCAGGAAGATCAGGCAGGAGGTGCCTACGGCGAAGAGATCAAGTTTCTGTGCTTTCACCTGACTCGGGCGAGCCCTTGCTGAGCCTGCTCCCTTGTGGTGGGGTCGCTTCCCGTCGCGAGGGCCTGGCGGTAGGCGTCGCCCGCTCGTTGAGGCTCCGACGTTTGCTCGTAGGCCAGTCCAAGATTGAGCCAGGCGTCGGCCCGCTGCTTATCCAGTTCGGTGGCGTGGGTCAGCGCTTCTACGGCTTCTTTCCCATGGCCCAGGTCGCGGGCCGTAATGCCCAGCCCTACCCAGGCGTCTACTAGGTTTGGCGAATATTTCACTGCGTCGGCAAACACCTTGTAGGCGTTTTGTAGATCCTTGCGCTGCACGTAAGCTCTTCCTAAATAGTATAATGCCTCGGGCCAGCGCGGCCTAAGCCGCACCGCCTGCGAGTACTGCGCCAAGGCATCGTCCCAGCGGTTCACGTCCACATACACATGCCCCGCCTGGAGGTGCACCTCGGCGCTCCCGCCATCGAGGGCTTGCGCATCGAACAGCAGCTTGAGGGCCTTCTGCTTGTCCCCCTGCGCGCTGTAAGCCCTCGCCTGCCCGGTTAGCGCGTCGACCGAACCGGGCGCCGCCCCCACGGCAGCCTCGAACGCCTTCAGCGCTTCGCCCGCCTGGCCCCGCGCCAGGTACACCTCGCCCTCCGCCAGGTGCCCAGCCGGGCTTAGCGGCGCGGCTGCCACGGCTTGCTCAGCGTATGCGATGGCGGAAGCCTTGTCCCCCTTCATCAAATAGGCGCGAGCCGTCAGCGCCTGCAGGCCATCCTGCCCCGGCGATAGCTTCAGGGCCTCCCCCAGCGACCCCAGAGCCGCGTCCGGCTCTCTCAAGGCCAGTTGGGCCTCGCCCCGCCACTGGTACGCCTGCGGGTCGTCGCTCCGCACCTTAATAGCCGCGTCTGCCGCTGCTAATGAGTCGGCGTACCGGTCGTCGCGGAAGAGCGTCACCGCTAATCTGATTAACGCTTCAAAGTGTTTTGGGTCGCGCCCAATCGTAGCCCTGTACTCAGCAGACGCCTCGGCCCAACGACCTTCCTCTTCATAAGCAAGGCCAAGGTGGAAGTGGGCGTCGGCTCGCTCCGGCCCTGCCTGCACCGCCCGTTGCGCCTCGTCCACCGCTTTGTCGTGCTCGCCCTTCGCCGCCAGTAGCTCCGCATAGGCCAGGTGACCCTCCACGCTGCTCGGCGAGATTGCCGTCAACCTGGATAGCAGGCTCTCGGCTTCCGGGGCCTGGCCCGCCGATGCCAGGAGCTTGCCCGCGTCGAGCAACGCTGTGGGCTCGTTGGGCCGCGTTGCCAGCACCGCCTGGAACTCGCTTAGAGCTTCCGGCGACCGCCCTTGATCCAGTAGCGCCCGGCCGAGAAGCAGATGCGCCTCCCACAGCGAGGCGTCCGCGGTGGCGGCCTTCAGCTCGTTCGCCGCCTCGCCGTTGCGCCCGAGCACTCGCAGGAACCGCCCATGCCAAAGATGGTCCTCGGGAGTGCGTGGGGCGATGGCCAGGCCCCGCTCCAGCGCGGCGTTCGCCGCTTTCATGTCCCCCGTGCGGGAGGCGAAATCGCGGATCTGCTGGTAGGCGGGGTAATATGCGGGCGCATGCTCCAGCAGGCTGTTCAGGGTCTTTATGGCCTCCCCGCCGTTACCCTGGCTATTCTGCATCTGGGCCAATGCCATGTATGGCTCGGGCAGCGACGGGTCTATCTGCATGGCTTGCTGCAACATCTGGGCGGCCTTCCCGCTATCCCCCAGGTGCGCATATATATTGCCCATCTCCACCAGTACGTCGGGCCGCCGCTTGTCGAGCTTGTACGCCTCCTGGGTCGCCGCCAGGGCACGCTCGTAGGTGGTCGGTTGCCCTCTTATCCGCCTCCACACCCCTCCAAGGAAGCTCTCCTGCGGCTCCTTGGCGGCCTGGTCGGCCAGGGCCATCCCCTGGTAGAGAAATACGGGCGCAAGCTCGCCGTTGAGCGCCTGGATGCCGTTGGCGGTGCTTTCCGCGAGCGCCCCGTCGGCAGTTACCTGCGCCTTGGCCTGCTCGGCCCGGAGCGTGGCTGTCCACCCCTCGTATTGCTTCTGGGCCTGTGCCAGGTAATTCTGAGCGTCAGTTGGCCGGGCCAGCATCAGGTACACCAGACCCATCAGCGTGCGGGCCGGGGCGGCGTCGGGCGCGGCCCCCAGGAGCGCTTCCAGCTCGATCCGCGCCTGGTCGGGCTGCGCTTGGCGGTAATACACCCTGGCTTTTTCCAGGCGGACGCTGACCAGCGTGGGCTCGATCTGCAAAGCCTCGTCGAAATCGGCAAGCGCTCCGTTCAAGTCGCTTCCCTGGCTCGCCCCGACCCTCCCGCGCAGGAGGTGAGCTATGGCGGCCGCGCGCCCGGCGACCTCTCGGTCCCGCATCGCCCGGTCCAGGTCCGCCCCCGCTCCCGCGGCATCCCCTTGCTGAAGCCTCACCGCGGCCCTGTCGATGAGCGCTTCGGCGGGCAGTTCCCCTTTGCTCTCCATCTCCCCAAACACGGCCACCGAGCGGGTCGCCTCGCCCGCCCCGGCCAGCGACGCCGCTTCCACCAACCTGGCAAACTCGCCCGAACCCCCGGCGTCATCCAGCGCCGCTTGCGCACCGTGAGCGTCCCTGGCCGCCGCATCGTAGTCGCCGGCCTTGAACGCGGCCAGCGCCAGCGCCAACGGCACCATGGGGGCCATGCCCACCGCTGTGGGGAACCGGATTTGCGCCTGGCGCGGCAGCACGAACAGACTGGGATCCCGCTCGCTCCATTGCTGCCAGGGCTGGTATCCAACGTTGAGGTTGGGCGCAAGGGCGAGGGACGCCGTTATAGTGCCCTCGGACCCGTACTCGCCCCAGACCAGCACATCGGCCCTCAAGCTCCCCCGCTCCGTCTCGGCGTCCTCTGCACCCGCCGGTGCATCCCTGGCCGCCCGAACCGTCACCTGCAACCCCGCCGCGGCAGCCGCCTGCGCTATATCCTTCGTCGTCGTCCTGGTCAGGTCGTTCTTCGCGGGCCGGTTGGCCGGCTCAGCCAGGCCGATTACCAACCCTTTAGCATCCAGGGGTTCAGGCTGGCCCCGAGATGCCAGAGCAGCGACGCCCACGCCCACCAGCAAAACTGAGCATACGGCAACCCCCGCGAGCCAGTAGGCAGTCGGCAGTAAGCGGTAGGGGCGAGCCATGCCTCGCCCGTACGGCAGGGGTCGCGAGCCGACACTGCCTACTGGCTCCTGCTTACTGCCTTCTTCGGCCAGGAGCGTCGTTTCCAGTTCGGGAAACTCATACCGCTTGCCTGTGCGCCGCCTGCGGAAGCTATCGAATCCCAAAGCTGCCAGGCCCGCCAACAGCAGCAGGACCCCGATAGCGGCCGGCCAGGCAAACTCCATAACGCGAATTGCGAATTACGAATTACAAATTACGAATTGGACTTAATGCTAATTCGTTATTCGTAATTTATAATTCGCAACTAAGTGCGCTCCTTGCGCCGCGCCGCCCACTCCTCCATACGCTGCTTGAGCCGGGCCTCATAGCCCCGTTCGGTGGGGCGATAGTACTTGCGCCCGCGTAGCGAGTCGGGCAAGTGGCTCTGCTCGACCTGGGCGTCTTCATAGTCATGGGCGTACTTGTACCCCTGGCCATACCCCAGGGCCTTCATCAGGCCGGTGGGCGCGTTGCGCAGGTGCATCGGCACGGGCTCGTTGCGAGTGCGGGCCACGTCGTCCTTCACCATACCGTACGCCGTGTATAGAGCATTGCTCTTGGGAGCCAGCGCCAGGTAAACCACCGCTTCCGCGAGGGCCAGCTCGCACTCGGGCATACCCACGAAGTGCGCCGCCTGCTGGGCCGCCATGCATAGCCCCAGAGCCTGGTGGTCGGCCAGCCCTACATCCTCGCTGGCCATCCTGATAAGGCGGCGCACCACATACAGCGGGTCTTCGCCTGCCTCCAGCATCCTCGCCAGCCAATATAGAGACCCATCGGGGTCCGAGTCGCGCACCGACTTATGCAGCGCCGAAATAGCGTCGAAGTGCCCGTCTCCTGCCTTGTCATACTGCAACCAGCGCTTCTGCGCCGCGTCCTCTATCGCCTTCAGGTCGATCGACCTCCGGCCATCGGGCGACTCCGGGGCCGCGCTCGCGGCCAGCTCCAGCGTGTTGAGCATCGAGCGGGCGTCGCCGTCTGACAGGTTCAGCAGGTGCTGCCTCGCCTCCTGCGTAAGTATCAACGCCAGGTCCCCAAGCCCGCGCTCCTCGCTCAATGCACGGTCGATAATCTGGTTAAGCTGCTCCTCTGTGAGCGCGTGCAGCACGACGACGCGGGCGCGGGACAGGAGGGCCGAGTTGACCTCGAACGAGGGGTTCTCTGTGGTGGCCCCGATCAGGATGACCGTGCCGTCCTCGACATAAGGGAGGATCGCGTCCTGCTGGCTCTTGTTGAACCGGTGGATCTCATCGATGAACAGGATCGTGCGCTGCCCGCTCTCAGCGTAGCGGTTCTGGGCCTCCTTCACGATGCGGCGCAGGTCGGCCACGCCCGCCGAAACCGCGCTAACCGGCGCGAACTCCGCGTGGGTGGTGCTGGCTATGGCGCGAGCCAGGGTGGTCTTGCCGCTGCCAGGTGGCCCCCACAGCACCAGCGAGGGCAGACGGTCCGCCTCGATGGCTCGCCGCAAAGTCTTCCCCGGCCCCAGGATATGCTCCTGGCCCACGATCTCCTCCAGCGTCCGAGGCCGCAGGCGCGCGGCCAGCGGAGCATCGCCCGAAGCCCCAGAATGCCGCTCATCAAGCGCGATATCAGAACGTTTGTCCACATACCTATTATACCACACACCGCCCCTCCGAGCACCATTTTCCCCACCCCCATCCCAAAGGGGTGCAGGGTTCCCCCTGCCGGGGGCTTGGGGGTGTCCCCCAAATTTTCTTTTCCCATTTTCCACGGGGGCACGGGGGCGAGCCCCCGATTACTGGCGGAACCTTACTCGCTCCCCGTTTGACATGGCTAAAACTATGAGCATATAATCGAGTGGAATGCGTAACAACGGGGTGCGCACCTGGATCTGTCAGGTGTTACGAAGGGAGAACATGACCAGTGCCTTCAACTAGAGTGGTAATCGCGGACGACGACCCGATCATCCGGATGGACTTGCGCGAGATGCTAACGGGTCTTGAATACCTTGTGGTGGGCGAAGCAGGCGATGGGCAAAGCGCCGTAAACCTGGCGCGTGAGCTGCGGCCCGACCTGGTGATCATGGACATCAGGATGCCCGAGATGGACGGCATAGAGGCGGCGCAGGTCCTGACCGCCGAGGATGTAGCACCTGTGCTGCTGCTGACCGCCTACAGCGAGCCCGACCTGGTGCAACGGGCCACTCAGGCCGGGGTGATCGGCTACCTCGTCAAGCCCTTCAGGGAGGCCCAGCTTGCTCCGGCAATCGACGTAACCCTCAGCCGTTTTCGTGAGTTCCGGCAGGTGCGCACCGAGCTGGGCGGCGTAAAAGAAGCCCTCGAAGCGCGCAAAGTCATCGAGCGGGCAAAAGGCCTGCTCATGGAGCGCTACTCGCTCACCGAACCCGAGGCTTTCCGCCGCATCCAGAAGCGCAGCATGGACACCCGCAAATCGATGAAAGAAATAGCCGAGGCGGTTCTGCTGGCCGACGAAATGGAGGGGAACCCGTAAACAATTACGAATTACGAATTAGCAAATTTAACCAACCCAATTCGTAATTTGTAATTCGTAATTCGTAATTTTCTTTACGCGCTCGTCCCAAAGACTCCCCCATACCACAGCGCCACGGAGACGAGCACCAGGGCCAGCAGCACGAGCGAAAAGATGATGTCGATGCGCCGCTTCACGGGCTTGAGCAGCGCCGCTCGCTCTGCGGCCGCGCGGGGGTTGGTAACCTTGCCGACCCAGCTCTTATCGATCGCCTTCTCCAGGTTGGGCCGCAAGCCGAACAGCCCCGCACATGCCCCCACCATCAGCACCCACCACTCGATCTGGGTTATCGTGTAGTTCTGCAAGGTCGAAATCCCCAGCAGCAGGATAAACCACGCCCAGCACCCGAGCAGCGCCGCCACCTGCAGCGCCGCGTATACCTTCATACTCACTTACCCATCTTCTTTTTCAGGTCGGCCAGGTCCGTTTCGACCGCGCTCTGCGACTCCAGGTCCGAGAAGCGCGTATCGAGGTCCTGACTCGAAAGCTCGGCCATAGCCTGGGCCTTCGCCAGGCGCTCGTCGGCCACCGCCTCCATCCTGCCAAGGCTGCTATCGGCTGTGACCCCCTGCACGCTCTGCATGGCCGATGTTATGGCCTCCTGGGTGGCCGCCCGGCGGGTCTTGGCGATAACCATCTCCTTTTTCGCCTCCGCCTCCGAGATCTTCGCCTCCAGCTTGGCCAGGGCCGTGCGCAGTTCCTGCACCTGGTCGTGCTGGGCCTCCCACTGGGCGTTGTAGGTGTCCGCCAGCTTTTGGCTCGTGTTGCGCCTCAACAGCGCCTCCTTCGCCAGCTCATCATCGTCGCGCTGCACCGCCAGCTCGGCCTTGCGTTGCCAGTCATCCGCCTCGCTCTTCGCCCTCTCAAACTGCGAGCGCATCCTCGTCTCGTCCGCCATCGCCATCGCCGTCGCCGCCCGCGCCTCCGAAAGCTCGGCACGCATCTGCCGCAGGTACTCCTCGACCATCTTTTCCGGGTCTTCCGCCGCGTCGATCATCGCGTTGATGTTCGCGCTGACAAGGGTGGCTATCCTGGTGAGAATTGACACTGTAAACCTCCTGGTGAAATCCTGAAATCGGCTTGCCGTCCCCACAACCACTGATGCTCCAGTGTGGATTATATCACGGCAGGCGGATAGCGGACACCGGGGCTTCGGACCGCCACCGCCGGGCCGCGCATTCCTTTGCTACTGATGGATACGTGGACGCTCTGCCTCGGGTTTCAGCGTGTCGCGGCGGTGATGAACTCGCGGATCCGGGCGAAGATGCCCCCTTTGATGCCGGGCACATTTTGCACGTCCTCAATCGTAGTGAAGGGGCCATTCTGCAGGCGGTAAGCAACAATCCGCTCGGCCAGCGAAGGGCCTA
>JBJMMB010000142.1:0-4607 GCA_045805005.1 Chloroflexia bacterium
GGAAGCGTGTAGCCGCCCGTGCAGGCGCTGTCGGGCAGGGTCAGGGTATGGTTGCTCTCGAATACGCTAGCCTGGGCCGGCCCCTCCCCGGTGGGCGTGGGAGGTGGGAACGTAGAGATAGAGGGAGGCGGAGGCGGGAGCGTTGGCGCGAGCGCGGGTACCGATGTTTGCGTGGGTTGGGGACGCGTGACCCTGGTGACCTGCGCGGCCCTGGTGGCCTCTGCCTGCCGTACGCTCACGTCGGGGGTGGCAGTGTCGGGCGGGTTAGCCGGCACTCCACCTCCTTGCAAAGGGAGCACCTGGGAGAGAGGAGGGGCCGAAGCCGAAGTCGATACTATGGCGATGTCGGGGTGAAAGGCAGGGCCGCCGGGCAGGGCCAGCGTGCCCACCAGGAACAGCAGACTGAAAAGCATCAACTCCACCGCCACAGCCAGCCCCCAGGCAAGGCGTGAGTGGCGGGTGGCGCCCAACCCGTGCTCGAGGGCCGCGAGCAGAAAGGAGGGGAGCCGGTGGCGACTCGCGTAGGCGGGTGGAAGAGACGTGGACACAGCTATAAGGTCGCCACTAGCCTCCGGGACTTCCCTGTCCAGCCCCCGTGCCAGGTCCGCACCAGACCAGCCGCCTCCCCAGGGTATCTCCGGCGACGCGCCCGGCGGCAGGAGCTCGTAGAAGCCGCCCACGGGGGCCAGGTACCTGCTCTCCCACAGATAATAGACCCCCTCATTTATGGCGGGGTCTATAAGCAGGAAGAGCTGCGTGTCGGGCGCTAGCGCCTGGTGTACGCCATACAGGTTGAGGCGGGGAGGCCGGGCGGCCAGGTCGGGGTCGGCATAGAACGAGCCGACGACGCGTAAGCCCTCTTCGGCCTCATGGCCGCTGGAGCTGCTCTGGTGGCCCTCGCCGTTGTTGTCGCTGCTGCCATCTTTGTCGCTGTCGGGTCGGGCCCTTGTCAGACGGTCGGTGAGCCGCTGGATGTCCTCTTCGTCGGGGGCAAGGTCGTCCTCGGCGGGCACGAGCCTCAGGGGCATTACATCCTCAACCGTCACCCAGTGCTGGTCCTGAAAACCTGCCCAGGTGCCTATGAGAACGCCGGCAACCTCATAGGGCCGCCTGGCGCGACTAACTGTCATGAGGGCTCTGTAGGCATCGAGGTGCATGACGACCCTGACGGTAAGCGGGTCGCCTTTTCGGATCAGCAAACCTAGATGCTCGTCCAACGTGCTCTCTCTTCTATCAGGATTGAGGATTGAGGACTGAGTGGTTCCAGCGTACTCAGACGTTACTACGCTCAGAGGCCCTCGACACCGGTCTTGAGCGTCCAGCGTACGCCACGGGAGAAACGCTGCCGGTCACATAGAAGAGGGTGCACCCGACGCTCAGTGCATCGATTATAGCACAGCCTCATTTGAGGTAAAGGCGCGAGACCTCGATTATTTCTTTCAATCCGTTAAACAATAGCGCTGCGCCGCGGCACCCCCAGCGGATGTGGCCGGGGAGCGCGACGCAACGCTATTTTGCGCCTGGACGTATCGCTCCGTCGTGCGTCTATTATATCCAGCGCAGAAGCCAGCGCGCATCGTCAGAATTGCTTAATTCCTGGCCAGAAGTTACTTAATCACCTAATCGTTCTTTGGCGGCGAACCGCCGTCCAGGGTTACGGTAAGGTTGTCGATGCCGAACTGTTGAGGCCCTGAGTCGGCGGTGTCGTCCAGGTTAGTGAAGCCGATGGCTATTACGGTGGTTGCGTCCTGGCCGGAATCGATCGAGGGCGCCATAGAGACTGTCATTGCGTGCTTTCCCCAGGACTTTCCTACAGATTTGTAATCGGTGGTGAATTGGCCTGGGTACTTGGGGAAGCTCTGGCCCGCGTAGGCGATGGCTATGCATGCCTCGCAAGCAGCCACGCTCCGAGCGTCGAATTCGATCCGAAACTTATTGCCGGTGCCGGTAAGATTAGCAACCATCCAGACCGGTTGTACGCAGTTATTGGTGAGCAGCGCGTAGCCGTTGAAAGGCTGCGGCGCCACGGACTTCTTAGTGTAATTCAACCTCTCGAAGGCAAGCTTCAGAGCGTCTTTGGTCACGCAACGACCAGCGGACGAGCCGGGCGACCACTTGTCCAGGCTCTTCTGGAAGTCGTTGTAGTACCCCATCTCGAAGCCGGCAAGCACGGGGCCCGCAGCCAACAGGAAGGCTATGGCCAGCAGCCCCAGGCTCGTTAAGGTTCTACCTTTCATGGTTTTCCACCTTTGTGATGAGTTTTGAGTAATGAATTTGGTTTTAGGCCAAGTTCATTACTCAAGAGTTAACTAGTGTACGATGGGAGTTATCGCTACATCGATGCAGTCGATGCCGACACTCATATCGACGCCGTTCCAGCCGAGCGCCACGAACACCATGCCCTTCTCATAGCTTTCCACCACGCTTGTATACTCGTACGAGCGCCACGACTTGTCGAGAGGGCTCTTCGCATCCGCGACTTGGAGTTGGGCTCCCTCTTGCGGAGGAGCCATACCGATGTAGGCCGTCGGATAGCATGTCTGGCATGACACTCCCGCGGAATCTACGGCCGGGGGTTTGATGTTGTCCAGCCGGGCACTCCAACTGACGCGCACAAAGAATTCACCGAGGCCCGCCGGCAGGCCCGCGACCATCCAGGTGGCCGGTACGGGTGGGTGGCTGCCGAGTACGGCGGGGCCGCTGCTCAGGCGAGCGTAGTGACCATTCACGACGCCATCGGAGATGTCGGCGCAGCCGTTGTCGCCGGCCATGCGCGTGAGGGAGTAGCTCGGGACGCCATCGGCCAGGGACGCCCAGGGCTTAGTCGAATCATCAAAGCCGTAGTGGTAGCGGCCGTACTCTCCACCCGCGGGCTTTGCGCCGGAGCCGGGCGCGGACCTGGCCGCCGCCTGCAGCGCGGGCGAGAGCAGCACTAAGACCAATAACGCTACCGGCCAGACGATCTTGCTTTTGCCGTTCACTTTCTGTACCTCCTGGCGATAGCGCCGGGGCGTCCGGCGCCAGGGCCCTAGCTTGCCCCACAAGGCAAGTTTGTTGTAGTAAACACGTCGCGACCGTGTGACTACATTATTGCGCCAGAAAGCGCTTTGCGGTCGGCACAAATAGTGGGACAGAAAGAGGTACAGGTCGGGGGTCGGGGCAAAGACTGACCCCCGATCCCCGATTAGAACTCGAAGGTGGCGCCTTCGGCGGCGGGGGTGATTTTGAAGCCGGAGTCCTGGGAGGCTACGGTTTGGGAGATGAGGAGGTCTAGATCGGAGTCGGTGCGGGCCGGGTCGTGGTGGAAGGGCACGAGGTGCCGGGCACCCGCCAGCGTCGCGAATGTAACGGCGTCGTGCAGGGAGCTATGCCCCCAACCCACATGCTCCTTGTATTCGGCACTGTCATACTGGGCATCGTGGATTAGGAGGTCGGCGTCTTTCGCCAGCTCGAAGCCTGAGGTCCAATCCTCACTTTGTGGAAAGTGCCGCACGCCGAGAGCGGGCTCGTGATCGGGCAGGTAGGCCAGGGTGCCTGATGGGCCGGTGATGCGGAAGCCCACTGTGGGCCCAGGATGGCAGATGAGCGCTGAACAAACCGTAAACTCACCGATTTGTGTGGCAGCGCAGGGCACCTCATGCAAATGGAGGTCGCACGGCAGATCACGAAGGTGCACGGGGAAGAGAGGAGGCGATAGGTAGCGCGTGAGGCGTGCCCAAAGGGTCTGGGTGGTGCTTGCCGGGCCCCAGATGTGTACATCTACACCGGGGGTCCTGAGGGGCGCGAAGAAGCCAAGACCCTGTATATGGTCCATATGCAGGTGGGTGATCAGGAGGTCTATCCGCGGCACCGAACCCGCCAACTGCTTACCCAGCGGGCGGATGCCGGTGCCGGCGTCGAGCACGAGCACGGTGCCATCGGAGCCGCGCACCTCTACGCAGGAGGTGTTGCCGCCGTAACGCGCGGTATCGGGTCCCGGAGACGCCAGAGAACCTCTAGTTCCCCAAAGGGTTACTTTCATCGTGCGCTCCAAGCTCCCAAAACATCGCTACGGCCCCAAGGGGCCCATCTGTCTGGCCGATCAGGGGAAATGCTGTGACCTCGATATGCCGCCTGGCGCCGTCCAGGCCCCGAATCCAAAAGGTCAAATGCGCGGGCCTGCGCTCGGTTAGGGCGATAACCAGGGGCAGACGCTCGGGCAAGACCGGCGTGCCCTCAGCGTCGACGGGCGAGAATATTGTCGACCATTCCCCGGCGGGCATCTCGCCGGTTTCATCGAACCTGCGGCCAAGTATTAGCTCAGCGGGCTCGTTGTAGTAGACGAGGGTGCCTGTGGAGTCGGCGATGAAGATGGGCACCGCCAGGTAGCTAGCCAACTGCCTGGTCAATATTACCTCAATTTGCTTCTGGGACCTCGAGGCCGGCATTCCCGCCAGCATCTTCATGGCCCCTATTGTGTCACTTGGATCACTTGTATCACTGTCAGCCATACAGTCTCCATACTTGTATTATGCATCGCTCCGTTCACCAGGGCCAGGCGTAGGGGCCCGCTTAGCGGGCCTGACTAACCAGGTCCGTGTAGGGGCGGGGCGAACCTTGTGTTCGCC
>JBJMMB010000143.1:0-2327 GCA_045805005.1 Chloroflexia bacterium
CGGATGTGACCACCACCCCAGCACCCTGGTCGTAATGGACTACGTTCGTTTCCGGAAAATTAGGCCCGCCCGGAATCAACAGGCTTGGCGCCACCATAACAAGCGCCGCCAGCACCTGCCAGAGCAGCTTGGGCAGAGGTTTGATGCCCCGGAGGTCGTCCCAGGCCATGACAAGCGCGATAATGCCCGCGCCAAACAGTAATAGCCCAAATCGGCCCGGCTCAAAGCGGTTATTAGTGGGAAAGGGTGTATTGATCCTACCGATATCAACGACGAAGGTCAACCCGACCCCAACCGCGAATGCGGCGAACATGGCCAGCCCGCCCAGCCTGGGGACCGGTTGGGAATGCACCCGCCTCGCCTCGCCAGGCATGTCCAGCTTACCCAGGCGTATGGCAATACGGCGAACCACCGGAGTGAGCAAGAACGAGACACCGAACGTCACGGCGAACACGAAGGCCATGGTGAGGGCGTCCTGGTAGAAAGGCCGGTCCATAGCCTACTCCAGGCGGGCGGCGCCGCGCCCGGCAAGGTGCGAACGCATGTTACTCAACTGGTCCCAAACTGCCTGTCACCGGCATCTCCAAGACCTGGAACGATGTAACCCAGCTCATTGAGGTGGCTGTCCATCGCCGCGATATGCACGGGCACGTCGGGGTGTTCGCTGTGGAAGCGCTCGATGCCCTCGGGCGCGGCGATCAGCCCGACATATTTGATCCTGCGCGCCCCCCAGTCTTTAAGCACCTTGACCGTGGCGGTCGCCGAGCCCGCGGTCGCCAGCATGGGATCTAGCACCATGCATATGTCCACGGTGGGCTGGACCGGCAGCTTGTTGTAATACTCGACCGGCAGAAGCGTCCGGTGGTCACGGTACAAGCCGATGTGCCACACCTGGGCGGTCGGTATGAGATCGAGGGCCGCGTCAACCATGCCGACGCCGGCGCGCAGGATGGGCACGAAGCCGATACGCGGCATGAGCTTGCGGCCCGTGGTCGCCGCCAGCGGGGTTTGCACCTCGATCTCGACGGTCTCGAGGTCCTGGGTGGCCTCGTACAGCAGCAGGGTCGTGATCTCGCGTACTACCTCGCGAAACTTCTTCGGCTCCGTGGTAACACTCCTCATCAGCGCAAGCTTGTGCTGGATCAAGGGGTGATTTGAAACGTGAAGCTCCTTCATCCCTCTATCCCGGGCACCGGGAACCTCCCGACCAATTCCATTACCTCATCGCTCACCCGTGCCTTGACTGCCTCGTCGGCGGGAGCCCGCAATACGTCCGTGATAAGGCGTGCGATAGTATCCATCTCGGGCTCTTGGAAACCGCGGGTCGTCACGGCCGGAGTGCCGACGCGGATACCGCTGGCCTTCGCCGGGGGCTTGGGGTCGTACGGAATGGCGTTCTTGTTGACCGTGATGCCCACATCGTCCAGGGCCTGCTCGGCCTCATTGCCGGTCAAGCCAAGCTGGGTAACGTCGACCAGCATGAGGTGGTTATCAGTGCCGCCCGATACAAGCCGAAGCCCGCCGGCTTCCAACCGGGCCGCGAGGCGCTTCGCGTTGGCCACGATCTGCCGTTGGTACTCTTTGAAACCGGGCTGCAAGGCCTCTTTGAACGACACCGCCTTGGCGGCTATCACGTGCATTAGCGGCCCGCCCTGTATACCCGGGAAGACGCTCTTGTCTATATCCTTGGCGTACTCCGCTGTGCACAGTACCATGCCGCCCCTGGGGCCACGTAATGTCTTGTGGGTGGTTGTCGTTACAAAGTGGGCATGAGGAATCGGAGAAGGGTGAATCCCGGCCGCCACCAGCCCTGCGATATGGGCCATGTCCACCATCAACAGGGCGCCGGCCGCGTCGGCGATCCGGCGACAGCGCTCAAAATCAAATATTCGTGAGTACGCGCTGGCTCCGACCACGAGGAGATTCGGGCGCTCCTCGACAGCCTGCTTCTCGAGTGCGTCGTAGTCCAGGCGCTCTGTCTCGCGGTCTACCGCGTAGGCAGTGGATTGGTAAAGCTTACCGGAGAAGTTGACGTGGTAACCATGGGTCAAGTGACCGCCATAGGGCAGACCCATACCCAGCAGCTTGTCACCCGGGTGCAGCACTGCCATGTACACCGCCATATTGGCCTGCGCGCCCGAATGGGGCTGCACATTGACATGCTCGGCGCCGAAGAGCTCTTTGGCTCGATTGATAGCCAGGGTCTCGGCTACGTCCACGTACTCGCAACCGCCATAATAGCGCTTGCCGGGGTAGCCCTCAGCGTACTTGTTAGTCAAAACCGAGCCCTGGGCTTCGAGGACGGCGCGGCTTACGTAGTTCTCTGA
>JBJMMB010000144.1:0-2976 GCA_045805005.1 Chloroflexia bacterium
AAAATTAGTACTAACGTACTATATCCTATCCTGCCCAACTTGTTGTATCCTACCACTAGGAGCACCTTAACAACCCAACAACCAGGCTCAAGCAACCGAAGCAATGAAACCCTATCCCGCCAGCCCGCCTGCGCGGGCTTCGTTCAGGTAGCCCGCAGATTCATCTGCCGGGCGATATCCTGCCAGGCCCCCGCTGGTTAATCTCTCCACTGTGACCCATCAAACCGGACAAAACCGGACACACTTCCGAAAATCCCATTTCTAGATGACCCTAAACCCGACAAAACCCGACACTTTTCGCCAAAATAGACTGCCTGCCTTGCCCTCCCACTCTCCCAGGTCCACCAACCACCCGAGCCAGTAATCGCGTCCCGGCTCGCCCATTGATTCCCGTAAAACTCTGCGCTCTCTGCGTCTCTGCGTCTCTGCGTCTCTGCGGTGAATTTCCCCACGCCCGCTAACCACCCAGCTCAGCAAGCGCGTCCCGGCCTGCAAATACAATGAATCCTTGGCGTCTTGGCGTCTTGGCGTCTTGGCGTTTTCTTCCCTAAACCTATCCAGTCGGGTGCGGCCGGTGAGCGCCCCGGTCTTGACGCTGCCCCTGCCAGCAAGTATATTGGTTATATAGAACAAAATCCCCAACATAATAAGACAGCTTTACATAACAAAGTAATTGCATAAAGGCGCAAACATATGATGCATCATGGTGCAGGCTGGGGGTCGTACATACGCTACGACTCTGAACAGGACCAGCCAAAGGTAAGCCGCGCGCTGCTGCGGCGCGTAGCCGGGTACGCCCGGCCCTACAAGGGGCGCATCGCCCTCATGCTCTCCACAATCATCGGCATCTCGGTCCTCTCCGTCATACCGCCCCTCCTATATCGCAACCTGATTGACGTAGCCATCCCCCAGGGCGACCTCACCCGCCTCAATTGGCTCGCCCTCGGCATGATCGCCATACCCGTCGCCTCCGGCCTCATGGGCGTCCTCCAGCGCTACCTCGGCTCCCAGATAGGCGAGGGCGTTATCTTCGACCTCCGCTGCGCCCTCTTCCGCCACCTCCAGCGCATGTCCCTGCGCTTCTTCACCAACACCCGCACAGGCGAGCTCATGTCCCGCCTCAACAACGACGTGGTAGGCTCCCAGCGCGCCATCTCCAGCACCCTGGTCGACATCCTCTCCAACATCATCACCCTCAGCATAACCCTCGTCGTCATGCTCTCCCTCGAGTGGCGCCTGACCCTCCTCTCCATCATCGTGCTCCCACTCTTTATCCTCCCGGCCCGCAGGGTGGGCATAGTCCTCCGCGACCTCGTGCGCCGGGGCCTCTCCCTCAACGCCGAGATGAACGCCATGATGAACGAGACCCTCAACGTCAGCGGGGCCCTCCTAGTCAAGATATTCGGCCGCGCCCGCGACGAGGACGAGCGCTTCTCCAGCCGCGCAGCCGCGGTGCGCGACGTAGGCATTCGCCAGGCCCTCATAGGCCGCTGGTTCTTCCTCGGACTCGGCCTCACCGGTGCCATAGGCACCGCCCTCGTCGCCTGGGTTGGCGGCTACCTGGTCATCAACGGCAGCGGCTTCACGATCGGCACCATCGTCGCCTTCGCCTCATACCTGACCCAACTTTATGGCCCCCTCGGCTCCCTCAGCAACGCCCGCGTCGATTTCGCCACCTCCATGGTCAGCTTCGAGCGCGTCTTCGAGGTGCTCGACCTGCCTATCGAGATCCAGGAACCGCCCGACGCCACCGTCCTCCACAACGTGGCCGGCGAGGTCACCTTCGACACCGTCTCCTTCAGCTACACCACCGGCGACAACACCCCCGATGCCGCCGCGGCCTCCCTCTCCGAAGTAGTCCGCTGGGGCCAGGCCCCCTCCGCCGCCCTCAGCCTCTCAGCCCGCAAACCCCCGCCCAACGGCAAATCCACCAACGGCACCGCCCACTCTAACTCCGATACCGCCGAGGCCGACGAAGAACTCGCCATCGAGTCAATCCAAAATCCAAAATCCAAAACCCAAAATCCCTCCCGCCCCTACGCCCTGCAAGACCTCACCTTCACCGTCCGCCCCGGCCAGCTAGCCGCCCTGGTCGGCCCCTCGGGCGCGGGCAAGACCACCATCACCTACCTCCTCCCTCGTCTCTACGACCCCACCGCCGGCCGCATAGCCATCGACGGCGTAGACATCCGCGACGTCACCCTCGAATCGCTCGCGGCCCAGATAGGCATGGTCACCCAAGAGGCCTACCTCTTCCACGACACCATCCGCGCCAACCTCCTCTACGCCCGCACCGGCGCCACCGAGGCCGAGATGATAGAGGCCGCCCGCGCCGCCAACATCCACGAATTCATAGCCTCCCTCCCCGACGGCTACGACACCGTCGTCGGCGAGCGCGGCTACCGCCTGTCCGGCGGCGAGAAGCAGCGCGTCGCCATAGCCCGCGTCCTCCTCAAAGACCCGCGCATTCTGGTCCTGGACGAGGCCACCTCCTCCCTGGACTCCCAATCCGAAGCTCTCATCCAGGCCGCCCTCGAAAGGCTCATGGTAGGCCGCACCTCCATCGTCATAGCCCACCGCCTCTCCACAGTCCTGGCCGCCGACGTAATCCTGGTCATGGACAAAGGCCACCTCGTAGAGCAAGGCACCCACTCCCAGCTCCTGGCCCAGGGCGGCCTCTACGCCACCCTCTACAACACCCAATTCCGCGAGGTGGGCAAGCAGCAGGAGGTCGTATTTCAGGATGTAATCAGCGAGGTGTAGCTCTTCTAAAAGGATCTAACTCCAACCAAGCTGCGTTCGCGACATAATCGTCGTGCCTAAGCTCGAAGCACACAAGATTGTTAAAGGTCGTTGCGAGTATGTCCGGCTCTTCCCCGAGTAGATTCTCCAACGCCTGCATTACGTCGTTGCCGCTTGCGAACCCGATGACTTGAAGATTCTCAACGTCTGGTTCTATGCTCTCGGAATCTGGCT
>JBJMMB010000145.1:0-8798 GCA_045805005.1 Chloroflexia bacterium
ACCCTGTTGGAGGCCCGAGAAGGTGTTTTGGACCATCTGTTGCTGGAGCATGGCGAGCAGGTCCTCGAACTGCTGGCGGGCGTCGGGGTCCATGAAGTCGTACTCGCGGAGGCCCTTGATCTGGCCGCCGATGTCTTTGGGCAAGTTGTCGATCTGCTGGCGGTGGCGGTCGGCCAGTTTTTCGAGCATCTTTTGGAGTTGTTCGCGCTGCTCGGCGGTCATCTCCTCTTGCTGACCTTGCTGACCCTGTTGGCTCTCCTGGTCCTGGTCGTGGGCCTGGGGGGGTTGGTTTTGTTGCTGGGGGTCGCGTGTTTGCTCGAGACCTTCTTCGACGCGGCGGTCGATGCCGGCGCGCTCGGTCTGCTTTATTTGTTCGAGGCGCTGCTGGATGTCTTTGACGACGGAGTCCATGTTGTTGTGGCGGAGGGCGTCCTGACGCTGCTGTTTGAGGCGTTCGAGGAGGTCGCGCAGGCCGGGCATGCGCTCGCCGGACTGGAACTTGAAGCCCTGCTGCATGAGCTTTTCGAGGGCGCGGCGCAAGTCGCCGTGGGCGAGGACGTCCTCGGATATGGCCTCCATGATGGCGTCGGCATCGAATGGCATAACTTGCTGGGTGCCGTCCCAGCCTGAGTAGCGGAAGTTAGGCATTGGGTTCTCCGGGGGTCGGGGGTCGGGGGTCGGGGGTCGGGATCTGCTTGAGAGCGTCAGTTCCTGATCCCTGGCCCCTGGCCCCGAACCTCTATAGTGGGACGGAGGATGGGGATCGTTCCTCGGTCGGAGCGGGTTCCAGGGGCAGGAGAATGGCCTGCGGTTGTTCTAGTTTGTCTTTTGTGCCGTTGGGTGCAGGTGTGGGGTAGTCGTGGTCCCATATTCTTTGGAGGGCGACCCATTGGTCGGGGGCCTGGCGGATCATATCTTCGAGGACCACGGCCATTTTGCGGAAGTTAATCTGCTTGTCGAGCTCTTTGTCGCCGGTCCTCTCCAGTTCCATAGGCGGGTAGACGTGGAGGGTGGAGGTGTTGTCGCGAAGGCGCACGCTGTAGGCGGGTATGACGGCTGAGTCGAGGCGCAAGGCCAGGGCTATGGGACCGGGCGGCAGATCGGCAACGGCGTCGAAGAAGAGCACGGGCTCCCGGGAATCGGTCACGTCTTTGTCGGCTGCAAGGATGAGGCCACCGTTCTCGCGGAGGAGCTTGTAGATGGTGCGGACCTGGGAGCTGTGGGCGTTGATGAACCTCAGACCGAAGTGCATGCGCAGGTTGTTAAGGAAGTCGTAGAGCTTCGCGGGCTTGATGTCTTCGGCGATAGCTACGACGGGGTACCCGCGGATGATGGCTACCTGGGGCACGATGTTGAAGTTGCCTATGTGGCCGCCGATGATAATGACACCCTTGCCACGAGCGAACGCCTCATCGAGGTGCTCGATACCGTGCACGTCGGCCACCATGCGCTCGACGTCTGCTTCGGTGAGGTGGGGTATGCGAATGAGGTCGTAGTAGTTTTTGAGGTTGTTGCGGATTACCCTGCGGGCGATGATGCGGCGCTGGCGCATAGTGGAGCGGGGCAGGACGTGCCGCATGTTGTCCATGATGGCGTTGCGGATGGAGGGCTTGACGTAGAAGATGATGCCGCCCACGAAGGAGCAGAGCCAGTAGGCGGTCCTGACGGGGACCCAGCGTGCCAGCCATGAGGCTATTACCAAGAGGTAATAAGTCTTCATGCTAACAGTATAGCATGGATGCTATGCTGTTAGCATGAAGAGAGTTCAATCTAAAGTTGAGAAAGGAAGTTGGGGGGCACCCCCAAACCCCCGGCAGGGAGGGCCCTGCACCCCTTTGTTATGAATTTTGGGTAACACCTCAAGCCCACGGTAGGGATGGCCCCCTGCACCCCGCGGTTAGCTGCTGGCTCCGCGGAGGTTTCTGCGTTTGATTTCGGCGTTGTGGCGGTCGGTGCGGGGCCACATCTGGCGGAACATGTACCACTGGTCGGGGTACTGGCGGATGATCTGCTCCATGCGGGAGACGATCTCCTGGGTGATGATCTGGATGTCGCGCTCTTTGTCGCCTGTGAGGAGGTGCTCGTACTCGATGGGCTCGCCGAACTCGCCGTGGAAGGTTTTGTCGCCGCGGCGGCGGGCGCAGTAGCCTACGAGGACGGTGGCGCGGGTCTTGAGGGCGATGGCGGCGGGGCCAGCGGGGAGCCAGGCGGGCTCGCCGAAGAACTGGACCTCCACACCCTCGTTGGGCTGGGGCCTGTCGAAGAGGAGGAGCACTATCTCGTTGCGCTTGAGGGCGGTGAATATCTGCTTGAGAGAGCCGGTTTCGAGCTTGATGAGCTTGGTGCCGTACTTCTCGCGGGTGCCGTTGATCAGGTCGTCCATCTTCTTGGGCTGGAAGGTGTCGGCAACGGCGTAGATAGGGAGGCCCTGGCTGCCCATGAGGGCTCCAGCCATGTCCCAGTTACCAATGTGCCCAGTGATGGCGAGGGTGCCGTGGCCCCTTTCGATGGCCTTATCGAGGTTCTCCCAGCCGCCCTGGCTTGGTATAGCGTTGCTGATATCATGCTCGTCCAGGTGAGGGAAGCGGGCGAAGTCTACGAGGGTTTTACCGTAGTTGCGGAAAGCGTCCCTGGTGGTCTCCTTGACGACGCGCCAGTCGGCGGACTCGCCCATGACCCGGCGCATGTTACTCACGGCGTTGGCCGAATGGCCCTTCCAGATGAGGTATCCGGCGTCGCCTACGCGGGCTCCGACCCAGTATGCAAAGCGCAGAGGCACGATGCCTGAGAGGAAACTAAGCGTTTTGAAAGACCAATACCGTATCCCTGTCCATATATGACGCGTAGCCGATTGGAACAGGTTCATATTTACCTTTCACTTTTCTTAGGTTCGAGTATGAAATGGCTTCCGGCCATTTCATACTCGAACAAGCAAGCTTTACTTCTTGCCGTTTGTCGTTGTGGCAACGCCGTCGGTGCTTTCCAGGGGGGCGGCCTGGGTTAGCTCTTCGGACATGGCGGCCATGCGGGCTTCGGAGCCGTCGGCGGGGCGGGCGGATTTCGTCGCGTATTTGGCTATGAACTCTTCGACGTTGTCGTGGGCCTCGTCGTCGGTGAACTGGACGGGCGGGCTCTTCATGAAGTAGGAGGATGGGGCCTCCAGGGAGCCGCTGATGCCGTTCTCGAGGGCCAGCTTGAGGCACCTTACGGCGTCGATGACCACGCCCGCCGAGTTGGGGGAGTCCCAGACCTCGAGTTTTAGCTCCATGTTGAGAGGCACGTCGCCGAAGGTTGTGCCCTCGATGCGGATGTGGCACCATTTGCGGTCTTCGAGCCAGGGCACGTAGTCGCTGGGGCCGACGTGGACGTTCTTCTCGCCCAGGTCGTAGTCGAGCTGGGAGGTGACCGCGTTGGTCTTGCTTATCTTCTTCGACTCGAGGCGCGAGCGTTCGAGCATGTTGTAGAAGTCCATATTGCCGCCGAAGTTTAGCTGGTAGGTGCGGTCAATCTTGACGCCGCGCTCTCGGAAGAGGCGAGTGAGCACACGGTGGGTGATGGTCGCCCCCACCTGGCTCTTGATGTCATCACCGATGATGGGGAGGCCCCTGTCCTCGAACCGCTTCTGCCAGTACTCCTCACGGGCGATGAAGACGGGTATGCAGTTGATAAAGCCCACTCCCGCCTCCAGAGCTTGCTCGACGTACCACTTGGTAGCCATCTCGCTGCCCACAGGGAGGTAGTTGATGACCATATCGGTGCCGGTGTCGCGCAGTATCTTGACTATGTCGGCGGTCTGGCCGGGAGCCTTCTGTATCACCGTGGAGAGATACTGGCCCAGGCCGTCGTGGGTCATGCCGCGCTGCACGGGTACTCGGAGGTTGGGCACCTTGCTGAACTTGTAGGTGTTGTTCGGCTCAGCGAATATGGCTTCGGAGAGATCGCGGCCCACTTTGTTCTTGTCGATGTCGAAAGCGGCGCTGAACTCAATGTCGCTGATATGATAACCGCCCAACCGCGTGTGCATCAGGCCCGGAATGAACTGGTCGTCGGGGGCCTCGCGGTAGTATTCTACGCCCTGCACGAGCGAGGACGCGCAGTTTCCCACACCGATGATTGCTACTCTGATTTTCTTCTTGCTCATCTCTGGTTTTGCTCCTCTTTTTAGTGTTCAGTGGTCAGTGGTCAGTGGCCAGTGTCTGCCAGCGAAGACTAACCACTACAGGTCCGTTACCTTGTCAAACAATTCTCTATACTCTTGTAAGCGCTCGCGGTCGAGGCGATAGATGCGCTGGCGGCCGAGGTGAGTGGGGGCGACCAGGCGGGCGCGTTTGAGGATGTGCAGGTGCCAGGAGGTGAGGGGCTGGCTGAGGGCCAGGCGCTCGGAGAGATCGAGAACGCTCAGGCCGCCCTCGCGGGCGAGCTCTTGCAGCATGGCGAGTCTGTGCATGTCGGCCACCGCTTTGAGGAAGGGCTTGAGGTCTTGCATGGCCGCGGCTTGTTCTATAGAGAGCACAGGCGGCACGCGCTCGCTGATTATCTTATGCGCGGCTCCGTCTTGCTCGGGCGCTACCCCGCCCACCGATGTTATGCTGCGGTCCATTCCTCTTGCTCTCCGGTCCTGGTTGCACACCCAACCATATAAAGGTCTGTTTATATAGTAATCGGTTTATGTATTAATGTCAAGTGCTGTTTCCACCACGTTTGACCACCCTCTTAGGCCTACGTTATAATCGAAGTGCGGCGGGTGCGCCGTCATTTGTGTCTTTTACGCCAGGCCCGGAGGAGGATGTTTGGAAGCGCTGCAGCGCTTTGAGAGTTTCGTAGAGCGGTTGATGGAGGGGTCGTTCGCCCGGCTGTTTCGCAGCCCGATCCAGCCCGCGGAGATAGCCAAGCGGCTCGAGCGGGAGATGGAGGCCCACCCGACCATCAGCGTGGGGCGCACCTATGTGCCCAACCACTACGAGGTTACCCTCAACCCTGAGGACTTCTCCGAGTTCGAGCCTTTCCGTCACTCGCTCGAACACAACATGGCGGAGTTTATATCTGACCTGGCGACCGAGCGGGGCTACTCGCTGGTATCGCGTCCGACTGTGGTGCTGAAGTCTGACAAAGAGACCCCGCGCCGGGGCATCGAGGTCATGGCCCGGTTGAGCGACGAGCCCGCGGTGTCGGCCCTGGCGGGGGAAGGGCAGCAAGCCGTTCCGCAGGACGTGCAGATAGAGCGCACCCATGCCATGCCGCTGGTGGGAGGGCAGAGGCAGACGGGCCGGGGGTTGCAGCCCACCGCGGCCCCGCCTCGCGCCTCGCTCCAGCCCCTCACGGGGGACATGGCGGGTCGCGATTTCCCGCTCTCCAAGACGCTCATCTCAATAGGCCGCGGGCTCGACAACGACCTGGTGATAGATGACCCCAGGGTATCGCGGCACCACGCGCAGATAACCTTCCGCCACGCCCACTACCTGCTGCGCGACCAGCGCTCCACCAACGGCACCTTCGTCAACGACCAGCCGATAGAGACGGTCGTGCTGGCCTCCAACGACCGGGTGTCGATCGGGGGCTTCGAGCTTGTGTTTATGCAGGAGTAGTGGCCACTGGCCACTGGCCACTGGTCAGTGTCTGCTGACGACCCCTGACCACTGATCCCTAGAGAAAATGCCTAATATCCAGACTCTCCCGTTCGATATTTTCATTCTCGGCCTGCGAATTGCTTTCATCGGGTTGATATATTTTTTCATTTTCCAGGTGATGAGAGTGATTGTGCGCGATTTGCGGCAGGTGGCTCCCGCGGAGGCGGCTCAGCCTAAGTCGCGGTATGGCAAGCTGGTGGTGGTTGAGCCGGGGCGGAGCAGGCTGGCTCCGGGGACGGTGTTCACGCTGCAGGCGGTGACCTCGCTGGGGCGCAAGCCGAGCAATACTATCGTGCTTGACGACGACTTCGTGTCGGGGGAGCACTCGCTGGTAAGCTGGCGCGACGGCCGGGCCTGGCTGGAGGACGTGGCCTCTACAAATGGTACTTTCCTGAATGAGGCCGAGGTGCCACGCCCGGTGCCAATCTCCGAAGGGGACATTATCGGCGTGGGGGACGTGCGGTTGAAGTGGACGGAAGGATAGGGTTTATTCTGTTCCAAATGCAGAATTCGCGGGATGGATTTTGGGTTTGGAGCCAAAGGGGTTAGCAATGGACGAGCGTGGGCGCAGGGATGACATATCAGGGCGAAAGCAGGCGGAGGGAGAGGCGGCACCGCAGTGGCCGCAGCGGCCTGTTACGCCGCCGCCCGCGGCTGCGCGGCCGCGGTTGGACCCGCCGGTGGAGAGGGGGCGCACGCAGGGAACGCCTCAGGGGCAGGGTACGCAGGCCCCGCGTGAGGGGGCGGGCAGGGTTAATCCGGCGCCACCGGCGGGGCTGGACGAGACTAAGGTGACGAGGATGCTGCCGGTCGTCGAGCCTTCGAGGTTCGAGCGGGGTGGGCAGGGGGGTGAACCTGTCTTGCCCCCGGCTTCGCCCGCGCGGCTTGGTGGGGCTGCGGGCCAGCCCCTGGAGGGCACCGCACAGAGGCCCGCAGTCCAGCCGGGGGGCGGGCAGACCTACCAGCCTAACCAGCCGGTGCGGCCCCAGGTGAGGAAGCCGGGAGGGTGGCAGTACGAGCGTGACGAGCAGGGGGCGGGCAGGAACGGGAGCCCATACGCGGCGTATGAGGACCGGGTGCAGCCGTATGATGGGGGCTATGCGCCTCCTTCGGGGCCGGTGACGCGGAGACCCGAGCAGCCGGCACCGGGACAGGGGCGCGGGTACCTGGCCGTGAACGTGGAGGGGACGCGGAGACGGCGGCGGGCCGGGAGTTGGGTGTTGTGGGTGCTGGTGGGCGCGGTGGCGATTGCGGCGGTGGGGGTTATGGCCTTCTCGCTGGCCTGGCAGGGGCAGTACGCGGGGAAGGTGTATGCCGGGGTGTCGGCCCTCGATATTGGTTTGGGGGGTAAGACGCCCGACGAGGCGAAGAAGCTGCTGCGCGACAAGGTGCAGGGGTTCGCGGCCCAGCCTTTTATTTTGACCTGGCGGGGTAAGGAGTGGCGGCCCAGCGCCGAGCAGTTGGGGGTCAAGCTGGATGTGGACGCGACGGTGAACGATGCTTTCACGGTGGGGCGCCGGGGCGATGCGCTGAGCAACGTGGCGCAGCAGTGGGACGCGGCGCAGACGGGGTACGCGGTGCCGCTGACGGTGCAGATCAGCGAGCCGGTGATGCAGGACTACCTGGCGGGGCTGGCGCAGACCGAGATCGACCAGAAGCTATTTGATGGGGACGTGCGATTGAACGGCACCGAGGTGGTGGCCCTGCCGGGCAAGGAGGGGCGCACCCTGCGCGTGTACGACGCGATCAAGGTGGTGCGGGATGGGGTGGCGAAGGCCGTAAGCGGCTCGGGGGACAAGATCGAGCAGGGGAAGATCGATTTGCCGGTGGAGGTGGTGCAGCCTAGCGTGTCGGCTGAGGAGGTGCAGAGCATCGAGGGTCTGCTGGCCGTGCGGGTGAGCGGACCTATCACGGCCACGGCGCCGGGTGGGAAGGTGATGAGCCTGGACCGCGATGCCCTTGTGCGCTTCACGACGATTGAGCGCAACCCCGACCGCTCGGCATCGAGGCATATCGAATTGGGGTGGAATGACAAGGAGTTGAAGGTTCTGGGGGCCAAGTGGGCTTCGGACGCGAGCCGGCCCCCGCAGAACGCCCGGTTTGGGTGGAACAACGGGTCGGTGGCGGTGCTGAACGAGTCGGTTGACGGGTTCCAGACGGATGCGAACGCGGTGGTTAGCTCGATCAAGGAGGCGGCGGGCACGAGTGACAAGCGGCAGTACCAGTTGCCCGGCAAGGTGCTTACGCCTACGGTATCGAGCAAGGATATTGGGGCGCTGGGGATCAAGGAGTTAATGGGCACTGGAACTTCGACGTTCGCGGGGTCGTCGCAGGAGCGGGCCACGAACATACGGGTGGCGGCGGGGCTGATCAACGGGGCGGTGGTGCCGCCGGGGGGCACGTTCTCCTTCCTGCAAACGGTGGGGGGCATCGACGAGGCGCATGGATTTGTTGAGGGGTACGTGATAGCCGCGGAGCGCACGCAGAAGGGCGTGGGCGGCGGGGTATGCCAGGTTTCGACCACGGTGTTCAGGGCGGCGTTCTGGAGCGGGGTGAAGATCACGGAGCGCAACCAGCACTCGTACCGGGTTAGCTGGTACGAGGCGAACGGGGAGCCGGTGGGCTTCGATGCAGCAGTATTCGACCCCGGCGTGGACCTCACATTCATAAATGACTCGCCCGGCTACATGCTGCTGGAGGCGAAGACGGGCCCCGACTCACTGACAGTGAACTTCTACGGGACTAAGCCCAAGGGGCAGGTGAAGCTGGAAGGCCCGGCGATCAGCAACCGCTTGCCCCCGCCTCCGGACGTGTACCAGGTGGACACGCGCCTGCCAGCGGGCACGAAGAAGCAGGTGGAGACGGCCCACGGCGGCCTGGATACGGTGATCACGCGGCGGATAGTGACCCCCGGCCAGCCCGACAAGGTGGACAAGTTCTACAGCTCGTACAAGGCGTGGCCCAACTGGTTCATCGTGGCCTCACCCTCGCAGGTGCCTGGGGGAGTGGCTCCCGCGCCTAACCCTACGCCTAACCCGTAGAGGGTTTGTCACCCTCGGCCTAACGCAGCGCGGCCTGGGCGGTGTATAATTAGCGCCGTGCGTCGGGTTGCTGGGCGGGGTCTTAGTGCGAGGTGTGATAGGTGGTAGGGGGAAGATGGCGACCAAACTC
>JBJMMB010000146.1:0-14062 GCA_045805005.1 Chloroflexia bacterium
ACCATAGCTCCCATCGCCACCACTTTAGCTACAAATAGTATATAACGCTCATTTTCCCAACTTGCCTCCTCCACGCATGTCTCATCCCAGAAAACCGGAAAACCAGAAATTCCACATCCTGATCGCTACTACCCATTGTGCTGCGAATTGTGTCAACCCACACCTGCACAACCGGGAAAACACGCGAGATACTTCCTCACGGGGCCGCCGTTAGTGCTGTGCTATAATGTGGGACAGCGCTCACCTGGATAAGGTGAAGAGCGTAATAGGAGACAGCTATGGCCGGAGGGGACGGTGCTCAAGGGCGGATAGCGGTGCTCGGGACGGGGAGTTGGGGCACCACCCTCGCCATACTGGCGGCGCGCTACGGCCTGGAAACCTGCCTGCTGGCGCGCACCGAGAATGAGGCCGCCAGGTTGGCCTCGGATGGCGAGAACAGGCGGTTCCTGGCCGGGTACCCCTTCCCCGAGGGGCTGACCCCCACCGCGGATTACACCCGTGCGTTGGACGCTTGCGACCTGCTGATGATGGTCGTACCGTCGCAGACCATGCGGAGCAACATCCGTGCATTGAAACCTTTTCTCTCCGAGAGCACCGTCGTGGTCAGCGCCACCAAGGGGTTAGAGCTTTCGACCTCCATGCGCATGACCCAGGTGATACGTCAGGAGCTGGGCGAGGAGTGGCCCGGTCGGCTGGCGGCCATGTCCGGCCCGAACCTGTCCAGGGAGATCGTGGCGAACCGGCCCGCGACTACCGTGGTGGCCTCCGAGGACATAGTGGCCGCCCAGCGCGTGCAGGAGCTGTTTAACCAGGGCCTCTTCCGCGTGTACACCAACCCCGACCTGACCGGCGTCGAGTTGGCGGGCTCCCTCAAAAACATCATCGCGGTGGCGGCGGGCATGGCCGACGGCCTGGAGGCGGGCGATTCGGCCAAGGCGGCGCTGATCACCCGCGGCCTTGCAGAGATAGCCCGCCTGGGGGTGAGCGCGGGGGCCTCCCACTTTACCTTCGCGGGCCTGGCAGGCCTGGGCGACCTGATCGCCACCTGCGCCTCCCCCTTCTCCCGCAACCGCACCTTCGGCCAGGAACTCGCCAGGGGGAAGACCCTTGAAGACGTGCGTGCCTCCCTGGGCGGCCAAGTGGCTGAGGGCATAACCACCACCGCAGCCGCCCGCGACCTAGCGGCCACCTACAACGTGGAGATGCCCATCACCCAGCAGTTGTACGAGATCCTCTTCGAGGGCAAACCCCCGCTGGAAGGCTTGAACGCCCTTCTATCAAGGGAGCCCACGGACGAGTTCCTGTCCCTCGGGGTGCCCGGCGCTTGACGCTTTCGACTTAGGCGGGCATGCTGAACTGATGTTGCACCATCCTGTCTTGCTGGGCTTGGGCGGTGGAGGACGAAAATGCAGGCGCCGAGAAAACGGCGTCGTCTACTCCTCTTCTTCGCCATGACCTTTGTCCTACTCCTCATTCTTTCATGCGGTGCTGTAGGCATCTTCATTACCCAGGCTCAAAGCACTATCTGGATCAGAATAGGTTCCTCGACCCGGCAGGTGGTACCCAGAGATAGTCGTAGACTCCGAGCTGCCACTTCGCCCTCAAGAGATGTGTTCATAGGTTGGGATCCGCTAGGCCATCACTTGGGCCCTGGCGGTTCAGATTTCACCTGCCACTTTACAGATGAGGAAATAGGGTTGCCTGGTGTTGACATCGACAAGGTGCAATGCACCCCCTAACCTCTTCCCAGACAACTGTGACCGTCGGTTCACGCAGCAGGTACAATTCTCTCATTCCGTGGACCATCAGGACCAACTAGAATCGCTGTGAAGAGCCCAACTGTAAAAGCGCAGCCACCAAGCAATGAGAAATAGTTGGTTATCGACCCGGCTGAAAGACAACAGATCCTCAGGCGCCTAAAGCTGGCCTACTGGTTCCAGTTTGTATCCACCCCTCCTGCCCTGTTCTTCTTTTTCATCGGGATCGGCATGGTAACACAGGGCAGCGTTTTCGATCCGCCCTGGTACATGAAACTGGTCGGGGTCTATATGCTCCTGAGCAACGTGGCTTACTTGCCCGTGGGGCACGCCTTGATGCAGCGGTACTTCGTCATGCCGCCACCCGAGACTGCAAAGCGCGGTACATGGTTGTTTGTCGGGGCGACCCTGGTCTTCTGCCTCCTAGACATGGTGATATTCCTGCGCTGGACCTCGAAATACCCAATATTCTCTTCGCGCCCGGCTTTCCCCTTCCTGCCTGGTTAGGGCTAGAACACGAAACCGTCTCGCATTAGCCTGCCGAGGTTGATTTCTATAAATCCAGCGCCTGCACCAGCCGCCCCACCTGCTTGGGCAGGGCATCCAGCGGGTCGCGGACGATTATCGTCTGCTCCCGGTGTGGACCTACGGAGACAAGGTCGAGGGGAACCTGGAGGAAGCGGCAGAGGGTGTCCACGTAGTGCTGGGCGGCTTTGGGGAGGTCTTCCCATTGCCGGGCGTTCGAGGTATCGGTCTTCCAGCCTGGGAACTCCTCATAGTGGGGCTCTATGCTGTCGAAGATCTCGGGGTCGGCGGGCAGGTGGTTGAGGTGGGCCTCGTTGTGCTTGTATGCGGTGCACACCTTGATAGTCTCGAACTTATCGAGGGCGTCGAGGCGGGTGATGGCGATGCCGGTGAGGCCGTTCAAGCGGGCGGCGTAGTAGCCCGCCACCGCGTCGAACCAGCCCACCCTGCGCGGTCGTCCCGTGACCGTGCCGTACTCTTGGTGGCCTGCGCCTCCCTGCTCCCGCAGGAAGTCGGCGGTCTCGCCCTCTATCTCTGTGGGGAATGGCCCCGCGCCCACGCGCGTTTGGTAGGCTTTGAAGACACCCACGATAGAGCTTAGCTGGTTGGGCGGGGTGCCCGAGCCGACGCACAATCCCGCCGCGGTGGGGTGGCTGGACGTAACGTAGGGGTAGGTGCCGAAATCAAGGTCGAGAAGCACGGCCTGCGCGCCCTCTAGCAGCACAACGCGCTTCTCGGCGAGGGCGCGGGCGATCACCAGCTCGGTGGGCATTATGTGCGAGCGAAGACGCTGGCCCTGCGTCACCAGGTTCAGGTAGAGGTCGTGTAACTGGAGGGGCTTAGCCCCATAGAGCTTGGTAAGGATTTCGTTCTTTGCGGGTAGCACCGCCGAGAGCTTGGTGAGCAACGTCTCCTCGTGGAGCAGCTCACCCATGCGGATGCCCACCCTCGATGTCCGATCTACATAGGCGGGGCCGATGCCGCGGCGGGTGGTGCCTATGTTCCCCACGGAGGTGGCCGCGCGGGCGTTCTCCTCGAACTCGTCCAGCATCTTGTGGTAGGGCATTATCACGTGTGCCCGGTCGCTTACCAGGAGCCTTGAGGTATCAATCTTCGCAGCTTCCAGGGTGTCCATCTCCTCGATAAGCACCTGGGGGTCGACCACTACGCCGTTGCCGATTATGGAGACGGCCTGCGGGTTGAAGATGCCCGAGGGTATGAGCCGCATACGGAACGTGCCGTGCTCGTTGACTATCGTATGGCCCGCATTGGTGCCGCCGTTACAGCGGGCAATCACCTGTGCCTTCTCGGCCAGCAGGTCCACGATCTTGCCTTTGCCCTCGTCCCCCCACTGGCAACCGATAACCGCTGTTACTGGCATCTCTTACCCTTCGGGATTCTTCATTTAACTAACCGTAGGTGGTCGCGGGCGGGCGATTCCTTGGGCGGGCGGCCTTTGCGGCGTTCAGTTGGGTGCTGGTCTTCCGCGCCCGCTGCTACGTCGGTGATGACGCCCTCCGCCATCGGTTCAGCCGGGCTCTCGACGGCCTTCTTGCGCCCCCGCTTGCGCGGCTTTGCCTCGGCGTCTACTTCGTCGTCCGCCGAGCCCTTACCCCTCTTATTAGCTTTCTCCTGGAGGGCGTTCAGGTCGAACTCGCCGTTGGCCCTCCGCTGCTCGAACTCGGCCTGCATCTGCGCGAGCCTCTCTGGCAGGTCGGGCAGTATGGCCGACGCATCGACGATATTATACCTGTAACCTTGCTCGGTTAGGAAGAGTTGCCGGTTAGTAGAAAAGTCCTGGTCTTTGGTGTCATGGGTCACAAGCGAGTAGAAATTGGCGATGGAGCCGTCTTTCTTTGGCCGCAGGATGCGCCCCAGGCGCTGGGCCTCCTCCTGGCGGGAGCCGAAGGTGCCGGAGACCTGGATAGCCACGTTGGCGTCGGGCAAATCTATGGCGAAGTTGGCTACCTTGCTCACCACGAGGAGCTTCAACTTGCCCTCGCGGAAGTCGCCATAGAGGCGGTCGCGCTCGTTGTTGGGGGTCTTGCCCGTCACCAGCGGGGCGTCGAACTGTTTGGCTATGGCCTTCAGTTGCTCGATGTACTGCCCTATCACCAGCACGGCATCGCTCCTGTGGCGCTGAAGCAATTCCTGCAGGAGGTCCATCTTCAGCGGATTCTCGGCGGCGATGCGGTACTTTATGCGGCTGTCGTCTACGAGCATGTACTCCATGCGCTCTTCGGGGGTGAGGGGCACGCGCACCTCGGTGCACTCGGCGGTGGCGATCCAGCCCTGCTTCTCCAGGTCTTTCCAGGGCACGTCGTACTTCTTCGGGCCGATTAGCGAGAAGACGTCCGTCTCCCGGCCGTCCTCCCTGACCAGCGTGGCGGTCAGGCCGAGGCGGCGGCGGGCCTGTATCTCGGCCGTGATGCGGAACACGGGCGCGGGGAGCAGGTGCACCTCGTCGTAGATTATCAGGCCCCAGTCCTGGGCGGTGAAGATGTCAAAATGTGGGAACTCGCCCACTTCGCCGGTCTCCTCGTCCACAGCGCTCACTGATGGCCTGTATGTGAGCATCTGGTAGGTGGTGACCGTCACCGGCCTGACCACCTTCTTGTCCCCCGTGTACTCGCCCACCTCTTCCTCGGTGAGGGTGGTCTTGTCCAGGATTTCGGCGATCCACTGCCTGACGGCGATGGTAGAAGGGGTGAGGATGAGGGTGCTGGTCCTGGCATTCGCCATGGCCCCCATGCCCACGACCGTCTTGCCCGCCCCGCAGGGCAGCACCACCACGCCGCTGCCGCCGTGCACCGTGCCCCCCGCCCAGAAAGCTCCCACCGCGTCGGTTTGGTAGGAGCGCAGCGTGAACGGCCCCTGGTCCCTGGCCGATTCGCCGCGCAGCACCAGTTCCAGGGGCGCGCCTTCGGTATAGCCCGCCAGGTCTTCCGCCGGGTATCCGAAGAGCACCAGGGCCTGCTTGACGTGGCCTCGCATCTTGGGGTCTATCGTCAGCGTATTCCGGTCGGGCTGTGCAAGCACGTAGGGCTGCACGCGCTTATTGCGCGCGATCTCAGCGATGAGCATCGGGTCGTCTGAGCGGAGTATGAGGTCGCTGGCCTCCGACTTGAGGAGCTTCACCCGGCCGAACCGGGAGATGTAGTCCTCGATGTCGGCCAGCACGTTGCGCGGCAGGTCGAACTTGCTGTAGCGCTCCAGGCTACCGAGAATATCGGTGGCGGTGATGCCCGCGGAGGCGGCGTTCCAAAGAGAGAGGGGCGTGACGCGGTACGTGTGGATGTGCTCGGGGCTCTTCTCCAGCTCGGCGAAGCGGGCCAGTTCATCCCGGGCCGCTTCGTAGAGGGAGTTATCGACTTCGAGGAGGAGCGAACGGTCGCTCTGCACAATCAGAGGGTTCTGTGGCACGTAGGACATGAATAACCTACTTCTGTGTAGATGATTTTGGGAACGAGCAATTCGCTTCCCCAGAAAATCATTGTACCACATAGAGGACCGGCGAGCCAAAGTTTTGCACCGGGGCCAGGAGCAGTAGGCAGTAGGCAGTCAGCAGGAGGCGACCGGCAAATACTGCCGACTGCCTCCTGCCTACTGGTCACTATCTTGTAACCGGGCATAGGGTATGCTATCCTCGTAGTAGTATGATCGCGGCTAAACCGGAAGAAAAGATCCCCTCGGCCCAGCCCGCCGGCGGGCAGGATCGCGGCGCGGAGCCGAGGCTGAACAGCTCGCTGAAGGTGGCTATCAGCTCGAGCTTCATGCTCCGCATGGCCGGGGCCATGACGGGGTTCATGCTTCAGTTATATTTGAAGCAGGTGGTGCACGCGGACGCCAACCTCATCGGCACGCTGGCCGGGGTGTACTACATAACCGAGCTGCTGCTTGCGCCCATATTTGGGGCGTTGAGCGACCTGCGGGGACGCAAGCCATTTCTGGTGCTCGGCCCGCTGGCGGGGGCGCTTGCCGTGCAGATACACCCCCTCACCACAGTCGCTGCCATCATCGCTATCGGGCGCTTGCTGGAGGGGGTAGCTACGGCGGCCAACGCACCGGGCACGCTTGGCTACCTGGCCGATGCGACGAGCGGCACCGGGCCTAGGGCCTCCCGGTTCCGCGGGCGCGTCATGGGCATGTACGAAATCAGCTTCCTGGTGGGCCTCGCGACGGGCCAGTTCCTCGGCGGTTACGTTTGGGAGTGGCTGGGACCGAACGGCTTCAGAATTATATCGCTGATCTACCTGGCGGCCGCCGCCGTCCTCTTTCTGTTCGTGCCCGAAACGCTGCCTGCCGCGGCAAGGGAGCATTACGGCAAGGACCGCGAAGCCGCCAGGGAAGCCGCGCACCCTGTGCGCACCCTGCTGGCGAGCAGGCTGAAGTCTTACGCCCAACTGCTGCGGGAGCCCGCTTTGCGCAGCTTCGTGCCCGCCTGGTTGGCGGTGAACGCGGTGCTTGGCCTCTGGCTGAACCATCTGGCCGCCGTGATGGTGGTGTCCGCGCCCGGCGCCCCGCCCAGCCCGTTCCCGGACCAACTACTGGCGGGCCATCTCACCCCACACCAGGTGAGCATCACGCAGGGCTGCTTCGCGTTGACTTTCCTGGTGGGGATCTTCGTATGGAGCCAGCTTTACGGGCGCATTCGCCGCACCACCATGATGCTGGCCTCGGTCGTGGGCCTGTTCCTGGTGGCCTTCTCGCTCTGGGGGATCAACAATAACATCGTGCCGGGGCCGTGGGGTCAGTGGCCCCTGGTGCTCGTGCTGGTGCTCGGCGTGCTGCTGGAGAGCGGCTTCACCCCCGTCGCGCTGGCCTACCTGGCCGACATCTCCGAAACGCGCGTGGAGCACCGGGGGGCCGTCATGGGGCTCTACTCGGTCTTCCTGGGCGTGGGCCAGTTTGTGGGCAGCGCGGCCGGGGGCCTCTTTATCGTGGGGCTCGGCTTCAACGGCCTGCTGGTGGGCACCTCCATCCTGGGGGTCGTGGCCCTCGTGGCGGTACTATATTTGAGGGTGAGGCACGGGGTGTAGAGAAGTTAGAGTACCCAACAAAGCCAGTAGCGCTAATCAAAGCATGTAGGGGCGAACCTTGTGTTCGCCGTCTCGACAGAACACGAAGGCCAGAGGGCGCACACAAAGTTCACCCCTACCCTGACCGATCTTGTGGGACCGTCTAAGGTTAGCAGAAGACCAGAACCGAAAATACCCAGGTACGTTACAACTGAGTAGCCTTCTGGCTACTCAGTTGTTCGTTGGTAGGCTGGCCCAACAAATCCGTCAAGCATTTCGCGCAGTATTTTTGCCCTGCTCGTGTTGTTACCTATGCAGGCAAACGCCGAGTGGCGGGAAGGGGGTTGTGTAGTTGGGTGCGGCTACCATGACTACAGATACTGACCAGGCGTTGGTCGAGAGGGCGAGCCATGACCCCCAGGCGTTCAGGCAGCTCTACGGCCTCTATTTTCCGAGGCTCTACGCCTACATCAGCTACCGGGTGGGGCGCGTGCAAGATGCCGAAGACTTGACCGCGGCTGTGTTCCTGCGGGTGGTCGAGGAGTTGGGCCGCTTCCAATGGCGGCATGACCAGTCCTTCGCCGCCTGGCTCTTTCGCATCGCACACAACCTTGTAAGCAACTTCCACAGAGATAACCGCTCCACCGCAGCTTCCACCTTACCGCTGGAAGACCTGCCCGACATCCCCTCCAACGCGCTCCTGCCGGGTGACCTCGTCGAGCGTAAGGAGGCATTCAGACACCTGCGCAGCCTGGTGGACGAGCTTCCACCGCGCCGTAGAGAAGCAATCACCCTCAAATACTTCGGGGGCCTGCAAAACCGGGAGATTGCGGCGGTGCTGGGCCTTGACGAGCGGACCGTGGCCTCCAACCTCTCGCGGGCGCTCGATGATTTGCAAAGCAAATATAACGCGGAAGCCATGCTGCGCGAATAATAAATTATGAATTGGATAGACGCGAATTCAATATTCATAATTCCCGAAGGGGAGACAATATGAACGGCAACGAGAGCATAGAGCACGAAGATCAACCGCTACCTCCAGTCGACGTGCGCACGGCGTTGGAGGCGACCACCCCGCGAGCCGGTGACGAGTTCAGAGATACCCTGGAAGCGAGGCTGATGAGAGACTTGGAGGCGCGTCCCAAAGGGCTGCGGGCTACTGCCCCAGGTGGCGCTTCCACCCGCAACGGCTGGAGGAGAGTGAGTTGGGCTCCCGTACGGGCTTTGGCTCCGGTTGCCGGTCGCTTCGGCTCTGCTTTCGTGATGCTCTTGATGATGGCCGCATTGGTGGCCGGCCTGCTCGTGGTGGCGAACACCCGTAGTGGCAGGAGCACTAACGCTCAGCCCACCGGTGATAAGCTCCCCATGGGCATAACCCCTACTCCACCGCCAGGTGCTCTTGCGGGTAGCGCGCTCGAAATGGCCCGATATCCGCGACCTGTGCTGACCATAACCACACCCCTGCTCAACAGGGAATCTCTAAGCTGGTCGCCGGATGGCGCTCTTCTGGCTTCGGCCTCTCAAACCGGCACCATCACCCTTTGGGATGCATCGACCGGGCAGAAATTGCGGGACATAGATGCCTCCGGCGACGGCCACTTGATCGGCAGCTCCTGGTCGCCGCCGGGCATACCGGGTACCACGTCGGGCAGCGTGATCGCCTCCCACTACTATGACAACGGCACGGTCAAGCTCTGGGACCCGGCTAGCGGCAAGCTATACAAAAAGGTCACGATGGGTGACTTCCACCTGTCGACCGAAATGGTTTGGTCCCCGGACGGGCGATACCTGGCCTGGACGGACGGTTGGGATGTCAAGCTCTGGGACACCGGCGCGGAGAGCGTTGTGCCCAAGCCGCAGCCCACCTGGCCCGACCCTATAAGGACGCCAGAGACCTACAATGACACCGTGAGCCACATTGCCTGGTCCCCCGACGGCAAGGAGTTGGCTACGAGCCAGGTTGGCATCATCAAGATCTGGGACCCGTTGACCGGCCAGGAATTAGCTTCTCTTGCCAACTCAGGCGGGGTGCTATCTATGGCCTGGGCTCCCCATGCGCCCATCATAGCCACCACGGGTGGTGACGCTCATATTATGGCATTGTGGAATTCAACCAGCGGCAAGCGCATAAGAGAGTGGACCATTGCGAATTTCGGCTACGCTCTTGCATGGTCGCCCCAGGGCGACGTTATAGCAACCGGTGATCTCGAGTGGGCAGACAGCGGTGAGTCGCCTAAGTCGTCCATAAGTCTGTATGACCCGATGCTGGGTCAAACGCTCAACACGCTGGATGGGGAGGCGAGCGACCTGGCATGGTCGCCGGACGGGCGCTACCTGGCCGCGGGCAATGCCAAAACGGGGGAGATAACCATATGGGGTGCCAAAGGCTCCGGGCCGGGTACGCAGACCCCAGGTGAAGAGCCCGTGCCGCCCACAAAAGTGCCGGCCTCCCCACCCGCCACACCTGCCACACCTGCCACACCGCCGCAACCCACCGAGCCTCTCTGGACCCCGGCCCCGGCCGGGGTGGAGACAGCCTCCCCAGCAACGATAAGCGAAACCGAGACTCCCACAGCGCCCGACGCGACCGGCACACCATTTCCTGTGCCGGCAATCGACTCCGGCGGCTTAGGTCTCACTCGCGATGCCTGGGAGAAACTGCACGGCCCACCGTCTTCGCCGACCGATTACGGCGCTCTGTACGAAAACCACCACTACGGTGTCACTTTCGATGAGAGAGGGGTGATCAAGGCCATACGAGTAGAATATGGGGACGCGGACGCCGTTGATTTGCAATCAGCAGAGGCCGAGGCTCAGAAGCTCTTGCCCCGCGACGCCATAGCAGGAGGCCGTTATGAGCATGACACGTCCGACGTGATGGGCGGTACGTCTGACCCGCATGACGTAGTGCAACTTTACAAAAGCGACTCGCTCAGCAAAACATTTTCCAGGGAGGCGTTCTACCTGGACCCGCCCGGCACCTGTTCGATCCAATACGAGGAATACAAGGCCCTGAGAGGCAAAGTCAGATCTTACCTTGTGGAGCTTTCTCAGGAGCCTTAGCAGGCATCAGGCAACTGCGCGGCCACCCTTCCGGCCCTATGAATTATCGCCGGGCGACGTCGTAATCCACGCCCGATTCGTGCTCTTCGTAGCGGGCCAGGATGAAGAGCAGGGAGGAGAGGCGGTTGAGGTAGCGGAGCACCTGGCCCTGCGGCATGCGGCCCTCGTGGATGATGCGCACCGCGTGGCGCTCGGCCCGGCGCACGATGGTGCGGCCCAGGTCGATGGCGGCTGAGGCGGCGCTAGCGCCCGGCATGATGAACTGCTTGGGCAGCTCCAGTCCCGCCTCCAGCTCGGTGATCGTGGTATCGAGCCAGTTGGCCTGCTCCTCGGTCATGAGGTAGGGGAGCTTTTCCAGTTGGGCGACGGGCGTGGCCACCTCGGCCATCATCAGGTAGAGGTCATGCTGCACTTGGTGGATGATCTCGCGCACCCGCTCCTGCCCTGAGAGGGCACGGGCCAGCCCCAGCGCGCTGGTGGCCTCGTCCAATGTGCCGTAGGTCTCGGGGCGTAGGTCGTACTTGGCGACCCGCTCGGGGCCCATCAGGTCTGTGTATCCCTCGTCTCCGGTGCCGAGGCGCTGGCCGAACATCAGTCTCCACCTCCACTCATAGCCTGTATGATCGTGCGGCAAAACGGCCCCAGGTCGGCCGGTCCGCGGGAGGTGATAAGGTTACGGTCTCTTACCACCTCGCGGTCTACCACGTCTGCGCCCGCGTTTCGTAGGTCGACATGTATGCTGAAGAAGCCGGTGACCGTGCGCCCCCTCAGTATGTCCGCCGTAACAAGCAGCCACCCGGCGTGGCAGATAGCGGCCACCACCTTGCCCTGGGCGTTCATATCGCGCACGAACCGCACTATGGCCGGGTCGCGGCGCATCCTGTCGGGCGAGTAGCCGCCTGGGATGATAACCGCATCGTAGCCGTCCGCTGACACCTGCGAGGCAGCGCGGTCGCTCTTCACCTCGAACTGGTGCTTGCTTTTGTACGCCTTGCCCACCTCTGGTCCCACGATCTCCACAACGGCCCCAGCCTCGCGCATCCTGTGCAGCGGGTAAATCAACTCCTGGTCGTCAAAGTAATCCTCGCAAAGCAAGGCGATCTTTTTGCCGGTTAGCTCCAAGACATTACCTCCTGTCTGTTAGCAATCCTGATGCACTTAAGTGGCCAACTTCGTAATTCTTAATTCGTAATTCCCTACGCTACCCAATACCAATTCGCGAACCTGATCGTGTAGAGCCCGAGCAGGAGCAGGCTGGTCCAGAGGATAATCTGGTGGGCGTAGCGGTTGCGGCCGATGAGGGCCAGCACTATGAACGCGGGGAACAGCACCGCCAGGAAGCGCGGGTAGGAGAGGAGCGGGTTGTGGGGGGTGGCAGAGAAGAGCGGGAATATGATGCCCGCCCACAGGTAGAGGCTATAGCTGCCGCGCAGCCACCTGATCGATAGGGCCCCGAGTACGAGAGCCAGCAGGAGCGCGCCCAGGTAGGTCCAGCTCTGGTCCTCCGGCTGGAAGCGGAACGGCATCGTGGTGGCGGCCTGGAATGCGCTCACTATGGTCTGCCACGGCCAGGAGAAGTGGCGGTTCCACTCGGTCTGTGCGCTGAGCGAGGCGAGGGGGTTGCCGAAGTTGATCCACGACCAGCCCAGGAGCAGCACGAGCGCGAATATGGGCAGAATGAACGCGTAGGGAGTAAGCCTGTGGGGTCGGGCAGGCGGCATGGCGTTGGGGTTGGTTGGTATGTCCGGATGGTAGGCTTTCCAGACTTCCCAACCCAAAGGCAGCAGCAACAGCAGCCCGGTGGTGCGCGTCCAGATGGCGAGGGCGATGCAAGTGGCGGCCCACCACCAGCGCTGGGTGCGGGCCGCGAGCAAGGCTCCCACCGAGAGGAAGAGGAAGAGCGACTCGCTGTAGACGGCCCAGAAGAAGAAGGCCATGGGGAAGGCGGCCAGATAGAAGGTGGTGCGCCCCGCGTCTGCCGGGTGGAAATCGAGGCGCACCAGGCGGTGCAGCAAGATCAGGGCTGCCAAGAAAAAGAGGGATGATAGCAGTATGCCGGCCCAGATATATCGCTCGGCGGCGAGCCAACCCGTGCCGCTGACCAACCAAGGGTAGAGTGGGAAGAAGGCCGCCGAGCCGTCGTCACGGTGGTAGCCCTCGGTGGCGATCTTCAGATACCACTGCCCATCCCACCTCGTCCACACGCCGCCCAGCCGGTCCACGACGCCGGTAAGGATGGGCCCGCCCGGGGAGCCGTACCAGTTCGCTGTCCCCTTGGGGTCCAGGCCGGGCAGCATCAGCCCCGCAACGAAGGCCAGCACAGTGATAGCGATGCGAGCCCCCAGCCACACGCTTACCGGCTGGGAGTCGAGGAGAGGCAGGGCCCAGGGGGGCAGAGCCCGGCGTAGCTCGCTGGTGAGCAGGCCGGTGCGCTGCGCCAGCCAGGGCTGACGAGTAGTGCTGCCGGGACCGGGGGAAGGACTGTATCTCTCTTTCTCGGTGCCGCGCAGGGGGGGCGGCTTGCTGGGAGCCTCGTCGACCGCTTCAACCACGGGCCAGGCTGGGATGGGCATGGGCACCGTTTCCTGGGGCACCGGGCCGGGTTGAGCCGGGCTCTTTACCTCCTGGGCATCCGCCGCGCCACTATCGCCGGACGTGCCGTTTACCTGGGGCAGCTGCCGCGTCTTATCCTCGGCGGCCGGGCGCGCGGTCACCCCCCTTTTTTGCCTGCGCGACTGTGTGGACATAGCTCGGATAGTATAGCATGCATCTGCGGAGAAGATACAAGGAAGTGTAAGAATGTCTCAATGTGGACAGGATGAGGCGGGCTCTGCTAATATGAACTCGCAAGATGACTATCAATTGTGAAGGAAAGAGCAATGGAGCTTGAGGGCAGAATAGCCCTGGTAACCGGAGGCGGGCGCGGGCTGGGCAGGGCCACTGCGCTGGCCCTGGCCGAGAGAGGTGCACGTGTAGCCGTGGCCGCTCGCTCGCTGCAAGAAGTGGAGGAGACCGCCCGCCTCATAAGAGAGGAATACGGTGTAGGCCGCTCGCTGGCAGTGCGGGCCGACGTAACACGGGAGCGCGATGTGGTGGACGCATTCGAGATGGTGAGACGCCGGTGGGCCAGGATCGATATCCTCGTGAACAATGCCGGCGAGCCAGGAGCCACCAGGCCGCTAGCGGCGCTCAGTCTGGCCGAGTGGCAGCGCACGATTGACGTGAATCTGACGGGAACCTTCCTCTGCTCCCGGGAGGCGCTTCGCGAAATGGCCCACAGGCGGTGGGGGAGGATAATCAACGTGTCTTCGGGCTCGGCCGCGGGAGCGGTGCCGGCTATGGGTTCTTACAGCGTCGCCAAGGCCGCGGTGGAGCACCTCACACGCCAGATAGCCGCTGAAGGGGCTCCGTTGGGCATTGTGGCGGTGGCTATCCGCCCCGGAATAGTGGACACCCGTATGCAAGAGGATATAAGAACCCGCTCGCCCGAATCCATACCTCCCGACCTGCGGGCGGTGTTCAACTCATATAAGCAGAAAGGGCTGCTTACACCCCCGGAGCGTCCTGCTCGGATGATTGCTTATCTTTGCACCGAGCACGCGGGCAATGTCAACGGCCAGGTGCTGGACGCTGAAGCGGTAGAGGCGTTGATCAGGAGATAAGGGCCTTATACCGAAGATGTGCTTTTTATGAAGTGCG
>JBJMMB010000147.1:0-6558 GCA_045805005.1 Chloroflexia bacterium
ACGTCAGCTCTCACTTTCCCCCACCCGTCCTACCAGGTCTCGAAGGGCCTGAAAATAGTAGGCCATCTTATTTCGCATAGCATCCCATGTAGGTCTGCTCTGATACCTCCGAGTCAGCTTGCGGGCCTCATGCATCAACTCGACGAATTCCTGATCCTGTAGCCCCGAGGCTTGCCAGAGATTCAGCGCCTGCCTCATGTTCGATGCCTCGTGTGCGGAGTCGCCAAGCTCGCGGGAAAAATCAGCAGCAATTGCTGCGATATATGGAGAATAGCTCTGAGCCGGAAGTTTCGATCCGTTAGTGCTTTCTTTCTTTTTTGGAGAGCGATGATTCGAATCATCTTTCTTTTCATTTGTTTCTATTTGTAATGGTTCTGATTCGTGACCAGCACGCTTCATAGAGCCCCGTCCACGCACGTTCGTAGGCCCGTACGAACCGCGCTGGACAGAGCGGGTCCGTCCGGCTTCGTAGCGTGGGGTCTGCTCTGATTCATAGATCCCGGTAGGTTCTCCTTCATAGGGGATGGTATGCTGTGATTCATAGGCCCCAGTCTGCTCTTCTTCATGGGGGTCCGGTCCGTCGTGCTTGCTCACTCGCCGGCGCGCTGCGCTCTGGCCGCGGCGTGGGGCGAAAAGGTGCCTGCCTCTGGGGCTCTGCTGTTCCGGTTCGGGAGCGGGAGCTTCGGTCAGCGGCTCGTCCGGTTGGAGTTGCTCGCGGATGGCGTCGAGCAGTCCTGAGAAGTCGTAGGCGTTGGAGTCCTGCCCGCCCTGCTCGTTGGTCCGGTGGACCAGCCGGAGGTACCCAGCCTCCACCAGTTCTGCTTTAATCGTGTGCAGGTGTGCCCGGCTGTACCCGGTGTGCAACACCATCCTGTTGATGCTTGGGTAGGGGAGGGTCGTGGACCACTGGAAGGAGAAGATGTACGAGACGAACCAGATCTGCTGTGGCGTCAGGGTGAGCGCCTTCTGGTGGGTGAAAATGGCCCTCGGCACGGCGGCCACGCCTCGCCTGGCAATCACGCGCCCGAACCGCGCCACGAAGCTTGGGTCGGGGCCACCCGGACCGGCGTCCGCGTAAGTCTCGGGGGCCGCCGGCTCCGCCACGATCCTGTTCGGCTCGTCGTTGTCCTCGGATATCAGATCCTCGAGGTGGGTGAAGAGGCCGGAGAAATCGTAGGCGTTCGAGTCCCTGCCCCCCGCGCGGTTGTAGCGCTCTTTCACCTCCAGCATGCCCGCCCGGCAGAGGTCGCTCTTGATGAACTGAATATTCCGCAGCGTCACTCCCGAGGAGCGCGCCATGTTGCTCAGGCTCGGGTAAGGCAGGTCCTCGTCCCACTTGTGCGACAGGATGTACGAGATGAACCAGACATGCTGCGCCTTGAGGCCGACCTCTCCCTGGTAGTGGAAGATCGCTGAGGGAATGGCGGCGATTCCGTGCTGCAGGATGACGCGGCCGAAGCGCGCCTCGAAGCTCGACCCGTACCGGGACGACTTCTCGGCGGGCCGGCCGGGGGCACTCGGCTGGGCATCGCGAACCCCGCCGCCGTCTCGCCGGTTGCGATTTTTCGGGTGTGGCGGGCCCGGGCTAGGGTCGCTCGCGTCCCGATATTCTAAAATTGGCCGCCGATTTTCGGGCATTAAAATGCTCCTTACCCTCTTGACAGGTGAGGAGCCTTATGCTACAATCGCTTTGTCACAGGATCATAGCTGTGGTCCCACCGCCAAGCGGGTCTCGCAGCACCGGAGATTTTAGAAACCTGATCGCGCCAACGATCGGGTTTTTTATTTCCCCCGGCGCGAGTATCCAGTTGTCTGGACTACTCTCTTATCATGTCAAAAGCATCTCCGTACCTTGCTACTTACCTCGTTCTGCCTTCTCCACCAGGCCTCCACGCCACCGCCGGGTGCCGGCCTGCGGGATCTTGCTTGCGCGGAGCGCGCAGCGGGGGCGGTCGCCTCGCCAAAGGCGGCGCCTGCGCTCATGCTCGCGTGTTATGGGCCTGGACATATCTATCTATGTCTTCCTGGGCAAGCTCCTTGTCGCTCGACACGAGGAACGAGCCATTCCACATCGACGGCAGCTTCTTGAGCTCCGAGAACTCCGAGCGGAGCGCCGCCGCCGTCGCCACCTTGAAGCGGTAGACGATTTGCGAGGGGGCGAGCTCCGGCGTGGCGGCCACATGCAGGTGCACATGGTCGGGGTGGACGCTCAACCCTAGTATCTCTAGATCCAGTTCCGCCGCGGTCTGCCGCAGCACCTCTTCCAGCCGCGCCGCGACGGGTCCGACCAGGACGGGACGGCGGCGCCGCACGACCCACACGAGATGGTAGCGCAGGAGCGAGAGCCGCCCATCGACGTACCGGTAGCCGGGGGGTCGCGCTATAGGGTTGTACCTCGGTGTGTGAACAAAAGTGCTTGCCATAGACACAGCTTAACATAATGATGGTAGGATGGCAATAGGGTTATGCACATCCTTGTGGCCGAGGTGATTGTTGTCATGACAACAATTTGTCGCTGTCCTCCTCCGGGAAGCGGCCTTGCAAGTCCTCGATTATCTCCTTGATGAGCCCGATGGCCGCCCGCTCCTGCGAGGATATGACCTGCCTGCTTGCGGCCTGGGATTTGTAGGTATTGAGGTAGCGCAGCACCGCCGCCAGTTTGGCGGTGCCTATGCGCGTTTCGGGGCTGAGCACTCGGTCGCCCGTTACCTGCCTCGATGGGGTGCTACGCATGTCATCTTTGGGTCGGCGGTCAGGCGACATATCGCTTTGTGGCGCTTCGCTTAGTTCTTGCCTTTCGCTGCGCTCAAGGCCCAGGCCTTGAGTTTCAGGTTCCGGGTTATCCTGTGGCAACGCAGGACCGACCAGTTCGCCGAACGCGAAGTTTGGGGGCCTAAGCTCCAGGGTAGGATCATCCCGCGGCGGCTGAGATGTTGAACCGGAGGACTTAGAACTGACGGGAGGCTGGTGGGCGGATTTGGATTGGATGTAGCCGGGGAGGTCTTCGACGGTGAGTTCGCCGGAGAGGATGTGGGCGATGATGTCGGCGCGATCCTCCTCGCTTTTGACTTTGATGAGGTTTGCGACCATGCGGAGGCTGTCGGGCTTGGCCTGCACGAGGGCCTGGATGTCCCTGGGAGCCCTGGCGACGCGCAGCCGGTTGACCACGTAGCCCCGCTCGCGACCTATCTCGCGGGCGATCTGCTCCTGGGTGTAGCCCATTTCGTCGGACATGAGGAGGTAGATCTTGCCCTCCTCCAAGGGGGTTAGGTCCTCACGTTGGATGTTCTCGGTGATCGCCAGGGTGACCATCTCCTCGTCGGTAAGCTCGCGCACGACGAGGGGCAAGGAGGCCAGCCCGGCCCGGCGGGCTGCTTCTCGCCTGCGGTGGCCTGCGGTGAGCTGGTAGAAGCCCTTGTTCACGGGGTCGGGGCGGCCCACCAGCACGCCCTGGAAGCCCTGGGCCCTGATCACCTGGGCAAGTTCCTCTATCCCCTGGTCCTGCATCTCCAGGCGCGGCTGGTAGGGGTTGTTCAGGAGGCGCTCGATCTTCACCATGATGGCCTGCTGCATGTCGCTCTCGGTCGATACGCTGGCCGCGAACATGCCCGACAGGTCGGTGCGCCCCGCCTGCTCCTGCAAAAACCCCAGGTCGATGGGCTGGTCTCGTTTCTTGCTCATGTGGCTCCTCATTGTGGGGTCAGTGGTCAGGGATCAGGAGTCAGTGTCTGCTTGCGACCCCTGACTCCTGTCAGGCTCAAGTTTCCCAAGGCGATCCAGGCCCGGGCCACCCACTACGCGCAGTAGTTCGGCCAGGAGGCGGCGGTAGGAGGCGGTGTGCTCGCTTTTTGGGTAGAGGGCGGCCATCACGGCGCGCTGGTTGGCGGCTTCGCTGAACTGGATGCTCCTCTTTATTACGGTGCTGAAGGCCCGGATGCCGCGCTGGCCGAGGGCCTGGCGAAGCGAGTCGCCCATGGCACGGGAGGCGTTGGCCTGCTGCACCATCATGGCAACCGCGCCCGCTATCTGGAGGCGTGGGTTGGCCTCGGCCCTCGCTTCGTCTATGCGCTCAAGGAGCAGTTGCAGGCCCTTGACGGAGAGCATCTCCAATTGGGTGGGAATGAGGACATAATCGGCGGCGTACAGGGCGTTCACGGTCAGGCTATTCAGGCTGGGGCCCGCGTCGAGGAGGATGTAGTCGTAGCGGCTCCGTACCTGGCGCAGCACGTTAGCGAGGCGGGTGCCCCAGGTGGGCTTGCCGCTCAACTCGCGGTCGGCATTGCTGGCCGCGATGTTGTTAGGCGCCAGGTCGGGGCCGAACGAGGTCTTGACGATCACACGCGACACGTCGAAGTCGCGCTCGCCCGCCATGGCGTCGTAGATGGTGGCGGGCAGGGCGTCGGGGTTGTGCCCGAGCGACCAAGTGAGGTGGCCCTGGGGATCGAGGTCCACCAGCAGCACCCGCAGCCCCATCTGCCAGAGGAGGGTGCCCAGGTTGGCCGCAGCGGTGGTCTTACCGACGCCGCCCTTCTGGTTAGCAAGGGCGATGATGATGGCACCCTCGTCGCCCCGCCGAGCGCTGCCCGCCATGAACGCGAACAGGTCGTCCTCGTAGACGCGGTGGTGCCCGCCTGCGGTGGCGGTGGCAGGCAGGATGCCTTCCCTTATGTAGCGCCCGACCGTAGCGATGTCCACTCCGAGGCGCTGGGCGACCTCCGAGGTCTTGAGCAGCTTGCCCGCGTTACTCATGGGCAATGATTCTCCTGTTTTTGCAATTTGAGCGTTTCGCGCATTAGGGTCGCACAATAGCATAAAATCGCACAAACAGGAAAGTTTTGCACATGGGGCGGGCCCCCGCACCCCCTGGTTTAGAGGGGGAGGAGTTGGGGGACACCCCAAACCCCCGGCAGGGAGGCCCCTGCACCTCTTGGGGGAGAGGGGACGTATTGGAGCCCAATCCCCAAGCCCCGGCAGGGAGAACCCTGTAACCCCCTTGCTTTGGAGAAGTGGGAGAGCTGGAGGAGACCAGCAAACCCCCAGCAAGGATGGCCCTGCACCCCCTTTTGGGAAAGAGGGACATATTGGGGGACGGCCCCCACCCGCGAGCGGGTACCCGCCCGGCAGGGAGGCCACTGCACCCCCTTTTGCTTATGCGATGGCTAGCTCGGCGGCGGCCATGGCTTCGGCGTCTTCGTCTTCGGGAGGTTGGGTCCAGAGCGGGTTCACCTGCTTGCCGAAAATGCTTGTCTTGAAGGTCCATGCCGAGCCGTCGGTGCGTACGGTGCGTATGATGCGATGTGGTCGCAACTCCACGGTCCAGTTGTAGTCGAGGCCGGCTCGCTCCACAATTTTGTGGCGCATGAGCGTGTTGTTCCCCTTCCCGTCGCACTTGTAGATGCTGATCAAATGCGCGTGGTCCCCTAGTGGACGTAGGTCCTGTGGCTCCATCCACGCGTCGAACTCCGCATCCATCCAGCGCACCCGTACCTGCCCCTCCGGAGAGACCTTCTCGATCACGCCCGGTCCCAATCGCTCCCTGGCCGTCATCTCACCGTCAGGTCCCTGCACCCCTCCCAGGTCGCTCGTGGGCTCAACTACCGTTCCATAGCGGAATAGCGGCCTTTTGCCAGGCGCATTAGTATCGTACATAGCTGCACCTCCAAATAAGGTGTCAAGCAGGTTGGATATCTGCTCGGTTGTAGGCCGGGGTTTGCGGCCAAAATAGATGCGCTCTGTAGTCGTAAGGCATTAACTATACCAGACGCGGCAAGCCTTCGGTGGCATTACTGTTGCTTAAACTATTGTGTACTTAGCGGTATACTTACGTCGCGTCCTGCGCGCGGCACGCCGCGCACCGGCGTTGCGCGTCAGGTGACGCGGATTGGAGGAATGCCGATGAAGATCGCTCAAGTATCCCCTCTCTACGAAAGTGTGCCCCCGCTGTTATATGGAGGCACCGAGCGGGTGGTGTCTTACCTTACCGAGGAGCTGGTGCATCTCGGCCACGATGTGACGCTCTTCGCCAGCGGGGATTCGGTAACTGAGGCCCACCTTGTGCCGTGCAGCCCGAAATCGCTCCGGCTGGACGAAGGTTCTATCGACCAGTTGGCCCATCACATCGTTATGCTCGAGAAGGTATTCCAGCAGGCCGATGACTTCGACGTGATCCACTTCCACATAGACTACCTGCACTTTCCACTGTCGCGGCGCTACGGTTTGCCCCACGTGACCACCCTCCACGGGCGGCTCGATATCCCCGATCTGGTGCCGCTGTACAGGGAGTTCTCGGATAAGCCCGTGGTCTCTATCTCCGAGGCGCAGCGCGAGCCCCTTGCATGGCTCAATTGGGTAGGCACTGTATACCATGGCTTCCCGGAAGACCTCTACACCCTCAACCCAGGGCCCGGCAGCTACCTGGCCTTCCTCGGCCGCATCTCCCCTGAAAAGCGGGTGGATAGGGCCATAGAGATCGCCAGGCGGGCGGGTATGCCGATCAAGATAGCCGCCAAGGTCAGCGATGTCGACCGGCCTTATCACGAGGAGGTTATCGAGCCGCTG
>JBJMMB010000148.1:0-28432 GCA_045805005.1 Chloroflexia bacterium
AGAAGTTGAAACGCAGCCGGAGCGCGCTGTAGAGGACGCAGAGGAGCGCATCGCCGGTGCGCGCCTGCGCGGACGGTACGCACTGGCGATCGTGGCCGTGCTCGCGGGGGCGGGGCTGTTGCGGCTTGCGGGTTTAGGCTTCGGGCTACCGCACCTGTACCACTGGGACGAGAAGGCCTACTTCCACGCCGCTTTCTATTCGCTGGCGGCGGGCGGGCGAGCCGAGTCGCTCGTGTCTGGCAACGTGCCGTACCTGATGATCTTGCCGATGTGGGTCATCGCTGCCGCACATGGGTTGCCGCTGTGGGGCAGTGAGATCTCGCGGCTCGTTACTCTCTACCTGGGCGACCCCACGCCTTTCTACCTGCTCGGGCGGGTTATGTGGGTCGGCATGCAATTGGTTGCCATCTGGCTCGTCTACCGGCTAGGGAGCAAAGCGCTCTCGCGGCGAGCTGGGCTGCTGGCGGCAGCGTTCCTCGGGGTGGCTTTCCTGGCGGTCAGCGAGGGCCACTACATCAAAGGCGACACCACAGCTATGCTGGGCGCCGTACTCTGCGCGGCCGCGGCCCTACGCCTTTTGGAGCGCCCGAACGCTCGCTCGTACGCCTTGCTGGGAATCGCGGTCGGCCTCACCGTGGCGTTCAAGTTTTACACCTATACCCTGGTGGCCCTGCCCCTGGTCCTGCATCTTATCGTCTGGCACAGTTGGAGCGAGCGGCTGCGCAATTGGACGGCCCTGCTGTGGGCGGCAGTGGGGGCCATAGTTGCGTTCGTGATCGCGCTGCCCGCGGTCGCTGTGGACCCCGTCGGCACGTGGAATACTCTTGTGCTGGAAGCCGGGGTAAAACTGGCGGGCCTGCCGACGGATGGGGTTCCCCTGTGGCTCTACTACTGGACGAACCACCTCTGGAACGGTCTCGGCTGGCCGCTGGAGCTTTGCGGTCTTGCCGGTTTCGCGCTGTGGATCGCCCGGCGCGACGCAGGGAGGGTGGTGCTGCTGGCGATACCCATCCTGGTGTGGATAGGGATAAGCTCCCGCGAGAACCAGTTCGCCCGCTATACGTTGCCCATTGTGCCCTTCGTGGCTCTCGCTGCGGGCGACTTGCTCGACTCGGTCGCCTCGGCGGTGGAGGCCCGGATAAAGTGCCGAGGCCGCCTCGGCGCGGGGGCTCTTGCCGGGGTGAGCCTTGCGGCTGTGGCTGCCCTCGTGATGCTCCCCTCGCTGTTGTACGATTTGCGCTTCGCGGTGTATACGAGCAGCCCCGACACTCGGACCATCGCGGCGAAGTGGATTGAGAGCAACGTCCCCGCCGGGGCAACCGTCGTGGAGGAGGGGGGGCAGGGGTTCGAGGCCACGTCGACGCTGGGCGTGCCGCTCCGAGCCCACCCCGCTGCTGTTGGGGTCACCTGGGCGCCCACGAAGCTCAAGCCCGACGACGAGCACTGGCGGGTGCCCCTCTTGCAATGGCTGGACACCTACACCCCTACCTACCGGATCACCTTTGCCCCTACGCTTACCCGCAACCCCACGATTACCTCCACGGTAACGTCCACCGCCCAGTGGGGCAACCCGGCATACTTCGTGATCCTTAGCTGGCGCAGCGACCCGGAGAAGGGCACACCGCCCTCGCCCCTGTGGGATGACCTGAGACGCAACTACAACCTGTCTGCGCGATTCGATTGCGCCCCATGCTTCCCCAACGACCCCTACGCCTGGGCGGTGGATTACCGCTCGCTGGGGTTCGTGAGCCTGCGCTCGGGCCGAAACGTTGCCGGGCCGCGAATCTGGGTTTACGAGCGTAAGTCTCCCTGACGAGCGGAAGTAGGTCGAAGGTCTGATTGACGCGTCTGCGCACTTCCGGTATAATTGGGCTACAAATCAATCATGCGACGTTGAACCGGAGTAGTAAGCGTGGTGGCCCGGGCCCCAGCGAGCAGAGGAGGGTGGAAGCTCTGCAAAAGGAAGTGGGCCGCGCCGAACTCGCCGGGGAGTTGCCAGGTAAACCGTCAGGCCGGTCCGCCCGATAGTTATCTAAGTGGTCCGAGCCGGGATAGCCGGAGCCGGTTGCGCCCGTTACAGCGCGCTTGAGTGGGTGCTCTAGTGAGCGTCAACCAGGGTGGTACCGCGGAAGTTTACGTCTTTCGTCCCTGCAAGGGACGGTAGGCGTTTTTTAATTGCTTTCGAGAGGTGAAGTGCAGTGGATAACCCAATTGAAGAAAAGGCAGTGCTTGTCACCGGGCCCCTCACCGAGGAGGCCGCGCCTGGCCTGCGCGTGTTAGACCTCGGTTGCCCCAAGTGCAACGGGCCGATGGTTAAGTGCGACATCGGTTACGTGGGGATCTACGGCTGGTGGCTCGAGCGCACGTCGCGCTTAGCGAGTGGACTCGGCCCCAGGCGCGCCGTCTCGTCCGACGTCTACGCCAAAGCTTGCACCGTCTGTGGCTACACGGAGCTATACGCGAAGGAGCCGCGGGCCCTGGCGGTGGGCGAGGAAGCGAACTAGGAGGTATTGCGTATTGCGTATTACGTATTGCATAAGACCACTACGCAATACGTAATACGCAATACGCAATAGAACATATAGGAGTTTGCAATGAATGAACGATACGTTCCGCAGCACATTGAGCCCAGGTGGCAGAAGATGTGGCTGGACTCGCGGATGTACTTTGTGGAAGAGGACCCCACGAAGCCTAAATATTATACATTGGTAATGTTCCCCTACCCGTCGGGCGACCTGCACATGGGCCACATGCGCAACTACGCGATAGGCGACGTGATCGCGCGCTTCTACATGATGCAGGGCTACAACGTCATGAACCCGATGGGCTGGGACGCGTTCGGGCTGCCTGCCGAGAACGCGGCCATCAAAGAGGGCGTTCACCCCGCCGGGCGCACGCTGGACAACATCGAGCGCATGAAAGAGCAGTTCTACAAGATGGGTATTGTTTACGACTGGAGCCGTGAGGTCGCCTCGTGCATGCCCGACTACTACAAGTGGACCCAGTGGCTGTTCCTGCTGCTGTACAAGCGCGGCCTGGCCTACCGCAAGCTGGCCCAGGTGAACTGGTGCCCACACGACCAGACGGTGCTGGCAAACGAGCAGGTGGTCGACGGCAGGTGCGAGCGCTGCGGCACGGAGGTTATTAGGAAGGACCTGGTGCAGTGGTTCTGGCGAATCACCGCCTACGCCGACCGCCTGCTGGACGACCTGGATTCCCTGGACCAATGGCCCGACCGCGTGCGCACCATGCAGCGCAACTGGATCGGGCGCTCCACGGGCGCGGAGATTGACTTCCCGGTGCAGGGGCGTGACGACGCGATCAGGGTGTACACCACCCGCCCCGACACCATTTTCGGGGCCACCTTCATGGTGCTGGCTCCCGAGCATCCGCTGGTGGAGGTCATCACAACGCCGGAGCAGCGCGACGAGGTGCAGGCCTACGTCGCGCAGGCGCGCAAGGAGACCGAGATCGAGCGCCTGTCCACCGAGAAGGAGAAGACGGGCGCCTTCACCGGAGGCTACGCCATCAACCCGATGACGGGCCGGCCTATCCCCGTCTGGATCGCCGACTACGTCCTGGTCACGTACGGCACCGGGGCTATCATGGCCGTGCCGGGCAGCGACGAGCGCGACTACGACTTCGCGAACAAGTACGGGCTGCCCATCGTGAACGTCATCGAGCCGGTGGGCGAGGTGCAGCCGGGCGGCAGCGACCCTGCCGCAGCCCCGGTCGTCAAAGGTAATGCCACGGCCCCGCTGTACTTCGGTGAGGGCGTGATGGTCAATTCCGGACCGCTGGACGGGGTGCCCACGCAGCAGAGCAAGGCCGCGGCCATCGCGCTGCTGGAGGCCGAGAGCAAGGGCAAGGGCACCACCAATTTCCGCCTGCGCGACTGGCTGATCTCGCGCCAGCGCTACTGGGGCGCGCCGATCCCCATTGTCTACTGCCCAAGCTGCGGAGAGGTGCCCGTGCCCGAGGAGCAACTGCCCGTCATACTGCCCACCGACGTGGAGTTCAGGCCGGGCGGCGAATCGCCCCTGGCGCGCGTTGAGAGCTTCGTGCACACGCCATGCCCCAACTGCGGGGAGATCGCCAGGCGCGAGACCGACACCATGGACACTTTCGTCGACTCCTCCTGGTACTTCCTGCGCTTCTGCGACCCGCATAACGCGCAGGTCGCCTTCGATCCTGAGAAGGCCAACTACTGGATGCCGGTCGACCAGTACACAGGCGGGGTCGAGCACGCCATTCTGCACCTGATGTATTCCCGGTTCATAACCAAGGTTCTGGCGGACGCCGGCCTGGTGAACGTGCAGGAGCCGTTCATGCGGCTGTTCACGCAGGGCATGATCACCAAGGACGGCGCTAAGATGTCTAAGAGCAAAGGCAATGTGGTGCCGGTGGACGAGATGACCGAGCGCTACGGGGCCGATACGGGCAGGCTGTTCGTGCTGTTCATCGGCCCGCCCGACGAGGACGCCGAGTGGACCGACGAGGGCGCGAAAGGCATGTTCAAGTTCCTGAGCCGGGTGTGGCGTCTGTTCGACGGCAAAGTGTCGCTGAGCTCGCCCGGCAGCGGCACGCGCCCGTCCGCCGACTACTCGCCTTCCGACCGCGACCTGCTGAGGAAGGTCCACCTGACGATCAAGAAGGTTACCGCCGACATCCAGCGGTTCCACTTCAACACGGCGGTGTCGGCGACGATGGAGCTGTCGAACGCTATGCACGATTACCGGGAGGCCCACGGGCCGGAGACGGCCGCCTACTCCGAAGCCGCAACCGCTCTGCTGCTGCTGCTGGCCCCCATGGCACCGCACATCACCGAAGAGCTGTGGAGCTTGACTGGCGGCGTGGGTAGCATCCACACGCAGCGCTGGCCCACTTTGAGCGAGGAGTTGGCGGCGTCCGAGGTGGTCACCCTGGTGGTGCAGGTCAACGGCAAGGTGCGCGATCGCCTGGAGATGCCCGCCGACATCACCCAGGATGAGGCCACCCAGGCCGCCCTGAAGAGCGAACGGGTGACCCCGTACCTGGGCGGCAAGGAGGTCCGCCAGGTGCACTACGTGCCCGGTCGGCTGGTGAGCATCGTCGTCTAACCGTGCTCAACCGGACACTCATATATCAGCCGTTTTGCAGTCAAAGCCCAACCGGACACTCATATATCAGCCGTTTTGCAATCAAAAAGCCGCCCGCGGGCGGCTTTTTGATTGCAAAACGAAACCCCTCTACCAGCGAGAGGGGTTCATGTAGGAAGTATTGCCCTGGTGGGGATCAACCGCGATGGCGTCGCCTAAGCGGGGCCATCAACACATCGAAGGCTAGTAGTGCTATTAAGATTAGGATGATCTGTTCCATATTAGACCTTCCCACACGGAATATTACTGGCACTTGGAAAAATAAATCCTCACTACTAATATATACGGATTGCGTGTTACATGGGATGAGCATTAAGTACTGGTCCCTCTAAATCCTTTGGACTACCCGGCCTATATTTCCGCGTGGACGGAGGCGGGCCATGCATGGGAATCGAGTTCTGTCTCCCGACTGTCCGCGCCAAAGCGCATCGCGAGCACGTCAAACACCGCCAGTACAATCAGCGCGATTATGAATTCCATTGTCTTCTCCTGTCCCCGCTGGGCATTTCGCTAATGTTTTGGGGTCTTCCTCACCAACTTTATTATCGCACGCCGCCCCGGCTTTCGGCGTCGGGCCCCAGAGGTAAGTTTGCGTAGGCTATTGGTCCTACAGCTAGAGACGCAAAAAGCGCGGAGACCTTAGCGATTGGTCTCCGCGCTCTATGAGCGTTATTGCGGTGAGATTTATGCTGCGTGTGCGAAAATAAGCGTGAGAGTGCGAGCCCGGTGGTTAGCTGGATGAGGCATTGACGGTGGCGGCTACGGGCTCGGGGGCTGCTACGGGCTCGGGGGCGGGCTGCTGGGGAGCCGGCTGGGGTCGGGGCTCGCCTTCAGCTTCAGCCTGCGGGCGTGGGGCGGGCTTCGGGGTGCTTCCTCTGTGCGGCCTGGGGGATACAATCATGGTCATATTCTTGCCCTCCATTTTGGATGGGGCCTCTACGAGTATGTTGTCGCCCAGGTTTAGTTGCACCTGCTGCAGGAGGTCCCGGCCCAGGTTGGTGTGCGCCAGGGCCCGGCCCTTGAACTTGACCGTCAGCTTGACCTTGTTGCCCTCGTCAAGAAAGCGCTTGGCCATCTTGGTTTTCGTGTCGATGTCGTGGTCGTCGGTGGTGGGGCTGAAACGGACTTCTTTGACCGTTACAGATTTCTGGCTCTTGCGCGAGTCGCGCTCTTTCTTGGTCTGCTCATATTTGAACTTGCCGTAGTCCATTATCTTACAGACCGGGGGGACTGCGTTCGGCGCGACTTCTACCAGGTCAAGCCCGCGTTGGCGGGCCAGGGCAAGTGCGTCGCTGGTGAACATGAGGGTATTCTCTCCGGTATCTCCGACGAGGCGGATTTCTCGGATCCGGATGCGCTCGTTTATTCGAAAGTTCTGGCTAATATCTTTTCTCCTTGGTTTGTGCTGATAGTGGGGCTTGCGCGAGGGCGGCCTTAAGTGCCTCTGCAAGTAAAGACTCAACGACGCCCACTTAATGGGCAAGAGTCTTGCTTAAGACTATCACATCATGCCCTCATAGTCAATAGGACTGTAGGCGTAATTTTGGCCTATTCGGCCCCGGTCTGGGAGGGCGGTTGGGCCGTTCCCGGGCCAATCCAGACGGTCTTGGCATTCACAAACTCGCGAATGCCGAGGTGGGAGAGTTCCCGGCCGTAGCCGCTGCGCTTGACCCCTCCGAAGGGGAGGCGTGGGTCTGAGGCCACCATGCCGTTGATGAACACAGACCCCGCCTCGATGCGCCTGGCTAGCTGCCTGCCGCTCTCCAGGTCGGTCGTCCAGATGCTGGATGCCAGGCCGTACCGGGTGCTGTTCGCCAGGTCTATCGCCTCGTCGGTATCCTTCGCCCTGACAACGGCGGCTACGGGGCCGAACGTTTCCTCTTGAAACACCGGCATATCCGGCGTTACCTGCGTCAGCACGGCCGGCGCATAATAGTAGCCTCGACCCTCGATGGGCGCTCCCCCGATGGCGGCCCTGGCCCCGGCCCTGAGCGAGCGTTGCACCTGGTCATGCAGGGTGTCGCGCAGGTCGGCACGTGCCAGGGGGCCTATCTGGGTGGCGCGATCGATAGGGTCGCCCACGCGCATGGCGGCCACCGCGTCCCGGAAGCGCTCCTCGAATGCCTCCGCCACCTCTTCGACCACGATGAACCGCTTGGACGCGATGCAACTCTGGCCGCTGTTGATATTGCGGGCTTTGGTCGCGGTTTCCACGGCGGCGTCCAGATCGGCGTCGGCAAGCACCACGAAGGGGTCGGAGCCGCCCAGTTCCAGCAGGGTCTTCTTGATGGCCCTCCCACTGGCGGAAGCCACGCTCACCCCCGCTGCTTCACTGCCGGTCAGGGTGACGGCGCTCACTCTTGGGTCGGCTATGAGGGCTTCGGCGGTGGCCCCGGAGGCCAGCACGGTGCGAAACACGCCGCCAGGGAATCCGCTCTCCTGGAACAGCCCCTCGATGGCCAGGGCGCAACCGCTGACGTTAGAGGCGTGCTTGAGCACAGCTGTATTGCCCGCCATAAGCGCGGGCGCGGCGAACCTGATCACCTGCCAGAAGGGGAAGTTCCAGGGCATGATCGCCAGTACGACCCCGAGCGGGTCGAACTCCACGTAACTTTCGCGGGCGTTGGTGAGTATCGTTTCGTTGGCCAGGAACCGCTTGGCATTGTCGGCGTAGTATTCGCAGTTCCAGGCCGATTTCTCGATCTCGGCCTCGGACTCGCTGATGGGCTTTCCCATCTCAACCCTGATCAGGCCAGCGTAGCGGTCCTTGTTGGCCCGAAGCGTTTCCGCCGCCGACCTGAAGAGCCTGGCGCGGTCGGCAAACGAGGTCCAGCGCCATTCCCTGAAGGCGCGGTGTGCCTCCTCAAGTGCCGCATCAAGCTGCGAGAGCGAGTACTCCTCGTAGGTAGCTATAACCTCTTCGGTGGCGGGGTTGATCGACTTGATGGTCATGAGAGGGCTCCCAGATCTAGTTTTGGGGTCTGGCGGCAACGGCAAGTCGTGAAGCGCTACCATTAGTATAGCGCAACCCAGCTACGGAGCCCATCGCCACTCGCCACGTCCGCGCCTGGGCCAAACATCCACTTTGGCCAGTCCAGGCGCGTGTCGAAGGCAAGGGTTTTGGGGAAGTACATTATGCTATACTCCTCTTGGAGGAACCCCGATGAGAGAAACCGGTAGTTACCTGATCGACCTGGAGTGCGCCGATTGTGGCAAGACATATCCCACTGCTCTCGAGCAGCACCGCTGTGAGTGTGGGGGCATTTTGCTGGCTCGGTACGACCTGGCCTCGATGCGGACAGCGGTCCCTCGCTCGCGCATCGAGGCCCGGCCGTGGAGCCTGGGGCTCTGGCGCTACGCTGACGTGCTGCCCCTTGCGGACCCGCGTGGATGGGTGACGCTGGGCGAGGGGGCCACGCCACTGCTGCCCCTTGAGTGGCTGAGCGCGGAGCTGGGGGTGGACGCGTGGGTGAAAGACGAGGGGTTGAACCCGACAGGCACGTTCAAGGCTCGCGGCGCGGCGGTGGGAGTGACGATGGCCCGCTCCGTGGGGGCGAGCACAATCGCCCTGCCCACGGCGGGCAACGCGGGCGCGGCCTGGGCGGCATACGGGGCCAGGGCGGGCTTGCCGGTGGTGGTGGCGATGCCGCGGGACGCCCCGCCCCAGACGCAGCAGGAGGTGCGGCTGTATGGGGCCCGGCTCGAGCTTGTAGACGGCCTTATCAGCGACGCGGGGGCCTGGGTGGCGCAGGGCGTGCGCGAGCACGGTTGGTACGATGCCTCCACCTTCAAGGAGCCTTATCGGTTAGAAGGGAAGAAGACACTCGGCTACGAGATCGCTGAGCAGCTTGGCTGGCAGCCGCCCGACGTTATACTCTACCCCACCGGTGGCGGCGTAGGGCTCATCGGGCTGTGGAAGGCCTTCCAGGAGATGGCCGCGCTTGGTTGGATACCCGGCGACGCACCCGCCCCTAGGCTGGTGGTCGTGCAGTCGACCGGCTGCGCGCCGGTGGTGCGGGCCTGGGACGCGGGCGCGGAAGCCACCGATTTCTGGGAGGAGGCGCAGACGGTGGCGGCGGGCCTCCGCGTGCCGGGGCCTCTCTCCGGCAGCCTGATGCTGCGCGCCCTGCGCGAAACCGGCGGGACTGCCGTCGCGGTCGATGACGAGGAGATACGCACTGCTCTGGGCGAGCTGGCCAGTGCAGGGTTGTGGGTCTGCCCGGAGGGGGCGGCGCTCCTGCCCGCGGCCCGCCGACTCTTAAAGTCAGGGTGGATCAGCCCCGGCGAGCGGGTGGTCCTCCTGAACACGGGCACCGGCCTGGTCTATCCCGATGTGACTCCGAGTAATCATTCATGACCCCGCGCCCCGGCTACATCTTCAGCCGTGGATCGAGGGCGTCCCTTAGGGCGTCGCCCATGAAGTTGATGGACAGCACCGTCAGCAGAATCAGCAAGCCGGGGAAGAGGATCAGGTAGCCCCTTATCTCCTTCGCCGGGTTAACGTCGGTGATGAAGGAGCTGTACTCCTGGGCTCCCTGCAGCAGGTTGCCCCAGGAAGGGGTCGGTGCCTGGATGCCCAACCCTAGGAACGACAGGAACGCCTCCGTAATTATGAACGCTCCGACGGAGAGAGTGGCGGCCACGATCAGAGGGGCTGCCGAGTTGGGCATGAGGTGGCGCATGATGATGTGCCTGTTGCTCGCTCCCAGAGCGCGGCTCGCTTCAACAAAGTCCAGGGAGCGCAGGGATAGGATGGAGCCTCTCACCAGGCGGCTAATGGGCATCCACCCCAAAAGGGTGAGCACCAGGATGATCGTGACCACGGTGCTCAGCCCTTTGCCGAATATTCGATCCATCACGCCCGACTTGTTTACCATCTGCGACAATACGAGGAGTATAGGCAGCACGGGCAGAGAGAGGAGCAGGTCCACGACGCGCATAAGCGCCGTGTCTGTGAAGCCGCCGTAGTACCCCGCGAGGGCTCCCACCGCCGACCCGATGATGACCACGAACACCGTGGTGATGAGCCCCACCGCCAGCGAGATGCGCCCCGCATAGAAGAGGCGGGTGAAGTTATCCCTGCCCACTTCGTCGGTGCCCAGCCAGTAAGTATGGCCGTTCAGCATAGACACGGAGCCCGCCGGTTGAAAGGGAATGGCCTCGTTGATGCCGTCATAAGTAAACGGCGATATGATAGGCACTACAATCACCGATACCATGAGCAGCGCAAGTATAGCCAGGCCCACCAACCCCAACTTGTGCTTTCTATAGCGCCTCCATGTGGCAGCCAATTGTCCAGCTTCCGCGGGAGCCAGCCGTTGTTCCTCTTGTGCCTGGGTTACGGCAACCATAGCGAACCTCCTAATTCGTGATGAGTAATATGTAATGCGTAATAGTTGGATGCTGTGCCTGGGCGGTAGAACCCTCTGCCCTGCATCCGTTACACGTTGCGCGTTCCGTCCCCTCGGCCTGCCACATAAAGAACTACAGCCTGTCCCCGGCCTCGGTTCAATCAGGCTCTAGCATTTGGGACGGCGTTTCAGGTAGAATGTACACCGAGGGCCATACCGCGATAGAGCACAAGGTCGCCGGTAGGTTTCGCATACCTGATACTAGGAAGGTGGGCTTAGGGTTGGCTCACGAGCTCGACGTATCGATTTACACCCTCAGTCTGAACTCGCTCCCAACGCTGGTCGCTGCGGCGGCCATGCTGGCGTTAGGGATATTCGTACTTGTCAGGGAGCACGGTTCCCGGGTCAGTGTGCTGTTTTTCCTCGTTACGCTCACGGCCGCCGCGGGGCCGTTCTGCACGGCCTGTGTCGTTTCAGCCCACGACTCGGGCACCGCCCAATGGTGGGCTCGCGCCTCTTACCTGGGCCTGGTTTTCATCGCCCCCGCCACCTACCAGTTCACGACGACTTTGCTGGGAATAAACCGCCGGTACAAGTACGTGGTCTGGGCGGGTTGGGTCCTCGCCGCGCTGATCATGGTGCCCGCCGTGCTAACCGACGCCCTGGTGGTCGGGATGCGCCACTACGGCTGGGGGTTCTACAGCGCCTACGGGTGGCTCGGTATGCCCTTCATCGTTTTCCTCTCGGGCCTGCTGGCCGCCAGCCTTTTTCACTACTGGCACGAGTATCGCCATGGCCCGGGGGGCAGGCACAGGCGCAGGATCAGGCTGCTTACCCTGGCCTTTGCCGTCGGCTCAATCAGTGCCATCGACTTCCTGGCCGCCTACGGACTGCCCATCTACCCGGCCGGCTCCCTGGCTGTGCTGGGCTTCGTAGCGATCTCCGCACGGGCCATCTGGAGCTACAACCTTGTCGATATTACCCCCGCGAGCGCGGCCCCCGGCATAATCGACACCATGGGCGACGTCCTGCTCGTGCTGGATACTGCCGGCAACATTCGGCTGGCAAACCAGGCGGCGGCCGAGCTCTTCGGCAAGCCTCAGGAGGAAGTGGTGGGTGAGCCTGTCTCTCAGTTCCTTCCAGGCGTGAATCTGCTGCCCGAGCCGGCCGAAACCGCGGGCTACGATATGATCTCCCCGGCCGCCCAACCCCCTGTCCTCACGCCTCAATCCACGACCCAGTACTACCTGGAGGGCCTCACACCACGGGTTTTGAGCATCTCCACTCGAGTGATGAACGACACGGTCGAAACCCCGGAGCCGATCGCCGTAGTTTGTATCGCCCGTGATATCACCGAACAAGTGCGCGCCGAGGAGCGCGTGCGCCACCAGAACGAATATCTAGTCGCGCTCCACGACACGAGCCTGGAGCTTATGAACCGGCTCGACTTGACTGACCTCCTGGAGGCAATCATCACCAGGGCCGGTTCGCTGGTCGGCTCAGAGCACGGTTACGTGTACGTGGTCGATCCGAGCACCGACGAGCTGGTGGTGCAGGCGGGCACTGGCGTCTTCGTGCAGACGATTGGGTTTAGGCTCAAGCGAGGAGTGGGCGTTGCGGGTAAGGTCTGGGAGACCGGACGGCCCGCGACCGTGAGCGATTACGCTCAATTGTCCAGTCGCGCTCAGGGCCTGGACCACCTGGGTTTTCGGGCGGTCGTGGGTGTGCCTCTCACCTCGGGTGGCCAGGTGGCGGGCGTGCTCGGCCTGGCCTATCTCGAGCCGGGCCGCACCTTCGGTGACGAGGCTATCGAGGTACTGACCCGGTTCGCACAATTGGCCTCGATCGCGCTCGATAACGCCCGGCTTTACGACTCGGCCCGCCGCGAGGTGGCCGACCGCAAGCGCGCCGAGGAGGAGATACGGCGGTTGAACGAGGGCCTGGAAGCCCGCGTGGCCGAGCGCACCACGGAATTGCGCCAGGCGAATCTTGAGCTGGAGACCGAGGTGGCCGACCGCAAGCGGGCAGAAGAGGAGCGGGCCAGGCTGTTGGTGCTGGAGCAGGCGGCCCGCGCCGAGGCCGAAGCGGCCGTTCGGGCTCGCGAAGTGCTTCTGTCCCTGGTTTCACACGACTTGCGCAGCCCGCTTTCGGTCATAAAGATGAGCACCAAGATGCTTCAGCGGCAGGTCAGATCGTTTGGCGAGCAAAAAGCCGCCGAGTTGGTGTCGGGCGTGGAGCGCATAGAAGCGTCAGGTGAGAAGATGAACGCCCTGATCGAGGACCTGATGGACTTCGCTCGCCTCCAGTCGGGCCAGCCCCTCGTCCTGCTCCCGCGCCCGACCGACCTAGTGGCCCTCTCGCGCCAGGTCGCCGCATATCACGCGCACACTTCTAAGCGCCACCCGATTCTCGTTTCGGCTTCCGTGCCGAGCCTCGTTGGCAACTGGGACCCGGTTCGCCTGGAGCGGGTGCTCGATAATCTCGTCTCCAACGCCATCAAATACTCTCCGGACGGTGGCGAGATCGAGGCCGACCTCTCAAGAGAAGGTGGCGGAGAGGAGCAGCAAGAGTGGGCCGTACTGACGATTCGCGACCACGGCGTGGGCATCCCGGAGGATGACCTCCCTCACATCTTCGAATGGTTTCACCGGGGGGGCAACGTGGAGGGCCGCTTCCGGGGCACGGGTATCGGCCTGGCTGGTGCGAAACAGATCGTGGAGCAGCACGGGGGTGTGGTCGCAGTCGAGAGCCAGGAGGGTAGCGGCTCTACATTCACCGTCCGCCTGCCGCTGGCCGTATTTTCGGATCAGGCGGCTTCCGGTCCACGATTGTCGCTGGCAGCGCAAGGAGAGGCCGCCGGGCAGTAACTATCTCTCTATACCCCCGGCAACCTCACTTTAAGTGCGCCCCGGCGATCACAAGGGTTGGCCCTGATTCCTGCGCACTAGCTTTTCAAGTCTGTTTATGCCCAATCCCTCCAGGGTGGGCACGACCAGGTCAGCGCCTGCCGTGGCGAGGGTTTCGGCGGTTTGGGTGTTGGTGACGCCCACGGCGGCTGCTCCGGCGGCTTTGGCGGCTTGGACGCCGGCCGGGGCGTCCTCGATGACCACGCCGTCGCGGGGGCTGACGCCGAGGCGTTGGAAGGCCACGAGGAAGACCTGCGGGTCGGGCTTGCCGACCGTAACGTCCTCACCCGAGGCTATGCCCTGCATGTAACACGAGAGGCCCGTGACTTCGAGCAGCAAGCGAATATTCTCCAGGGGCGCTGAGGAGCCTATGCCCTGCTTCCAACCCGCCTCGGTGAGCGAGCGCATCAGGTCCGCCACGCCGGGCAGCGGCATGAGATTGCGGGCGGCCTCGCGGAAGAGCCATTCCTTACGCGAGGCCATGCGCTCGATCTCAGCCGGGGCGGTGACTTTCCAGAGGCCCGAGATGATGTCGGTGTTGTGCCTGCCGAATATTCCCTTGAAGTCGGCATCCGGGTTGTAGGGCACCCTAAATTCCCGGGCCATTCCGACCCATGACGCATTATGCGCCGCGCCGCTATCGACTATCACTCCATCCAGGTCCCACACGACTGCTCTCATTACTTAGTGCTCCTGCAATGTCACCAGCTTGGCCTCGGCTGCGCCGCTCTCGATGCGGAGGAGGGCCGCCGATAGAGGGAGTCTAAACCGGGCCCTGGTGCCCGCGGCGCCAGGGTTGAGGAACAGAGTAGGTCCGACCTGCTCCAGCAGCGGCGCATGGCTGTGCCCACAGATCGCCACATCGGGCAGCGGCCGAGGGAGCCGTGGCAGCCACACGCCGGGCTTGCCGCCCACGTGGGTCATGTAGATACTCACCCCCTCGATCTCCAGCCGGACTTCATGGGGTAGCGACGCCACGCTGCCCTCCAGGTCCACGTTGCCCACCACCGCCGAAACAGGGGCCACCGTGCTTAGCTGCTCAATCACAAAATAGGCTCCTACATCTCCCGCATGCAAAATGCGTTCCACACCCGCCTCGCGAAAGAGGGGGAGCACTTGCGGGTGGAGGGTGCCGTGGGTATCAGACAGGACGCCGAGTATCATGGTATGGGGTCTGGAGTATGGCAACGCTCCTTGGAATAATTGAGGCCGTTCTTATACGCAGGGATCGCGAGTGGCTCGACCCGATGCTCTCACCCTACTTGTTCCTGCCAGGGAAGAGTACGCTGATGCTCTCACGATTGTGGATGCGGCGGATGGCCTCGCCGAACAGAGGCGCAACAGTCACTACCTCGACCTTTGGGGAATATGTCACAGGCTGGGTTTCAACCGTATCGGTGACGAGGAGGGCCTCGATTGGACTGCTGTCGATGCGCTCCATTGCCTCCGGGGCGAATACGGCATGCGTGACGACAGCAAACACTCGGCGCGAGCCGAGCTCAACCAGCATCTGAGCAGCCTCAACCAGGGTACCACCGGAGGTGGTGAAGTCGTCCACGATAAGTGCGGTCTTGTCACGCACTTCGCCGATCACCTCAAGCACCTCCGGGTGTTCGTCATGCCCCACGCGCTCTTTTATCGCCACGGCCAGGGGAGCGCCGAGATACTGGGCGTACTGGCGGGCCCTCTTGGCGTAGCCGGTGTCCGGGGCCACCACCACCAGGTTCTCCAGGTTCTTGAGCTTGACCGCATCGGCCAGCACCGGCAGCGCATAGAGGTCGTCCACAGGCACGTGGAAGAACCCCTGGATCTGGGGCGCATGCAGGTCCATCGTCACGATGCGGTCGGCTCCGGCCGCCTCAATTGCGTCCGCGCAAACGCGGGCGCGGATCGACACGCGGGGCTCGTCCTTCTTATCGCCTTTCGCATAGCTGAAGTACGGCATGACCACGGTGACCGAGTCGGCGCTGGCTCGCGTGAAGGCGTCAATCCAGAAGAGAAGCTCCATGTAATTGTCGTTGGCCGGGAACGCGGTAGACTGGACGAGATAGACGCGCCGGCCGCGCACGTTGTCGAGGATGCGCACGAAGATATTGCCATCAGAGAAGCGCAGTACCTCGTTGGGGCGCGGCTTTATACCCAGGTAGTCACAGATGTTGCGCGTGAGCAGCGGGCTGCCGGAGCCGCCGAATACCAGGATCTCTTCTTCGGTCACCGTTCCGTCCTCTGACTTTCCGACGCAGCTTGGTTGTGGTCGGTTCGAGGTCAGTCTAACACACGGTGGCGCATAGTGCCAAGCGTCGATGCCGGTGCTCTCAGGGCCCGTATAACTGCCTCCCCAGCAAACCGAGTAGCACATCATAGGGTGGGGTGTTCTCAGGGTGGTACTCAAAGCGCGCGCGCTCGAAGTATTGTACCAGGTAGGTCGTCCCGTCGGTGCCGCGCTCCTCAAACTGGTCGGAGAGGGGAAGGCCGACTATGGGTATGCCCAGCTCTCGCCAGCGGTCGAGGAAGCGGCCCCAGACGCAGTGGCCGGTCTCAGCGGAGCACGAGGATTCGGTGCCCAGAGGGGGGGCGAGGCCAGGGAAGGTGCGCCCGGCTGCCAACTGGCTGCCCAGCAGGCCCAGGAGCACTTCGTGAGGGGTGCCGGCGTACTCGGGGTGGTACTCAAAGCGGGCCCGCTCGAACCACTGCACCACGTATTGCTTGCCGTCGGTGGGGCTTTTCTCGTTGCGCTCGCCGCTGATGGCGTAGCCGAAGAGGGGCAAACCGCCGTTCCTCTGCCAGTAGCTCGCGAACCTCGTGGAGGCGCGGAAGCCGGTGGGGGAGGAGGCGTCATTCGCGGGGTCGAGTTGCGTGGTCGTGACCGAGGACTCCACCACATAAAGCGGGCTTTCGCTAACGGTCACTATGACCGAGTTGCCCTGGCGTGGCGAGTTTACAGTTTGGCCCCCAATGGTCAGCGCGGTGACGTGGGGCTGGGACACCGGCACTTGCACAGTCTCAGGGGCGCCGGTAGTCCACATGACATGGATGGTAGTGCTGCCCTTCGTGAACTTGTAATCGTAGCGATCGAATTGCTGCTGCCAACGGTTGGGCACCGCTCGCATCAGGGGGCCCTGGCCTGCGTAGGTGGCGCCCTCCAATTGCTGGGTCATGACTTTGTAGGCCTTGGAGGCGGGCTTGTAGCTCATGTCGTTGCGCATTATAGCCATGTTGCCCCAGAGGTCGTCGGGTCCGGCATTGAACTTGTCATTGAGCTGGAAGTAGTCGAAGTGGGTGACCTTGGGGGCGGCCATAGCTATGGCATGAAGCCGGACCAGACGCGATGCCTGCTCGTTTTCGCTGACCCCCAGCCCATTGCAGGGCGAGCAGGTGGAGTAGCCGTCCTCGGTGATCCAGATCTCCTTGTTAGATGCACCGTGAGCATCCAGCCATCGGCTCGCGAACTGCAGCCTGTAGGGGAAGTTCTGCACCACCGTCTTTGGGTCGGTGCTCTCGGGCGGGCGGTCGGGCATGTACGGGTGGATGGAGAGCACGTCGAAGTTGAGCTTCCCACCGGAGGCGGCCACCACGCGGTCGAGGAAGGCCATGCCCAGGTTGTTGTAGTCGTGAATCGAGAGGCCGCCTATCAGCACGGTGGCGTCGGGGTCGGCTTTCTTGATGCCCGCGTAGCTGAGTGCCAGCATCTGGGCGTAGACGGCGGCCCTATCGCACCCGCCGCACTTGAACGTCATCTCCACGTCGGGCTCGTTCCAAATCTCCCAAACGTGGATCTTACCCGCGTAATGCTGTGCCGCGGCATACGCGAAGTCGGCGAAATCCTGCGGGTTGCGCGGTACGTTCCAGTACCACTCCGGCTCGGTGGGCTTCACGCCGGAGGCCCAGTAGGGCGTCGTCTGGATGCTGCCCACGATGTTGAAGCCGCCCTTGGTCAGGGCGTTAATCCAGGGGTCGTAGGCCCCCCAGTTGTAGACCCCTTTGCGGTCGGGCTCCAGGTTGGCCCAGGACATCTCCTCACGGCTCCAGCGCACGCCCAGGTCGCGGGCCGCGTCCAGCAGCGCCAGCTTCTCGTCCTTGGGCCGTTCGAGGCCCGTGATGTAGAGATTCATGCCGAAGAACGAGCGAGTGTTGAGAGTTGCAGCGCTTGCCGTGGCCGGCAGTGAGCCTGGGGAGGAAGGGCCAGGGTCTGCGGTAGACGGCGCACGATAGCCAATGGACGATGGAGTTATGGAAGCGGACAAGAATACCAGGGCGCAAAGTCCGGATAGCAGGCTGCGACGCGGGATACGACGACTCATCAAAGTACTTCTTTCTACAAAGGGATTAGGTGTCAGGGACTAAAGTCTGCCAACGACTGCTACTAAACCCTGATCCCTAATCCCCGACCCATACAAAGCTCATTGACACCAATATACAGGCGTGATATAAGTATTCTACACAGCCCGGGCTGAATTTATCAGAGAGGGGGAATATTCCGATGGGCGACAAGAGTCCCAAGAACACGGATAAGAAGCGGAAGCAGCAGACCAAGCAGGCATCCAAGGAGAACAAGGCCGCGAAGAAACCGGCTTGATGCTGCGACGACTTTGCGTAAAACGTAAAACGTAAAACGTATGGCGATAGGACGCGACCGGTTCCTCGGAGCCGGAACTAACTACGCTTACCACCATTACGTTTTACGTTTTACGTTTTATTCAGCACTTCTCCCACGAACCTCTCCTCATCCTCTCTCTCAGGTAGTTGGCCATCCAGTTTGGCCTCCCGAAGTTCTCCCAGTATCCGGCTGTATATAGGGCCGGGCTCTACTCCAAGCTCTTTCAAATAGGCTCCGTCGAGGAGCGGCTTTACGTGTCGATAGTGGTCCAGGTAGGCGTGCAGGTTGCGCCAGGCGACATCGTCGCTCGCCAGGGCGCTAATGCGCGTGAAGGCGTGCAAGGTATTAACGTCCAGGCCCCTCAGCAAGTTGTACACCTGCGAGGGTCGCAGCCCTTCCTCTCCCAGGCGCGGCCAGAGGCCGGCCAGGGTGGCGGCATCGCGCATGAGGCGCACGTGGCGGGCGTTGAGGCCCAGGGCGCGGGCGAGGGCTTCGGCCTCGGTCGCCCCTGCTTCACCCGCCCCCGCGTATTCCGCGCCCAGGATGGCCAGGTACGCATCGCGGCGCTGGGCCGGGGACGTGCTCTCGGAGCGGATGTCTACCGTGGGGCTGTCTTTGTCGTAGGGCCACCCCAGGTCGGGGTGGATGGCCCTGAGCACGCCCAGGTCTTCGAGCCGGGCCAGCATGGCGGGGGCCCGTTCTTCCTCCATTATGAGGAGCAGCTCCCTCACCATCCTGTCCGTGGACACGGTCGCTATGGCCCCGTCGCGTACCGCCCGAAGTATCAACTCGAACGTCTCGGGCTCGATCTTGAACCCCAGGCGCTCGGCATACTTCACGGCGCGAGGGATACGCGTGGGATCATCTACGAAGCTGTTGGGGTGCAGGACGCGAATCAGCCCGGCTTGTAGATCGCGCAGACCGCCGTGAGGGTCAAGCATACTCTCAGTGGTCAGCGGCCACGAGCCCTCGCTACGCTCGTGGGTCAGTGTCTGCCTACCACCCTGGTCACTGACCACCGGCCACCGGCCACTGATCACTGGTATCGAAAGGGCGTTGATAGTAAAGTCGCGGCGGGCGAGGTCGTCGTCGATGGTGCCGGGCTCGACAGTGGGGAGGGCCCCAGGGGAGAGGTAGCGCTCGCGCCTGGCGGTGACCAGGTCGATGTCCGGAAGGCCTGGGCCGAGCGTGAGGTGGGCCGTGCCGAACCTGTCGGCTGTGTCGATTTTGGCCTCGGCGTGGGACTGCAAGGCGTTGGCGAGATCGATTGCGCCGCCTTCGACAGCCACGTCTACGTCATCGTTTGGCCGGCCAAGCAGCAGATCGCGCACATATCCCCCCACCAGGTACACTCGCCAGCCGCGTTCCTCCGCGCGCTCTGCCACCTCCAGGAGGACTCGCTGTAGCTCGGGGGGGAGAGACGGATTCGGAATTTGGGACTCCACGGCGGTGATGCGTATTGCGTATTACTTAGAAGAACTCGCTGTCCCCTGTCCTATACGCAATACGCAATACGCAATATCGGCACTATCTAACCCACAATCTCCCGAATAGCGCGCAGCACCACGTCGTTCTCCTCGAAGGTGTTGTAGAAGTAAGGGGAGACGCGGACCGCGCCTGGACGGTAATCGGTGATGATGCCACGCTCGGCCAGGGCCGCGACCAGCGGTTTGGGGTCATCGAAGTCGAGCAAGACGATGGCCGAGCGCTCGTTGGGATTGGGGGCTACGCGGGTAGAGAAACCGGCAGCGTGCGCCTTGGAGATAAGGTCCTCGGTAAGGGCGATATCGCGCTCGCGGATTCTGTCGGTGCCTATCTCCTCCACGATCGAGAGGCCCCCCAGGGCGGCGTAGACGGCGGCCATGGCCGGGGTGCCCATCTCGTAGCGCCATGCTTCGTCGCGGAACGAGAGCGAGGTTACGTCGAAATCGAACTGGTTCTTCATGCCGAACCACCCGGCTATGGTGGGCTGCAAGTGGCTCGCGCTGGGGTGAACGTACAGGAAGGCCACGCCTGGACCGCCCATCAGCCACTTCAGGCTGCCGGAAACGTAGAAGTCGGCACCCATAGTCGTCACGTCGGTGGGCACCTGGCCCGTGCCCTGGTAGGCATCGACCAGGAAGAGCGCGCCCTTGCGGTGGGCTATCTCCGCCAGGCCCGCGACGTCCTGGATGGCTCCGCTGGTGAAATAAACATGCGACGTCGCAACCAGCGCGGTGTTCTCGTCGATGGCTGCCTCGAACAGTTCCAGGGGGACGGTCACCTTGTCGGGGCTGCGCACGAACTCCACGTCAATCCCGAGCGGCTTCTTCGCGAGGAACTGGTGGCCGAGGGTGGGGAAATCGAGGTCCGCGAGGACCACCTTCTTGCGCTTCGACCAGTCGAGAGCGCTGGCCACGCCCGACACGGCTACGGAGATGGAGGGAGTGATGGCGATCCGGCTGCCCGGGTCCTCGGGCGAGGCTCCGATCACACGCCCGTATGCCTCGCGCAACTCGGCTACCTTGCCCACCCATATGCGATACCAGGCAGACGCCCCCAGCTCGGCCCACTTCTGCAAGAAGTCCTGCACGCCGTCGATGGAGCGCTGCGACAGGGCCCCCAGCGACACAGTATTGAGAAAAGTCTTGTTTTGCAGTATGGGGAACTCGTCCCTGTAGGCAAGCAGGTCGCGATGGGGTTCCGGCTCTGTCTGCGGAATACGTGCCGTTTGCATACGGTCCCTCCAGGCGTGGATAGTGAAGCGCCGCGTAGTTGTGATGTATTCTACCACAGACCGGCGATTAGGGGAGCAACGGCGTCAAACGGGCCAGGGCTGTTGCAAAGTCAGGCAGCAAGGCCGACTCGTAGGGGCGACCCTGTGTTGGTCGCCCTGTTCGCCGGCGCACTCAGCCTTTATCCCGAACGTTACGCGTTGCGCAATTCGGGCCTGCGCAGCAAGCGGTGCGCGGTCAAGACGACCAGAGAGGCCGTGGTTAGCCAGTAGAGCGAAAAAATCCAGGGGTTGTTGCTGTCGGTGCCGCTGAAGAGGCTGTGAGCGAGGGTGAGGGCGAAGACCGCGTAGCTAAGGTAGTGGATGATATGCCAGAGGCGGTTGCTGATCTGCTTGCGGACGTAGAAGGTGAAGGTGACCAGTATGCAAAGGTAGATGGCGATCTGGCCGATGCCCACCCAGAGGGGGCGGTAGGCGGCGCCGGCGAAGGGTATGAGGAGCTGGGCAAGGTTGTAGGGCACATAGGCGTTACCGAGGAGTATGAGCGCATGGAAAACCATGAAGCCGAGGCCCAGCAGGCTGGTGAACTGGTGCAGGTCGAAGGCAGTGAAGGCCCCGGGCCAGATGCGCGCCATCTTGTTGGTTATGATCAGCCCGCTGGCCATGGATACCCAGAGCAAAACGAAGGCTGTGAGCCCGCTGGCCCTGGACAGGTACCAGTACGCCTTCACGTCCGCCCCAACGACAGATTGCCCCAACACCGGCAGCCATACCGGCATGGAGAGCGCGGCGGCGGCGGCGCCCAGTATGATGGCGACCACCAGTGCCAGCTCGGCCATACCCCACACGGAACCCTCCTCTTGAGGGACCTCGGGCGGCGCGACGGGGCGCTTGCCGCTGGGAGGCTGCGTACCTGGCACCGGCTGGGGCTGCACGGGAGCCGGGTTGCCGGGGTGTACATAAGGGTAGGGGACTTTGATCGCGGGAGAGGGCCCAGGGGTAGTGGCCGGTCCCCTCCGCTCGTCATTGGCGGCGTATGCCTGCCTGGATTCCATCAACGATACTCCAAAAGTGATGCTGCGATTGCTTGCTCCCTCGCTCAACCATCAATTCGGTCTAACGGGAGGAGTGAGTGCGTCCAATAGGGGCGGGTTGGTTCGAGAAGCCCCAGTTGGGCTGGACCTGCGGCAAGCCCGAATCGGGCGAGATTGTCGAGGGGTCCTGGGAGCCTTGCGCATCGGGGGACGAAAGGGCTGGCCCGTTGTCTGTCGCCCCGGTTGCGCCGTTGGGATCGGGCACCGCGAGGACGGGCTGTTGAACTGGAGTGTCGCCGGCCGCGGAGGTGGACGTGGGGTCGTTCGAGGGGAGTAACGCCCAACCCGCGATCGTGGCCGCGATCGAGGCGCTGGCGATCAGGGCCTTAACGCCCGCCGTACCTTCGCGTCGCTTCTTTCCATTCGCCTGATTCATTTGCCGTTTCCCTTCTGTGCGCTGCATAAGTTCCAATTCCTGTCAATTACCTCTAGCGCGTGCTGTGACGCCTTCGCCCGCCCAGGCCGCCCCTCAGGACCTGCCCCTGATTAGCGTCCACGTACACAGTCCCCGCATCCAGGGGCACCTCGTAGGCAACAATGCCCCCGAAGTTCACCAGCCGCGGCTGCCCCGACAGCGACGCGCCTGGCACGCTATTGAGAGCTATGGTCGTGGCGTCGTCGGCGGAAACCGGATAGGCGCCGGATTGGCTCTGGCCCGAGGCGGGCGGCGAGGACGGCGAGCTCTGTTGGCCGGACTGGTCTTGAAACGAAGACGAGGGAGGAGCAGCCTGCTCCTGCGCGGGAGCCGCCACTGCCGATTGGGGCGCCGAAGCCGCCGTGACGGGCGGCATGTGCAAAACGACATACGCGGCCAGCGCCCCCAGCAGCATGATCGAAAATGCCGCCAGCCCGGCTGCGCCCGCGAATGCCAATCGTTGTGTCATGCTAATTCTCCGTACTTCCTTTGCTGGTTCCCTGCTCGAATCGCAAGCTTGGCTACTCAGGGCTGCGGAGGGAACACTCTGACTTATTAAGTTTAGGGTGTCCGTATTAAAATGGGGTTGAGGAAACATTAATTTTGGATTAAGTTGGACGGGACCTCCGGCAGGCATAAATGGTTCCCCGCGTGTGCTATAATAATTCCAATTGTGCCCGGGTGGCACAGCCGCCATGCAGGAGGAAGGAAGCGATGCCGGAGGGCGATGCCAGTCGCGCTTATACTGACGAGGATTTTGTGACTTATGTGGTCACCGATGTACTCAATTTTGGGGGTTTCTTCGGTGGCGAAACAGTTACCCTTGATGCCGCGCCTATGTCCGCACCCGAAAAGATATCGGGGTTCATCATACCCGAGCACGTATTCGAAAACCTCACCCAGCGTCACCTGATCGCCAAAGGGATGGCCCTGGGCCTGGTGGTGGACAACGGGGAGGTGCGGGTCGCCCGTGTGCTGGGCGCGCCCACCCGCGAGCAACTCAAGGAGATAGTCAAGCCGCCCCCGCAGGCCGACACGGGTCCCGGCCCCCGCGCCCTGTCCTATAAATGCGTGCACTGCAACCTCTGGATCGTTGGCATGCCCGACATGCCTGGCGACGGTGCCTACTACTGCCGTCTCTGCGGCTCGAAACTGTCAAGTTGAAGGAGCAACAAGTGGACGAAACCCTGCAAATGATGAGGGATCTGACCGATGCGCTCGGCGTGCCTGGGCAGGAGCACGAAGTGCGCGACGTCATGGCTCGCTACCTGGCTCCGCTGGGCGAGGTGGTGACCGATAACCTCGGCTCCATAGTCGGCGTCAAGACCGGCAGTGGCGTCCAAAAGGAGCAAGCGCCCAGGGTACTGGTCGCCGGGCACATGGACGAAGTTGGCTTCATGATCACGATGATAGATGATGACGGCTACCTGAGGTTCCAAACTATGGGCGGCTGGTGGGAGCAGGTCATGCTCGCCCAGCGGGTCACCATACGCACGCATAAGGGCGATATCGTAGGCGTGTTCGGCTCGAAGCCGCCGCACATCCTCACAGCCGACGAGCGCAAGAAGATGGTGGACAAGCGCGACATGTTCATCGACATCGGGGTAACGAGCAAAGATGAGGCTATCGATGTGGGCGTCCGTCCAGGCGATCCGGCGGTGCCCATCTGCCCCTTCACCGTCATGGCGAACGAGAAGATGCTCCTCGCCAAGGCCTGGGACAACCGCTTTGGCTGCGCCCTGGCCGTGCAGACGCTCCGGGAGGCGAGGAGTGACCACCCGAACACCATCTACGCCGGGGCCACGGTGCAAGAGGAAGTGGGCCTGCGGGGCGCTGCCACCCTCGCGAACAAGGTTGAGCCCGACGTGGCGATCTCGCTCGATGTTGGCATCGCGGGGGACACGCCGGGTGTGAAGAAGCACGAAGCCCAGTCCAAGCTTGGCAAAGGGCCGGTGATCCTGATCTACGACAGCTCGCTCATCCCCAATCTGAAGCTTCGCAACCTGGTGATCGACACTGCCGAGCGCGAGGGGATCCCCTACCAGTTCGATAGCATGGCCGCGGGCGGCACGGACGGTGGGCGCATCCAACTGGCCGGCAGCGGCGTGCCCAGTCTCACGATCGGCATCCCGTCCCGCTACATCCACTCCGCTGCTTCCATGATTAACCGAGACGACTTCGACAACGCCACCCGCCTCATGGTCGCCCTCATGCAGCGCCTCGATGCGGCCACGGTTGGGGACCTGAAACGATGATGCGTACATCAAACACCTGAATGGAGGAAGACCAACGATGAAGTTGAGACTCGCGGAGCGAATGTACAGGCTGGGCACCGAGACCGCCTTCGAGGTCGCGGCCCGCGCCAGGGCGCTGGAGGCCCAGGGGAAGCCAATCATACACCTTGAAATCGGGGAGCCCGATTTCGACACGCCGGGCCACATACGCGCGGCGGCCAAGGAGGCCCTGGACGAGGGATATACCCATTACAGCAATTCTACCGGCATCCTCGAGCTTCGCGAGGCCCTGGCCCGGTATGCCGGCGGGCAGCGAGGCTTGCAGTTCGACCCGGCGAACGTCGTGGTCACGCCGGGGGCCAAACCGATCATGTTCTACACCATCATGGCCTTGATCGAGCCCGGCGAAGAGGTCATATATCCCAACCCCGGCTTCCCGATATACGAATCGATGATCAACTTCCTGGGCGGGGTGGCGGTGCCCCTTCAGTTGAGCGAGCAGCGCGATTTCAGGATCAACCTGGACGAGTTGGAGAGCAAGATATCCTCCAAGACCCGCTTGATCATCATCAACTCCCCGCACAACCCCACTGGCGGGGTGCTTACCTACAACGACCTGCGGGCGATAGCGGACCTGGCCGTGAAGCACGACCTCATAGTGTTGGCCGACGAGATTTACAGCGAGATCGTGTACGAGGGCGAGCACCACACCATACTCAGCTTTCCGGGCATGATGGAGCGCACAGTGCTGCTCGACGGCTTCTCGAAGACATATGCGATGACCGGCTGGCGCCTGGGCTACGGCATCTTCCCGGCGGAGTGGGTGCCCCACATCAGCCGCCTGGTCATCAACAGCGTGTCGTGCACCTCGACCTTCAGCCAGCGGGCCGCCATCGCCGCCCTCACCGGCCCACGGGACGATATCGAGAAGATGCAAAAGGCTTTCGCCTCCCGCCGCGAGCTTGTGTACGAGGGGTTAAACAAGATCCCCGGTTTGCGTTGCAACCTGCCGCAGGGAGCATTCTACGCCTTCCCCAACATCACCGAGACCGGTATGGACTCGCGCTCCTACGCCGACTACCTGCTCAAGGAGGCCGACGTGGCGGTGCTGCCCGGCACGTCGTTTGGGGAGTTCGGTGAGGGATACATACGCATCTCCTTCGCCAACTCCGAGGTGAACCTCTCTGAGGCGATGCACCGCATCGAGAAGGTCAACAGGGCGTTGCCCACTGTGGCAGCGGAGCTTGCCCGCAACTAGCAACGTTCTCACAACACAAGCCGCCTCCGGAGGCGGCTTGTGTTGTGAGAACAATAGGGCTCTCTGTTACCATCGGCGTGGCCAGGGGTGACTGCATTCCCATTGCGCTATGCCTTTCATTTGGCTTATATTTAGCTCTGTGATTATCCCCAAGCGAAGAATGTGTGAGGCCGGCCCGTGGGTGCGGTAGGCGCGGCAGGGGTCTTGGTGGCTCTTGTGCTGGGCCTGGCCGCGGGCTTCGTTGTGAATGTGGTAGCTACGCGGCTGGCGGCGAACAGGCCCTTTTTTGGCGGGCTTCGCTGCACGCGCTCCGACCACCCGCTGACGCTGCGGCAGACCCTGCCGGTTGTGGGCTTCCTGGCGCAGCGGGGTAAATGCTCCACTTGCGGTCAGCGTCTGCCCGTGGCTTATCCGGCCGTGGAGGCCGCATTAGCCCTGCTTTTCGTACTGCTGTACGCGTTAGAGGGCTTCGGGGTGGGCTTCTGGTTTCACTCCGCTTACACGGCGATCCTCATGCTTGTGCTCGTCACCGACTGGAAGCACCGGGACATCTACCTCTCGGTCATCGCGGCGGGCGGCCTGGTGGGCCTCATAGGCAGCTTCTTCCTCCCGGGCATGAGCCTCACATACGCCATCATCGGTGCTGCCGTAGCAGGGGGCTTCTTCCTGCTGGCCTATGTGCTGGCCCGGCTGATCTTCCGCCACATCGAGGAGCCGCTCGGCCTGGGCGACGTCTTCCTGGCGCTCATGATGGGCCTGATGCTCGGCTTCCCCAATATCGTCGGCGTGCTCGTCATCGGCCCCCTCATCGCCGGGGCTGTGGCGATCCTGCTCCTCGTTACGCGAAGGAGCAAGATGGGTGACTTCATGCCCTACGGCGTCTCCCTCTGCGTGGCGGCCATCATCTTCCTGCTCAACCCCGCTCCCCTGGCCGATGCCCTCCACCTCTCAACGCTTATAGACGTAGTATCGGTTCTGTTCGGCCGGTCCTAAAGGTTATCATAACCTCTTCCAAAACTCTGCAAGGGTGGCAAGCCCTCTCAGCATAGATGCATACCCTCGTAGAAATGCGCTCCGCGAACCCCCTTCCAGCTCCGTGAGCCTGGCCCCATCCTCCTTGACAGGATGTTACCATGTTGGTCTTGCATGTATAATTGTCCCCTCGGATATAAGTTTGCGCCAATAAATAACCGCGCAATCTGATGCTATGCGGCAACAAGACCATCATGATGTGTTCTCGCCTGCAGGGCAGGCCGGGTTCCCACTAGGCCGTGTGGAGGAAATCAGACTATGGAAGACGACAGAGCACCAGACAAAAGCGCGCAGGCAGGCGGTCAAGCTTCAGACGTCGATCTCACGCCGCCGGTGAGCGAGCGCGACCACTCGCAGGGGACGCCGGAAGCCGCGGTTACCCTCGTGGTCTACGGCGACTACGAATGCCCCTACACCCGCAGGGCCCTGGGCGTAGTGCGTACGATCCAGCCCGAGTTGGGTGACGACCTTCGCTTTGTGTTTCGCAACTTCCCCCTCACCGACATCCACCCCCACGCTATGCATGCGGCAGAAGCAGCAGAAGCCGCGGATGCCGAAGGGCGCTTCTGGGAGATGCACCGTTACCTGTTCGCCCACCAGCAGGCGCTTGAGGATAGTGATCTGGCGCGGTACGCCGTTGAGGTGGGACTGGATGCCAACCGGTTCGCCCATGACTTGGCGGCGCATTCCGGCAAGGTTCGGATTGTTGAAGACCTTCACAGCGGCGTGAACAGCGGTGTGCAAGGCACGCCTACTTTGTTCATCAACGGTGCGCGCCACGACGCGTCCTGGGAGCACGATTCGCTGTTGCCGGCCCTTCGACTTGCCATGGAACACAGATAACGTAGATGAGGAGCAGATCGTGAACGATGCAAACGTGGAATTGACAGCGGGCCGGGACGTACTAAGACAGCCAACCCAAAACGGCGGATTGGGCACTCGTGCAAACGCAACCGGTGCGTGGCCTGACCTCCCATATCAAGAGTGGAGTGAGACATACGAAACCCTGCACATGTGGACGCAGGTGGTTGGCAAGATCAGGCTGACCCTCACCCCCAAAATCAATCACTTGTGGCACTCGGCGCTCTATGTCACCTCACGGGGCCTCACAACTTCTCCAATCCCCTACGGCAACGGCACTTTCGAGCTAACGTTCGACTTCATTGACCACACACTCGTGCTGCAGTCAAGCGACGGCACGACAAGGTATATGGCGCTATACCCGCGCTCCGTTGCCGACTTTTACAAAGAGATCATGTCGGTGCTACGCTCCATGCAGATAGAGGTAAAAATAAACACCACCCCCCAGGAGGTGCCCAATCCTATCGCCTGTGACATAGACACCGTGCACAACGCGTACGATCAGGAGTACGCCAACAGGTTCTGGCGCATCCTGTTGCAGACGAGCATCATATTCCAGCAGTTCCGAGGAGGCTTTATCGGCAAGTGCAGCCCCGTGCATTTCTGGTGGGGGAGCTTCGATCTCGCCGTGACGCGCTTCTCAGGACGCCGCGCCCCTGAGCGGCCAGGGGCAGACCTGGTGACGCGGGAAGCATACTCGCACGAATGTAGCAGTGTCGGCTTCTGGCCGGGCGACAGCACCACCGCACCGGTCTTTTACGCCTACACGGTGCCTGCCCCACCAGGCTACGAGAGGGCGTCCGTAAGGCCCCCGGAAGCATCTTATAGTGACC
>JBJMMB010000149.1:0-10058 GCA_045805005.1 Chloroflexia bacterium
ATCAGTGGTCAGTGGTCAGTGTCTGCCTGCGACCACTGACTACTGGCCATGAGGAGGGCTCCTTCCAGCACGAGCAACGCTTCCTTGCGACTCAGGCCGCCCCCGTAACCCACCAATTTGCCGCTAGTCCCGATCACCCGGTGGCAGGGCACGACTATCGATATGGGGTTGCGCCCGTTGGCGAGGCCCACGGCCCGCGAGCCGTTCGGGTTGCCCACGCGCCGGGCCAGTTCTCCGTAGGTGATAGTCGCCCCGTATGGTATCCGGGTCAACTCCTCCCAGACCCGCTTCTGGAACTCAGTCCCGGCCATCGCCAGGGGCAGATCGAAATCGGTCAGCCTTCCCTCAAAGTAGGCGGCAAGTTGCTCCCGCGCGGCCGGGAACGGGGCCGCGTCGTCATCACGCACCCGGTCCGCCTCCACCTCCGGGCCGTGCCTCCGCTCCACCATGTACAGCCCCGTCAGCGAAACCCCATCGGAGGTTAGCAGCAGCGTCTCCAAAGGGCTATCAACATATGTATAGTAAGTCATTTCAAAGACCTCCAAAGATGCATCACCGCATATGCGCGCCAGGGCCGCCAGGGCTCGGCCATTTCCAGCACCCGTTTGGGATTGGTCTCGCCGAGGGCTTTGCGAACGCCCAGGTCTGTGTGCGGGAAGGCGTCGGGCCAGGAGAGGGCCCGCATGGCGATGTACTGGGCCGTCCACTCTCCTATGCCAGGAAGCTCCACCAGCCGGGCAATTGTGGCGTCCACCCCTGCTCCAGGCTCCAGCACCACCCTGCCGCTCCGCACCGCCTCGGCCAGGGCTACAATCGATCCCGCCCTGGCCAGCGTGACCCCAAGCTGTGCGATTGCCTCCGGCGGGGTGGCGGCCACTCGCTCAGGGGTTGGCGTCAGGCGATTGAGACTTTCGAAGGGTGTGTCGATGGGCTCGCCCAGCAGGGACGCGAACCTGCCCGCGAGCGTGGTGGCCGCGGCCACGCTGATCCGCTGCCCGAGGATGGCTCTCACCCCTATCTCGAACCCGTCAAACGCCCCCGGCACCCGCAGCCCAGGGCTCCCGGCGGCCAGGGCTCCCAGCCGAGCCGCGATGGCCTGGGGATCGGCCTCCAGGTCGAAGAGCCGCCTGACGCGGGCCAGCACTTGCGCGAGCGCCGGGGCCAGCGACCCAGACACATCGACACTCAGCGCGGGCCTGCCCTCGGCCCCCCGCGTTCGCTCATACCCCACCGCGATCCAGCCACGGTGCTCGCCCAGCGCCACGGTGCGAAGGTAGTGGCCCCCCTCAACCGCCTCCACACCGCGCAAGCCCCGCGCCTCCAGGTAACGCAAAAGCCCCGGCCAATCGAGCGGCGGCAGGTAGTCCAACTCGGCACCGGCAACCAGATTACGCGCGCCATGGCTCTGCATGTATGGCTCTTTCCGCACGTTACAGCGCCCGCATCATGAGGGGCTCGCGCCCAGTTGCTGCTTTACCGCTTCGACACCGCTGGTGGTAAACTTCGCGAAGCGCTGGAGGAACAAATCCGCAAAGCTGTCGATGCTATAACCTATTAAGAACGCGGTCACGTACTGCGGATCGCTGACCAGGAACACCCAACCCAGGAATCCTATCCACAACCAGACAATAGTCGCGAGGTTATACAGCTCCTGCACGTGAATCCACGTGAGCCAGTTCTCGATAGCCAGAAAGCTGGGACCTCCATTTGTTTGGGCCTGCCTCACCTGTTTGAGGGCATCGATCCCAATGTGCACCAGGCCGCCCAGCAACACCAGCAGATAGCCCGACAAAAGCTCCCTCGCCCCCAGCTTAGGGGGTAGGGTAATGCCCAGGTCTGAGGCCAGGCTCGGCATCCAGTATGCCAGTACAGCTCCCGCCAGCGCTGCCGCGATGAGTAGCAAGTAGCTTATCACCCGCCGCGCCGGATAGGGTGACGCCTTGAATATCAGACCCCGGTCCACATCCACGATACCGTCCACCGACGTTGGATGGGCCGCCATGTAGAGGAGCAGTTGTTTGCGATGGTTTTCGCCGGGCAATTCATCTATGAAGGTGCTCTTGAAGTCGAGTGTCTGGCCCACCTGGAGCGACTTGAGGTGCTGGTTTACGCGTGGCGGGACCGTCAGAAGGGCGCACTGGTAGATCAGACCATCGAGTGCATCACTCGCTTTAGCAATGAGGCTGAGCACATTGTCAACGGTGTTGCCCGCGCCCACCGGCTGCTCCACGCCAGACAAGTACTGGCCGGCCCGTTCCCAGTAGTTCTCCGCCTTGGTGATTTCGTCGCTCGCCCAATCATATTCCACCAGGCAATCATCTTGCTCAAGCGAGCTATTAATCTCAGCCAGGAGCGTCTCGATCGCCACCCGGTTCGCATCAAAGACCTCGCTTCTCTCCTGCAAGGCCTCCTTCACCTGTCCGGCCCGCAGTTTCTCGGAACTGGCATCGGAAAGGCTCTTAACCTCAAGCATCAAATTCTGCAGATTTTGAGCCTCGGCGCGCAAGCTTCGGAGCCTACCCAACAACTGCAAGCGGCAGCGGTTAATCCTGGACCTGTCCGGTTGGTCCTTCGCCGCATTGCCGGCTTGCACGGCGGCGGGCGCCGACATGCGCGAACCGGTGGGCGACGAGCCGCCGTTATCAGGCGGAGGAGGGGCCATCATCCCCACTACCCACGACCTTGCCTTCGAGAGTATTGGAACATGATTGGCACTGACCGCGTTCTCTTTCATACGCAAACCTCCTGCCGTTATTCAATTGCACTACTGCGCGCCCGCCAGCCGGGAATCCCTCTCATGTAGCAAGGGCGCTCCTCGTCCTTGCTACTCGGCCCAACTCATAACCAATAGAAATATAGCAGAGGCAGGGCACATACGGATGCGTAATACAACCTGATTTTCCGATTTCGGATTGCGTATTTTGCGCGGCGGGCAGTGGCCCGCACTGGAGCAGTCGGCAGTCGGCAGTATGTGCCTACTGCTGACTGCCGACTGCTCCTGGCCCCTGCCCTAATGCTCTATCGTTTGCGAGGGCTGCGGGTAGGTCGAGCCCTGGGTGGTGGGCGATAGGAGAACGGGCGGGCGGGGTTTCTGCGTGAAATCGAATGCGTCCAGCATGTCGCTCGCCTGGGTGTCGCGGGCGGTCATCGGCGTCACGCCGAAGCGTTCCTCGGTAATGCGTAGCCAGGACTCGAACGAATAGGTCTTGTGGTCGATGTAGCTCTGCTTGATGTACGGGCCTATAACCATGCTCGGCACGCGTATGCCCAGGCCGTATTGGTCCACTCTGGGAGGCACTGCATGATCGTAAAAACCGCCCCAATCGTCCCAGGCCAGGAAAATCACCGACGTGTTCCAGTCGGGACTCTGCATCACAGCGTTAACCAGCCCTGTCACATAGGCCATACCCGCGCGCACGCTGGAAGGGGCGTGCTCACTGACCGCACCCGAGGGGATAATCCAGCTCACCTGGGGCAGATTGCCACTCTCCGCGTCCTCGTAGAACTCGGACGTATCAACCAACCTGCCGCGCTGATCGGGGTCGTTCTGCACTTTAGGGAAGGCCGGCAGAGGGTTCCAGAGTGTGTAATCGTGCGGGTTTTGCTCACGCTCGGTGGCGTTGCCGATAACGTGTGCGTCCTCGGTGTCAGGCTCGGTGCCCGAGGTCACATAGTATTTCCAATCGACCTTGTTGCCCCCGTACAGCAGGGTGATCTCCGGGAAGTCGTATTCGGTCGGTATCCCCTGGTGGTTAGGGTCCACATAGCCCCCGCTCTGCGCAGCGAGCATATAAAGGTGCGCGGGCAGGCTGAACGAACCCACGGACTCAAACATGCGGTCCTGCAACGTGTACAGCCCAGCGTAGTTCCAGTAGTTGGGCAGCTCGTGGTAGTCGTGGTAGCCCATGACATCGTGTGGGTCGTGGCCGGGCGCGCAGTTCTTGTCCGTGGGCATGCAGGGCTCGGTGCTCGGGTCGATCCGGCCGACGTAAGCCTGCCCCACGAACCCGTCCATCTTACCCCCGTTTATGTCGGCGTCCGAGTTATCCGAAGCGTGGGGGCCACCGCGGTTGGCGTCCGCGGTGTCGTGGTATGGCTGCACGCACGGCCCGCCCATGGGGTCTGGCAGGCAGACTCCAGGCGGGATGCCGTCGGCGCCGGGGAAGGTGCCAAAGTACTCATCGAAGCTACGGTTCTCCTGCATTATGAAGATGAAGTGCTGGATCTTCTCCAGGCCGGGCGGCATAGGAGGCGGCGACGTAGCCACGACGGTGGCCTGAGGCGGGGGCGTGTTGAGGATCGTCTTGTTGCTACCCGGCACGATTTTTGGGGCGCCCGACTGCGAGTTGAGTATCTGCGTCTGCGAAGAGGGGCCAATCCTGGTGGCCGCAGCCGAAGGCGACGGCGAGCCGGCTGCCGAAGCCACTATAGTCGACTCCGAACCGGGTGATGGTGTAGGATTAGCGGTTCCCGACAGCTGTGGGGCCTCGCACGAACTGAGTAAGACGAGCCCCAGCGCAAGGGTAAGGCATAAGCTGCGAACTCCTTTGTCTCCGGGCGAAGAAGCGACGGCGGCCCGATTGCTCATAATCGGAGCAAAGCAGGCAAGAAACGTGCCCGATGATGCGTATTGCGTATTGCGTAGGGGAGGTAGGCAACTCAGCCTGTGAAACGCGAACCTACCATGCCAACCGCCATTACGCATCACGCATTACGTTTCCCCGATAAACGACAGCACCGCTCGCAACAGCGGCTCCTTGTCGGGGTAGTCGAGGGCGTGTCCAACCGTTTCGATCTTCACCGCCTGCGCCTGGGGAAGCAGTTCTAACGCTCGGTCAACCTCCTCGTCGCTGAGGGCTCCGCCGAGATCGGGGTTCCCCTGAACGATAAGCACCGGGCAGGAGATCGAGGGGAAGAGCCGCGCGCAATCATAGGCATCGTGCATATCCTGGAACTCGAGGACCGCGTCGAGCATCCCAGGGTCGAGGAGCCGCAGGTTCTCCGCCATGAACGGGAACCAGGGGCTATTCTCGCCCAACACACTCCTGGCCGGCACGGGCTCCGGGGGCTCTCCCATCATAATGGGCGCATTCTTGAGCGCCTCCATGATCTCCTCAAGCGAGTGGCTGGGCCCCGACATCTCCCTCCACGTCACCAACTGGGCCCGGTCGCGCAGATGCAGCGCCCTCAGTTTGCCTCGGTCGAACGGCGCGTCGCCGATGATCAACCCTGCCACCAGGTCGGGCCGCCGGGCCGCCGCAACGATCGCCACCTGCCCTCCCAGCGAGTGCCCGATAAGCACAGCCGGCTCCCGGACCATCTTCTCCATAAACAAGATAATATCCGCCGCGCAGTCTTGAATCGTGTAATGCCCAGGCGTCCGCCCCGATCTGCCATGCCCCCGGAAGTCGGGCGCGTACACGTGGTAGCGTTGTGACAGCTCATCCAGGAGCAGCGCCCCCTGCCACCGCCACGAACCGCCATGCAGCAGCACGAGGGGATGCGCAGCCTGCGCTCCACGTGCTCCTTCATGCCCCGCATTACCCTCCTGGGTGAACTCGGCGTAGTTTATCATCACCGCGCCCGTATCAAAGTTATGTTCGACATTCATCCCGGCCACCTCCCGAATGCTCCAGAGCATACCCGGAGACGCCGGCATACAAATCGGGCATCGCGCCGATGTGTATTGCACATAAGCGCGGTATAATGGATGTGCTAGAGGATTACTCATTGCGCATTGCGTACAGCGTAGAGCAGGGAGGGTATAGGATCTTGTTCCTAAAAGCGTCGCGTTTCCGAGCCCTGCTCCGGCGCTTCGGGGCCGGGCTCCTGCCCTACTTCTTCAGCGCCTTCGTCAGCCTCTGCCGCGGACTGCGCGATTCCACCTTGAGCTATCATCTCGCGGATTTCGTTCTGGTAGCGCTCCAGCGCCAGCCGCACTCTGCGGATCGTCTCGTGGTCGCCGTTCGCTACGGCTCCCCGGACGCCCCAGCGGACGGTACGTGCCAGGTCGTGCAGCGCATCCTCCACGAAGGTCAGTTCATGCCGGCCAGGACCTGAGGGCGCGTGGTCGCGGAAGCGGCGCCAGAAGCCCTCGGCCAGCGCCAGGTGCTTCTCCAATTCGGCCCGGCCCGCGTCGGTGAGTTGGTACACCCTGCGGCCTTCCTGCTGGTCCGACTTGAGCAGGCCCTCGTCCTCCAGCAATTGCAGGGTGGGGTAGAGGGCACCCGGGCTGGGCACGTAGCGGCCACCCGTGTTCTCCTCCAGGTGCTTGATTATCTCATAGCCGTGCTTGGGGCCGTCCTTCAGCGCGTACAGTAGCACGTAGCGCAACACGCCGCGCTCCAATCGCTCCCGCATGCCATGACCGCCACCGTGGTGCCCGCCGCGCCAACCGCGTCCCGGGCCCTCGCCTCCAAAAAACCCATACCACTCGCGCCCGGGACCGCGCCCGTGCCAACCGTGGCCGCCATGCCTCCCGTGAGCATGGTGCCAGGGCCCACCCTGCCCATGCATTCCAGGGAAAGGTCTTCGGCCGTGATTTCCTATTTCTTCTTTCACTTCTTTTCTCCTTGTGTAGTGTTTCGAGATATATAAAGATATATCTTTATCATTACTATAATACAACTTTCGCCAGTTGTCAAGACCCAAAGTGGAGTGCTTCCACCAAGAATCGGGGGCTAACGCCCGCGCCCACAAAGAGTCGTGGAAAGGAAGAGTTGGCTCCAATCCCCAAACTCCGGACAGGGGCGCTCCCCTGTCAACCCCCAGTAATTCACCCGACAGAGCCACTTTGCGAGTCCAATGTTGACCGCGCGGCATCCCTGGCGTAGAATTCGGCATGCGCGATTCTTCCTTCGATCTGCCCTGGCCCGGCGCGGGAGACAAGTTCCTCCTGCGGCCTGGCATGGCCTTCCTCAATCATGGCAGCTTTGGCGCCTGCCCCGAGCCCGTCTTCAGCGTCTACCAGGCGTGGCAGCGAGAACTAGAGGCCCAGCCTGTTGAGTTCCTCGGCAGGCGCTTGAACGATCTCCTCGCTGAGGCGCGGGCGAAGCTGGGCGCGTTCATAGGAGCAGACGCCTCCAACCTGGTTTTCATCACCAACGCCACCCATGGCGTGAACATCGTGGCCCGCTCCCTCGAGTTGCGACCGGGCGATGAGGTGCTGGCCACCGACCACGAGTACGGCGCTTGCGACCGCATCTGGCGCTTCCTTTGCGCCCGCGGCGGGGCTCACTACGTGCGTATGCCCATCCCGCTACCCCTCCTCGGTGACGAGGAGATGCTGGAAGCGTTATGGAGCGGCGTGACGGAGCACACAAAGGTCATATTCTTGAGCCACATAACATCTCCAACCGCGCTAATCTTCCCGGTCGCGCAAATCTGCAAGCGGGCCCGCGAGGAGGGAATACTGACCGTGATCGACGGCGCCCACGCACCCGGGCAGATAGACCTATCGCTGGAGGAGCTTGGCGCCGACTTCTACACCGGCAACTGCCACAAATGGCTCTGCGCCCCCAAAAGCGCCGGGTTCCTCTACGCGGCCCCCGAACAGCAGCCCATCCTCCAACCGCTCGTCGTTAGCTGGGGCTGGGAGAGCGAAACCCCGGGTCCCTCACGCTTCATAGACCACTTCTCCTGGGTGGGCACCGCCGACCCCGCGGCCTACCTGAGCGTGAGCGCGGCCATAGACTTCCAGCGCGAACACAATTGGCCCGCAGTCCGCCAGGCATGCCATCGCCTTGCAGCCTGGGCGCGAGGCCGCACACAGGACGATGGGCTCCTGGCCATCGCAGGCCTGCCCCCCATCGCGCCCGAGGAGCATTTCGCCCAGATGTTCTCCATAGAGCTCGCCCCCGGCAGCATCGACAGGCTGGGCACCCGCCTCTGGGACGACTACTCCGTCGAGGTACCGCTGGTCCGCTGGAACAACCGCGAATTCGTCCGGGTATCGATCCAGGCTTATAACAGTTCCCAGGATGTCGAGAGGCTAGGGGAAGCTTTGAGAGCGTTGCTCTGAAGCAAGCCGGTTCGAGATAGTGGAGGAATAGGACAAGCCCCCTTGCATTGACAAATACCAAATCAGGGTGTATATAGAACCTCCGGCGTTATCCGTAGCCCCAAAGAAACGCACATCTTTACTGACTACGCACTACGCCCGGCGCAGATTCTCAATCGACCAAGATCGGACGTTGCACATGTGAGATTGCGCGAAATCGCGGATAAGCTTTCCCCACGGGGCCGCCGGGCCATACTGCTGGCAAGTACCCTTCTAATCGCCGCCACATTGATAGGCATGGGCTTCCTGATCGCCCGACCCACCTATATTAGCGCGCTTGCCGGTAACTCCCACTCGCAGCCTCATCCTACGGCCGACCCAAGCCTAGCAGTAGAGGCACCCGGTGTGCACTTAACGCCGACGCAGCCGGGCCAGGGAGGAGCGCCCGCGCCTGGCATCGCTAAGACACCCCTGCCTCTGCTCGGCAGGCGCATCGGGCTCGACCCCGGCCACGGGCCGCGGGACGACCTGGGAGCGGTGTTCCTTGACCCCGAGACCGGCAAGGTATCCCTCTCCGAGGCCGAGTTCAACCTCGACGTAGCCCTCCGCTGCCGCGATATACTGCGCGCCAGGGGGGCGAGCGTTGTGCTCACCAGGGAGAACGCCAAGACCTTCACCGCGCCCTGGCCGGTTGACGCCAACGACGACGGCGTCGTGGGCGGCTCAAAGGACGACCTCCAAGCACGGGTGGACATCCTCAACGCCTTTCGCGCCGAGGTGTTCCTGAGCATTCACGCCAACAGCGCCCGCAACCGGAAGGACCTCGGCAAGGTGCAGATCTTCTACTGCGCCACGTCCGACTGCGCTTTCGCCGCCGAGGGCCAACGCCTGAGCAGGCTGCTAATGGACCAATTGGAAACCAGGCTCGCCGCAGCAAACTACCCCGTGCTCGACCCCGAGATACACCGTGACACCTGGCCCGACGGCCTGCACCTCTTCGTGCTCGGACCCGCCAGCCCGCCTGCTCACGTGCGCGCCACCCGCATGCCGGGGGCTCTCGCCGAGACCTTCTACGTAACCTCACCCACCGAGGCGGCCCAGCTCAAGCGGGACAGCGTGCGCCAAGCCATAGCGCTCGCCTACGCCGACGCCCTCCAGGCATTCTTGCTGGGCGCCGGGCCTCATTAGTGAATTACGAATTACCTCCGCTTCGCGGAATTACGAATTACGAATTGGCCTGCATCGTAATTCGTAATTAGTAATTACGCGAAGCGGGGCGGGGAGCGTGATAACCGTGGGTGAGCCTGAAATGCAGGTACGCATTTACGACAGGCAGGTTGAGGTCGTGGGCAGGCCGGTTACATACAGGGTTGCGGGGTCGGGAGAGCCGGTGGTCCTGGTGCACGGCCTGGCAGGGTCGATGCGCTGGTGGGCCAGGACGGTGCCTGCCCTCGCGTCCCGCCACACGGTCTACCTCGTTGACCTCCCAGGCTTCGGTTCGATGCGCCGCGCTCCCGGCGGCTTCGTGCTCAAGGAGTCCGCCTCCTGGTTGGTGGCCTGGATGAGGGCCCTGGATCTTGGGCAGGCCCATCTGGTCGGCCACTCGATGGGCGGCTACATCTGCCTCCAGGTTGCTATCGAGGAGCCGGAAGCCGCACGCTGCTTGGTGCTGGTTGATCCCGCCTGGTGGCCGCACGGCCGGTCAATGTTCGGCCCCCTATGGCCCCTCGTCCAGGAGTGCTTGCTCCCGCCGAACAAACTCCTGCCCATGCTCGTTCACGACGCGCTGAGAGCCGGGCCGCTCACCCTCTGGCGCGCCGCCAGGGATCTACTGGCCCAGGACGCTCTCGACGACCTTCGCTCCGCGCGCTCCTCCACCCTCCTCGTCTGGGGCGAGGACGACGCGCTGGTGCCCGCCTCTATCGGCCTGGTGCTGCGCCGGGAGATACCCCGCTCGCGACTGCTGCTGATCAAGGGAGCCCGCCACGTGCCCATGATCGACCGCCCAGACATCTTCAATCAGGCACTGCTGTCGTTCCTGGCCGGTCAACCGGTGGGG
>JBJMMB010000150.1:0-2020 GCA_045805005.1 Chloroflexia bacterium
CGAGCCAGCACCACCGCTTCCAAGTCTGCGGTATCAGAAACTTGCGGTCCCGGGCTCAGTTCTTGAATCGTCCAGTCCGATAGCGGTGGCGTCTGGGAGAGCTGGCGTGCCACGCGAACCACCTCGATCATGCGCGGCATATCGTCGGGATGCGTAAGATAGCCCGGGTCAATCACCGGAGCCTCGGCCGGATCTGGTGAGCGCAAGCGCAGCCAGCCCCGCGAAAGTGGCTTCGTTACGGAAACCAGCAGGAGGTAGACCGCCCCGGTGGGGCTCTGCTCAGGCTCGACAGGGTAGGCGGAACAGGGAAGGATGTGCAGGTCGTAGCCGTCTGTGGCCAGCGAGCTCTTCAGAGTGATTACGGTCTGAAAAATTGGGGAGGCCTCAGCCAAAGCCCCAGGCGATGACGCAAAGTGCAGCCCGAACAGTGGATGATCGGTCAGATTTTGTCCCACGCCCGGCAGGTCAACCCTTACGGGTATGCCCAAGGCTGTTAGGTGTTCAGCGGGGCCGACACCTGAGCGCATTAAGATGGCCGGGCTGCCATAGGTGCCCGCCGCCAAGATAATCCGGCCGGCGTAAAGCACCTCGTTGGAAGGGTCGGCCAAGCGGACGCCCACCGCGCGCCGGCCTTCTAGCAGGACGCGATCTACAAGGACGCCGCTGCGGATGGTCAGGTTGGGGCGATGGCGGGCCCGCGCCAGGTAGGTCAGCGCCGCGCTCTGCCGAATGCCGTCAACCCTGTTCATGGGTGCTGGCCCTGCTCCCATTGCGCCGGGGGCGTTGTGGTCGTCCACGCGCGGATAACCCACAGCGGCGCAGGTCTCCAGTAACGCACTCTGCACGGGGGTGAGGTCGTTGACCGGGTAGCGTCGGATGGGGAGTGGGCCCTCCCGACCATGCCAGTCGTTATCGAAGTCGGCGTCACTTTCCAGGCGGCGAAAGAAGGGCAGTATCTCGGCAAACGACCAGCCGGGGTTTCCCAGTAGTGACCACTCGTCGTAATCTTGGGGCGTGCCGCGTAGGGCGATAGCGGCGTTCGTCGCCGAGCAACCCCCCACCAACTTTGCGCGTCGCAGGGGGATGGGCTGACCTAAAAGCCCTGTCTCGCTCGCGTATCCCCAGTCGTGGGTGTAGGTGGCGGCGTGGCTGCTGGCGATCTCCAGGGGCAAGGAGTCTAGGTCGGGGTAATCTGGGCCAGCCTCGAGCAAGAGGACCGAGCGATCAGGATCCTCGCTCAGCCGCGCGGCCAGCACGCATCCGGCCGAACCGGCTCCCACAACGATTACGTCGCAGCTCATTGGTCCTTCCCTTTCTTCCCCAGCGAGTGTAGCTTATCTCCTTCTAGGCAACCTATTGAATAAAGGCCCGGGGAAAGCAACTAACTCCAAGGAGGCCTCGTCCTAAGCTGGGCTTCGGCAAAGACAATCTTTGCCCCCGCTAACCTGCCTCCACGAATATCTAGGCCGCCCAAGAGAACGGCGCCGAGTGACCGTTCTTGCCCGCGTTGGAGAACTCCAGCCCAAACGCCCTCACCCGCGATTCGCTCGCCCTGGCCACTGTCAGCGTCGAGTTCGCCGGGTGGAATGCCCCCGTTATCTTGGTGACCTCGCCCTCCGGGGTCTGCGGTGGTACAAAGTCCTCGATCTCGATCTCCGCAAACTCCCCTATACGCACGCGGTGGCGGCGACCATCGTCCTCGTATTCGATGGGCGCTGTCACGATGCCCAACATCTCCCCTATCAGCGGGGCGAGTACCTCCGGCGGGCCGCCAAGTTGGCCGGAGAAGACGGCTCCTAGTTTGTCTGCTTGTTCTTGGGAGGCGGCTTCGTCCATAAACACCCCCACCCGCCAGTTGCCGTCAATCATCAGTGGGGGCGTGTCGCCAAGCACAGCCAAAGACAAGCCACTCACGTCCACACCGTCGACTTCGCCTGAGTCGATGTGAAAAACGAGCACCACCCGGCAACGGTCGTTGTCAGCGGGCATCGTAAGAGCGGAGGTGGTGCACGGACACACC
>JBJMMB010000151.1:0-7641 GCA_045805005.1 Chloroflexia bacterium
CAGGCCCTTGATGCCGCTCCGCTCGCGCTCCTGGGCCTCCAGGCCCGCTATCCAGCTCTTGGCGTCCTTCGATATGGCTCTCACCGTGTCGAGTTCCGGGTTGTACCCCGGCCGGATGGCTTCCCCGGTGCCCAGCAGCGCTGGCGGGTCGTCCGCGATGGCGTTGCCGATCAACTCCGAGAGGTCATCACAGGGAAGCAGGCGATTCGCCAGGGTGCCCAGCACCTTCGCGCCCTTGCTCGCCAGCCCCTCGAGGGTCGCCCGCACCTCCGGCACCCGGTCGATGGCGGTCTTGATGGCCACCATGTCGCGAGGCCCCGCCGTGCCCTGCACCGAGCGCGTGCAGAGCCGTTCGAGGTCGGGCACGTTGTTGAGGAGGGAACGCACCTCGGCCCGCACCGTGCCGTTGTCCACGAAGGCCTCCACCGCGTCGAGGCGGGCGTTCAGGCGGCCCAGGTCGAGCAGGGGCTGGTTCAAATAGCGCGACAGCAGGCGCGAACCCATCGGCGTGCGCGTCTCGTCCAGGACAAAGAGGAGCGAGTTGCGCCTGGCCCCCCCGCTCTCGGCGATCTCCAGGTTGCGCCGCGTCTGGGGGTCGAGCGTCATGTACTGCTCGGTGGAGTAGGTGGACAGGCGCGAGAGCTGCTGAAGGGCCGAGCGGTTGGTGTCGGCCACGTAGGCCAGGAGGGCCCCCGCCGCCCTTATCGCCAGCGGCAGGCGCGAGCACCCGTAAGCCTCCAGGGATACCGCGGAGAAGTGCTTCAGCAGACGCTGCCTGGCCGGCTCCAGCGCCCACTCGTGGCCCTCCGTCCGCGTCACATGGGACATTGAGTAAAGGGCGGCGTAGGGGTCGCCCACAACCCCGTTGCTCTCAGGCCCCGCCCCGTTGGCCCCGTGCCCTACGTGCTGCCCATCGTGATCGGCATCGTCGCTGCTCCATCGCTTGTAGGTAGACGCGCCCCCCTCGGCCTCACGCCACCCCTCGTCGGGCATCAGCAACTCGGTGGGTTGCAGCCGGTCTATCTCCTGGCGCACGGCGGCGTGCAGGTCGGCGCTCGGGCGGCGGATTTCGGTGGTAGCGAACTCCCCGGTCGTGATATCCGCGTAGGCGATGCCCGCCCCTTCTCTGTCGAGCACCAGGGCTGCTATGTAGTTGTTGCGCCGCTCGTCCAGCATGCCCGGCTCGGTGACCGTGCCAGGCGTCACGACCCGCACTACATCGCGGTCCACGAGGTCGCGCCCCTTACCCAGCTGGTAGTTGGGCACGCCCGCTTCGGCCCAGTTGGCCGTGACCGCCGACTCCTTCTTCCCCAGCCGTATCCTACGGGCCGCTGTTTCCTCGTCCACCGTGGGCGCGCTCAACTGCTCGGCCACCGCCACCTTGTACCCCGCCTGCACCAGCCTGCTGATGTAGCTCTCCGCTGAATGGTACGGCACGCCCGCCATCGGGATGCGCTGGTCCTTCGAGGTGGGCCGCGAGGTCAGCACGACGTCGCACACGCGCGCCACGATAGCCGCATCCTCGTCAAACGTCTCGTAAAAGTCCCCCAGCCTGAAGAAGACAATGGCGTCGGGGTATTGCTGCTTGATCTGCAGGTATTGCTTGCGGAGTGGTGTTTCTGCCAAGTTATTATCCTTCCAGGTGGAAACGCTGCGGCGCTATTATATCAGAAGGCCACGGCTGTTGACATGGGCGCCCTGCCCTGGCATAATCCCCTGCACGGGGCCGTACCACTCCTCCGCCCGCCTTTCTCCCCTCAGTTCCCAATTAGCACAAGCCGGCAATGACCGCCGGAGAAAGGATAATTGACATGAGTAGCTATAACCCAGGCAGCTATAACCAGGGCAGCTATAACCCCGGTTCTTATCCGCCGCCAGGTGAGCAGTCGCGCCTGACCTTGCGGCGTGTCGGCGTGGGCTCCGCCTTCAAGGTAACGGCCATACTCAGCGCCCTGCTGTGGGCGATATTCGGCCTGATCTTCCTGGTCCTCGGCCTCTGCGGTGTCATCGGTTCCCTGAGCGCCCTATCGCGCAATGACGGCAATGATTTCGGCGGCGGCGCCCTTGCAGCGGGCGGCTTTGGGTTCGTCATTCTCTACGTTGTGGGCATCGTCCTCTATGCGATCTTCGGGGGCATCGTGGGGGCACTCTACGCCTGGCTCTATAACGTAACCGCCCGGTGGACGGGGGGCCTCGAGGTTGACCTGGGCTAAAGCCCGCGCTTGCGCAGCCGTTCCCCAACGCGCTACAATAGGGTGTTATACCACAGGGAGGACCAACGCTACCTTATGCCAATATACGAATATAGATGTGGGGATTGCGACCGGCGTGTGAGCCTTTTCTTCCCCAGCTTCAGCACGGCCGAGAGCCGAATCGCCGCAGGCGAGAACAAGTGCCCCCGCTGCGGGAGCGCGAACCTCACCCGCCTCGTGTCGCGGGTCTACGCCCATCGCGGGAGCGACCCCCAACTCAACGACCTCTCGGACGATACGAGCAGCCTGATGGACGGCCTGGACGAGAGCGACCCGCGCTCCATTGCCCGCTGGGCGCGGCGCATGAAGGATAGCATGGGCGGCGAGATGGATATGGGCCCCGAGTTCGACCAGGCTCTGACCCGTATCGAGTCGGGAGAGGACCCCGACAAGGTCATGGAAGATATCGACGTGGACGCCCTCGGTGGGGGCATGGGAGACGATGAAGGCGGCGACGGGGATGGGGAGATGGACGACGACTTCGGGCCGTCATCCATCGGTTTAGGCTAGCCTCCCTACTGTAGCATCCACTCAAAATGCACCTTGTCGCCCTCGCTCTCCTCGTTGGAGATGCGGTTCCAAAGGTGCTGCGCGAGGAGCACGCTCTTGTCGCCCACTATCAGCGTCGCCAGCGTGCCCAGTATGAACCCAAACACCAGCCCGATTACTATTCCCGTTATGAGATAGTCCGAGCTCGACTTTGAGCCCGGCTCTACCGGCACGGCAGCCACCACGGTCAAGGGCCGCGACCTATTAATCGGGTTGCGGTCCACAATGCTCAGTGGGGTACGTTCTATTTGATTAAGCATCGTTGCCTTTCCCTTGTCAGCGACGTCGTTGTCGCTCCCTCGCGGGTTTGGCTCGCGCTCACTCGAGTCGAGCGGCGCGGCCGGCTATTGCATTACCAGGACGGGTTGGGCCCCGGCCCATAGTTGTTCCAGTTGGTAGAACTCGCGGGTGGCCGGGTCGAAGACGTGCACCAGCACGCTCCCGTAGTCCATCAGCACCCACCGGGCCTCGTTCAAACCCTCCATGCTGATCGGGTTGATCCCTGCCCTGCCCAGTTGCTCGTCGATTTCCCTGGCGATGGCTCTCACCTGCCGGTCGCTCGTACCGTTGCATATCACGAAATAATCGGCGATGATCGACACCTTACTGATGTCCAGCATTACGATGTCTTCGGCCTTGCGGTCCGAGGCAATTTCCACCACCCTGCGCGCCAGTTCGTTAGGTTCCAGTGTCATACCTCCGGTGTGCTCCTGCCCTGCGAATCGACCGTATCCACTCAATTATAACGGGCGGGCACACCAGTTTGCAATGGCACAGTTCCTAGCGCGGCGTGGCGATGTACCAGATCCCGGCCAGGAGGACCAGCACCAGGAGCACAACACCGATGGCGATCAGGTACTTGGAATAGTCCCGCTTCACGGCTACGGGCTCGATGAAACCGGCGTTGGTGACTGCCAGCGCGACGTTCAGTTGCTGTCCGCAGTCTTCGCAGAATTTCTCGGTGCGGCTGTTCTCTTTCCCGCAGTTCGGGCACTGCACTGTTGCCGCCTGGCCGCCTGCGTTCGCTACTTCGGCGGGGGCTGCGTACGATACCATCTCGCTCCAGGACGGGGTTTCGGATGCAGCTGTCGCGGGCGCCATCATGCCATTGAGCGCGGCCTTTCGCTGGAGGCGCACCCAGCGCAAGCCCAGCGACGCCTGTTCGTTATTGGGGTCCAGAGTGTAGGCCTTCTCGAACGCCGTCTCCGCGTTGTCGAGATTGGGGCTCGTCCCGCCCAGCCACACCCATGCCTCGGGGACCGACGGGTATAACTCCACGGTCTCGCTGAATATCTTGTAAGCCGCGTCCTTATCCCCTCGCACGGCGGCGGCGATCCCTTGTTGTAAGGCCGCATCGGGACTTGCATCGGCCACCGCTCCGGCTGCCGAGCCATTGCCGGCATCAGCCTTGTTGGCCGCTGCTTTACTGGCGGTTTTGCTTGATGACTTCCTGGATGAGTTTCTGCCCATTGAGTCCTCACTTCACGGCGTGAAAATAGATTGCCCGGCCCGGAAAGGCCGTCCTTAGCTGATATTACACCACAGCACGAACCGAGGCAATAGTTTCGCCAAAATTGCGGGACTAATGTACTGTTCCTGATGAAAACCAATCGAGAACGAAACTTCGTGAGCAATAGATGTTTACATTTTATACAAAGCCGTGTATACTAACCGGCAGGCCCTTTATGGGGGTTACAAGTGGCCTATGCAGGCCGGCGGTTATCTGTTCTGTTCGGCAGGCTGTAGTTCCTATGGCGCACTGGCGTTTTTCTCTGCCAGCGCGTAACGGCGCTTGTGTCCTACCCTACGTCCTATCTACAGTCACAGGCGCAACATGATAATCTCTGTTAAAAGTACTGGTGACCGGAACTACGGAGAGAGCCCCGTTCTAAACGAACACGCCGCGTCTAAATCGAATTCCCCCAATTAATAGCAAGAAAGGTGAGGTAGGAGCAAATGCCAGAAAAAATAACGAGGAGGAGCCCACTGTGGCTGTTGGTTGCCGCTCTGGCAATCACCGTGGCCGCCGGGCTGACAGCGAGCGCCGTGCTAGCGGGCAGGGTTACAGATTGGCCGAACAGCCAATCGGCGGCGCAATCGGCGGGCAACGCGGGCACAAGCAGTTCCACGAGGGCAGTCTCAGCATTGTTCCCCAACGTACCGCCGCCGGGAAGCGCGAACCGCAATAGCGCCGCCGGGCCGCCCGACGCCTTTGCCCACTGGGTCTACAACGGAGGTACTCCGGATGTAATCACGGTGCCGGTGGGCACCAAGCTCCCTATGGAGCTGTGGGTAGATGCCGGCAGTCACGAGAATGTCTCGGCCCAGCAGAGCTACATAACCTTCACAAACTCGGTCCTGCAACTCGTTGACCCACTTCAACCCGGCTGCGTGCCCTCCACGACCATCCTCGCGGATACAACCAGCTTTGACACAACGCTGCAGAACGAGCAGTGCAATGGCCCCAGCCCCTGCATTTTCCGAGGCGTGCCCGTCGACCCCGGTAGTTTCGCGTTTGCCTCCGGCGCGCTCAGTAACCCTGGGAGGGGTGGAGACTTCCGCGTCGCCACCGCTACATGGTGCGCCTCCAACGGCGGCGTTTCCAGGGTGCACTGGCAGTTCTTTCCCCCTGCCCCTATAAACAGAGATTCGGCGGTCGTCGATAAAGGCAGCAACACTGTATCCGACCCAGCCCTCTACGCTGACTTTACGGTATTCGTCAATGGGGCTACTGCCACCCCGACGAACTCCCCCACCCGCACGCCTTCCCCCACCATCACCCCTACCTCCACCCGCACCTTCACAGCTACCAACACCAATACACCCATCCGCACGCCGACCCCCACTGGCCAGCCTACCTGCGTGCCCAGCACCCTCGACGTGCGAGTCCAGAGCTTCGCATATCTGCCGGAGAGCGTCGTAGTAGCGGTCGGTTCAACTGTCCGGTGGACCAACTTCGATGCAGTTGCGCACACCTCCACCAGCGATACAAACGTGTGGAGCAGCGGCAGCTTCACCGGCACCTACTCATTCACCTTCAACATTGCACCGGGCGATTATCCCTACCACTGCACCATCCACCCGTTTATGACGGGCGTGGTCCACGTGGTAGCAGGCTGCGCGCCCACGTTCACGGCCACCTCAACGCCCACGCTCACCCCAACCCGCACCCCCACGCGGCCCACGGATACATCCACACCCAGCAACACGATAACCCCGTCGTCCCCAACAAGGACGCCTACCTGCCCGCCTCTGAGAATGGTAATAGGAGGTCCAGCAGGACAACCCGTGGCAATCAAGGGTGATGCCAAGAGTGGCCCCAACTCCTTGGGGTCAGACCCGGCTGCCTCCGATAGGAGTGTGAGGGTCAATCCAGCCGGGTATGCCGGCTCCGCTCCTGATGATCCTATCACCTTCGTCCTCGATGATGGCACCAGGGAGAATGCCATCGGCTTCGGCTCGGCTGCCGGGGAGCGGGCTGCCCTGTGGCTCAACCGCTTCACCCCTCCCACAGGATCGTTCCCCATCAACATCACAGGCATTCAGATTGCCTGGCCTACCACCACCACTACCCCTGAGCCCCTCATCGGCCTCACAGCCCGCCTCGCCGTCTACTCAGACGCTGACGGGGACGGTGACCCCAGCAACGCCACGTTGGTAGCCACCACCACGGTAACGATAGCCTCGGTAGGCTCGTTCGTGAACTACCCGATGAATGTGACTGTGAACGGGCCTGCTGGAGACCTCTACATAGGGTTCGAGGACATGTGGGCGGAGGCAGGGTATCTGCCGAGGCAGTTCCCGGCCTCGATAGACACGACACCCCCCTCCCGAGTGAGGTCATGGATAGCGGCGAACAGCACAGGAGACCCGCCTAACCTGACGAACCTGGGAGCGAACAGTGTGCTCAGCACGATAGATGCTGCAGGCCTACCTGGCAACTGGATGATCAGAGCCACCGGTAACACTAACGCCGTGATTCCTTGCCCGCCTTCAAATACCCCTACGCGCACGCCTACCAACACGCCCACTAATACGCCGACCAACACGCCTACCACGGGAGGTAACACGCCTACCAACACGCCTCGGCCTCCGACGGAAACTCCTTGCAGCATGACATTTACCGACGTGCTCCCCAGTGACTACTTCTACCAGGGTGTCACCTGGCTCTACTGCCACGGGGCCATCTCCGGCTACGGCGATAACACCTTCCGCCCCTACAACAACACCACCCGCGGCCAGATGGTCAAGATCATCGTCCTGGCTTACGGTATCCCCATCTACTCACCTACCTCGCCTACCTTCAAGGATACAGCAGCCAACAGCCCGTTCTACCAGTACGTAGAAACCGCCGCCCACAACGAGATAGTATCAGGCTACAACTGCGGTGGTCCAGGCGAGCCATGCCCTGGTGTCTACTTCAGGCCTAACAACCTGGTAACCAGGGGCCAGCTCTCTAAGATCATCGTTGTGGCCGCCAGGTGGTCTCTGCTCAATCCGGCCAGCGCCACGTTCAAGGACGTAGAGCGCAACAGCACCTTCTACACCTACATCGAGACGGCCTTCTGCCACCAGGTTATCAGCGGTTACGACTGCGGAGGATCTGGCGAGCCTTGCCCAGGCAAGTACTTCAGGGCGGGCAACAACGCCACGAGAGGGCAGATCAGCAAGATCGTCTACAATGCGATCTCCAACCTGCCCTGCACTCCGCCTGCTGCCGCCGGTAGATAAGGCTTGACTTAGAAAAGGTGGGGTTCGGTTCGCCGGACCCCTGCCATCTGAAATACTTGTTCGAAATGTGAAGCCAGGCGCCCTCTCACGCTCACAGGCGTGAGAGGGC
>JBJMMB010000152.1:0-6283 GCA_045805005.1 Chloroflexia bacterium
AAGAGCTGGTGGGTAACGTGTCGCAGGTGACCACTCGCACCACGTGGGTACAGAACGATGCCGTGTACGAATACGTGCAGGAGCCTGTTTCTTCCGGGGCCGCGATTTCAAACGCCCTGCCCACGGTTTCAAAATATCCTTTTGATCGGGCCTGGCTGGGCAGCGTCAGCCCGGATCCGCAAATCATCACCAGCTTGTTGAAACTGCCCAACTCTCGTATCGTAGGCAACACAATTCTCGACGGCAGACCTGCAGTGGAGATCGCCATCACGACGGAGAAGTTTGACACGCAGCACGTTGTGACCCACTCGCAGACCGAGCAACGCCTATGGGTCGATACCAGGGCCAATCGAATCGTCCGGCGTCAGCTAATTACCAGGGCAATAACAGGCCCCCAACCAGGTCTTGTTACCACCGACACGATGAAAGTAACCACTTATGAACTGTGGAAAGGCAATACCCTCCCGGCGGACCTCTTCAAGCTCAAACTACCCCCAGGGGCTCAGGTCATCGACAAGCCTAACCCTTATGCTCGCCCCTAGCCCAGGGAAAGTAGCATTCTCAATCTCGAAATAAGAGCCCCTCACGCTGCGAGGGGCTCTTATTTCGAGTAACAAGAGTTGTGCCCCCCACGGCGCGTATTCTATAATCACCGCGTGCCCACCACCCTCGACCCTACCCCTACCCCGGCAAAACAGCCAGCCCGCGCCGCGGGCAACCTCCCCCTGACCTTCATGCTCATCGTGCTGGGCATTTACATCCTCACTATGTCGGGCCACACCTACTCCCCCGACGAGGAAACCATGCTCGCCGCCTCGCAGGCCCTCGTAACCCACGCCACATGGGAGCTACCCCCAAGCAAAGCCTTAGTCGAGGTAACTGGCGCGGGCGGCAAGCGCTACAGTCAGTACGGCCCCGGCCAATCCCTCGCGGCGGTCCCCTGGGTCCTGGTAGGTCGCCTGGCCGGCGGCCTCGTCCCCAAAGAGCTGGCCGGCTTCCCCCTCCGCATGACCCTCGCCACCTACAACGCCCTCGTCGCCGCGGGCATCTGCGGGCTCTTCGTCGCCGCCGGGCTCGCCTTCGGCTACTCACGCCGCGCCGTGCTCCTCGCCGCCACAGCCCTCGCCTTCGGCACCTTCCTCTGGCCCCACAGCCGCACCTTCTTCTCCGAGCCACTCGTGGGCCTCTGCCTCTTCGCCTCGTTCTACTTGCTGACCCCCAACGCCCCCAGATGGCGCGCCGGCCTCCCCGCCATCCTCTCCGGCGCCCTCTTCGCCCTCGCCGTAGCCACCAAAGCCCAATACGCCATAGCCCTCCCCGCCTTCCTCGTCTACCTGGGGTGCAGGGTCCTCCCGCTGGGCGGGTACCCGCTTGCGGGTGGGGGGGTGTCCCCCAAATATCTAATCACCCCCATCCTCTGGTTCCTGGGCCTCGCCCTGGGCCTGGCCCCCCTCCTCCTCTACAACTTGGCGGTCTTCGGCGGAGCCCTCACCACAGGCTACGGGGCAGACTTCAAAGGCACTTTCAAAACCCCCCTGAGCGAGGGGGCCGTGGGCCTGCTCCTCTCGCCCGGCAAGGGCTTGCTCTGGTACGCACTGCCGGTCGCCCTCTCGATCTGGGGCTTCCGGCGTTTCGCTCGTTCGCACCCCGCTGAGGCAGCATTCGTGGGGGTGCTGGCGGTGTCGCTGGTCACCTTCTTCGGCCTATACGTATTCTGGCCGGGCGACGGCTCCTGGGGCCCGCGCTATATGATGCCCCTGCTCCCCTTCCTTATGCTCCCCGCCCTCGAGCCGCTCCAGGCCGCCAGCCAACGCAGCCCAACCCCTGGAGGCGGGACGCGGTTAGCCCTCACCCGCCTGGCGGTTGCGGCCTTGATAGCTCTTGGCATACTCGTTAACGCCCTGGGCGCCCTGCTGAATTTCGACACCTATATCAACGTGGTCAACGACGACGCCACCCGCTACTGGCAAATCGAGGCCTCTCCCATCCTCGGCCACGCCCGGCTGCTCGGCCAACGAGTCCAGGAGGCCGTTACCGGTGCCTTCCCCCCGCCCGGCACCGTCCTCTTCAAGAGCGGCTTCTCCTACAGCGAGGGCGACAAATCAAAGGGCGAGCTCCTCCCCCGCTGGACCACCGGCGCGGGCGAAATAGACGTCCGCGCCCCCGACTCCCCGAACCTGACCGCCACCCTGCGCCTCACCGACCACCGCCCGCCCGAACTGCCCCGTGCCCAGGTATCCATCCTGGTGAACGGCAGCCCCACGCAGGCCCAGGCGATCCCCGTCAAAGATCGGCCCATAAGCACCGACTACACGTTCCCGCTTCCGCCCGGCGCCTCCCACCTGACTATCCGAACCGACACATGGAACCCCTCCAAGCTCCAGGATGGTGGCCGCAACGAAGACCTGGGCGTGCTCCTGGAGAGCATAACGATTGCCTCGGCGGGCCGCCCTCTCAATTACAACCCGGTCGAGTCGCTCAAGCCCCCACCCTACTACCCGCAGCCCCGCTGGTATTACGACCCCGGCACCCACCACCTCGCCGACCTCTGGCTCGTCTACATCGCGGAGGCGAACGCCGGGCGCAAATCCCTCCTCGCCCTGTCCCTGCCCATCGCCATCCTCGGCCTCCTCTTCATCGCAGTAGGCTGGCGCAAATCCGTCCGCCCTCCCAGCGAATAAATATGCCCTCACACGCAAACTCGCGAAGGCGCATCTAAACCCCAACACACATGACACCAGGCGACCCTAAAGCCCACGAACCAACAAGCAACCCCGACCCCGAAGCCACCGGCCGCAACCCCACAAACGCGTCCACCGCTGTACCCCGTGCCGCCCGCGCCCTCACCCTGCTCGCCCTCACCTTCCTCGCCATCGAGTTCCTGGACGAGTTGGTCTTCGGCGTGCGCGAGGCCGCCTGGCCCCTCATACGCGACGACTTGGGCCTGGAATACCAGCAGATCGGGCTCCTGCTCGGCCTGCCCGGCATCGCCAGCACCCTGATCGAGCCCTTCCTCGGAATCCTGGGCGACGTCTGGAGGCGGCGAGTCCTGGTGCTAGGAGGCGGGGCGTTCTTCTGCGCGTCCCTCCTGCTCACGGCGGCCAGCCACAGCTTCGCACTGCTCCTCCTCTCGTTCGTCATCTTCTATCCCGCCTCCGGAGCGTTCGTCAGCCTTTCCCAGGCCACCCTCATGGATGCCGATCCCACGCGCCACGAGCAGAACATGGCCCGCTGGGCCTTCTCCGGGTCGCTTGGCGTAGTGGGAGGCACCCTGATGACCGCTACCGCCGCCAGGGTGGGGTTGGACTGGCGGGTACTCTACCTGCTGCTTGCCGTACTCACGCTGCTCGTGCTGACCTTTGCCTTGCGTCTGCCCTTCCCCGCCCCACGGCGTCCCGAGCACGAAGAGCAGCCAGGCTTCAGGAAGGGAGTAGCCGGGGCCATCGGAGCCCTCAAGCGGCCCGAGGTCCTCCGCTGGCTCACCCTCCTCGAGTTCTCCGACCTCATGCTCGATGTCCTTCTCGGCTACCTCGCGCTCTACTTCGTCGACGTCGTACGCGTAAAACCCGAAGACGCCGCGCTTGCCGTGACCGTCTGGACCGTCTGCGGCCTCGCCGGGGATTTCCTACTCATCCCCCTCCTTGAGCGCGTCCAGGGCCTGAGCTACCTCCGCCTGAGCGCCGCCCTCGAGTTCGTCCTCTTCGCCTCGTTCCTCCTCGTGCCCTACACGTGGGGCAAGTTCGTGCTCCTCGGCCTCATGGGCCTCTTCAACGCAGGCTGGTACTCAATCCTCAAAGGCCGGCTCTACACCTCCATGCCCGGCCAGAGCGGCACCGTCATGGCCGTAAGCAACGTCTTCGGCCTCGCGGGCAGCCTCATCCCCCTGGCCCTCGGCGCCATAGCCCAACGCTTCGGCCTCCAGCCCATGATGTGGCTCCTCCTAGCCGGCCCAATCGCCCTACTGGTTGGCCTTCCAAAGAACAAACCGTAGGGGCTCGGCATGCCGCGCCCTATATCAAATAGGCGTGCAGGGCTCTCCCTGTCGGGGTCCCGTGGAATTGGAGCCCAACTCTCCCCTTCCCCCCTAATTCTCATCACCAAAGCTAACCCCCACGCGTAAAGCCCCAAAAAAACAGGACCTAAGTACTATATTACCTCCTCCCACATCCTGCTGTATAATACAAATATAGAACATTTGTACTTTAACAACTCCATCTTATAGCCCGCGCAGGCGGGCTTCGTTCAGATAGCCCGCGGCTTCAGCCGCCGGGCGGGGCTTTTCACGAATCCCAATATTTAGACGAGCCTAAACCGGGCAAAACCGGACAAATCCGGACACAATTTCACTAAACCACAGGTAGACATAACATGCTAAACTACCCGACCGGACAATTCCCGACAATTCTTCAGAAATCGGACCCCGCTACCCTGGGAGTAATACCCAAAACCCAACAAGCCATTTGCCGGGTAATCTATCCAGGCGTCCGTCCCTTCAAGTTCTCCCTCGCCCTCTCCCTTATCACCCGCGCCGACTTCACACCCCTAACCCCCGCCAGCGCCCGCAACACCTCCACCGGCGTCCCTGGGTGCTTCGCTAGCGCCTCCCAGACCTCCGGCTCGCCGCTATCGAACAGGGCGATCGCTTTCTGCTCGGTCATCTCCGGCTTCCTGGCTTCCATCACGCGCTGGTAGACCTCATTGCGATGTAGCAGCCTCTCGGCCTCAGGGCGTTCCCTCACGGCCAAGAGATACGCTTCTTGCTTCTCCTCCCCCGAAGGCTCATGCGAAGCTAGCGTTTCCAGCGCCCAAAAATAACCTGGGCTATCGCGGAACTCCACGAGCATCGCGCCGAACTCCTCGGCTGTATACTGAGGATTGGTGTACATATCGACCGCCAGTGTCACCAGCGCTTCCCCATAAAAAGAGGCAAGCCGCCGCTGCGCTTCGTCCACCTGTCGCGAGTGCCCCAGCGCGTCGATTGCCACCCTACGCTCTATCAGGTCCTTCGCGATACCCTGGGGTAAAGGGTGCGAGCAGTGATTGATCACCCCCGTCCAGATACCATCCTCACAGTCGGCTCCGCGTGTATGAGCGTGCAACTCCCAAAGCTGTACCTCCCTAACAGCACGCTTCTCCGGCGGCGCGCTCCCGGAGGATGCCCTCGGCCCGAACTTCGAGTCTAGCTCGGCGTCCGCCGCCCAAAGACTCGAATAAGCGGCATCCAGCGCAGATAACGGCTTGCTAAGCTGCGCCTCCACCCAATCTTCGAGGCTCCTAATTCCTTTCTCCAAACACCCCTCTCATGTCGGCTACCTATAACCCCGCCCCCGCAACGACCTGTCCAGCAATTCCACCGGGTGCACCACCTTCAGAGGCCGCCCCAGCCGCCGCGACGCCGCCTCGATCTGCAAGATACACCCAGGGTTAGCGGTCGCTACAATGTCCGCCCCCGTGTCAAGGATGTTGCCCGCTTTGCGCTCCCCCAGCTCCGACGCCGGCTGCGGCTCCACCAGGTTGTATATCCCCGCGCTCCCGCAGCAAATATCCGCTTCGGCAATCGGCACCAACTCTACACCCGGTATGCCTTCAAGTACACTCCTGGGCTGGCGGCGTATCCCCTGCGCATGGGCCAGGTGGCAGGCGTCGTGGTAGGCCACTTTTGCCTGCACCGGGTGCCGCGGGGCCACCGGTCCCAACTCGGCCAGCAACTCGGTCACGTCCCGCACCCGCGCCGAGAAGCGGGCCGCCCGCTCCGCGAACTCCGGGTCGTCCCGCAGCAGGTGGCCGTACTCCTTCATGCTCGATCCGCACCCCGCCGCGTTCACGGCTATGTAATCCAACTCCTCCCGCTCGAAGGTCGCTATCAACCTCCTCGCGTACTCCATCGCCTCCTTCTCTCTCCCCGCATGCAGCGCCAGCGCCCCGCAACACCCCTGGTCTCGGGGTATATGCACCTCGCACCCCTCGGCCGCCAGCACCCGCGCCGTGGCCGCATTCACCTGCCCAAAGAACACCCGCTGCACGCACCCCGTCAGCAACCCCACCCGCGCCCTCCGCTCTCCCCTGGCCGCCACCACTGCCGGTGGCTTCCGACCCCTTGCACTCTGGAACGTGACACTAGGCATCACCCCATGCAGCCCACGCAGCCTCCCCGGCAGCCTGGACGCCAGCCCGCTCCCCTCAACGAGCCTTCCCAGCCCGCTCTTCTGGTACACCAGCAGCAGCGGTACCAGCAGCCGCAGCCGCCCCGGGTGGGGAAACAGTGCGAAAATCGCCGCCCTCA
>JBJMMB010000153.1:0-8428 GCA_045805005.1 Chloroflexia bacterium
CACCAAAGACCTGCCCGTGGTGCTAATCTCCGCCTCTTCCGTACTCAGAGAGAAGGGCAGAGGCCTCGCCGACGCCGTCATCGAGAAGCCCTTCGACCTCGATGACCTGATCAACACCGTGGGCCACTTCGCCCCACCGGTCTAGTCAGTTTCTGTAGCAGCACCGGTACATTACCATCCTTCCACCGCCCGGGAGGATGCGAAAAAGACCCCCCGCAACCCCTTGACCTCCAGCCCATGCCCTGCCATACTATGACCAGTTGGAGGGCATGAGCCTCCGGGTTCGTAACTCTCGAATTACAGAACAGCCCCCGATGGTCCGTCAGGATTGTCTGGGGTTTCTGTATAGGATGCAAGAAGCCCACGGCGCGACGCGCCGTGGGCTTCTTGGAACGGCACTGCCGTTTTTCCACATCCGGTGGATTGGCACTCACCCTCGGCTGCCAGTAACTATAATTACCCCACTTAGAGAGATAATTACGGATAGACGGGGGTATGCTTAGATGGGTCACATAATCTCGCCGGAGGCTGAAGAGCTACTCGACCAGGAACTGAAGGTGCCCAGCCACGGCTTCGTGCGCCTGGTCGACTACATGGGCAGCGACCAGAGTATCGTCCAGGCCGCCCGTGTCTCCTACGGCGAGGGCACCAAGACTGTCCGCGAGGACAGAGGTCTCATCCGCTACCTGATGCGTCACGATCACACAACTCCCTTCGAAATGGTGGTTCTCAAGTTTCACATCAAGGCACCTATCTTTGTCATAAGACAATGGTTAAGACATAGAATGGCGAGCGTGAACGAGGAGTCGGGCCGTTATTCCATCATGCGCGAGGAGTTCCACGAGCCCGCCCCCGAGGACGTTGGTTTCCAGAGCAAGGACAACCGTCAGGGCCGCGCCTCCGACCAGGTACCCCCCGAGGTCGTGCAGCGCTTCCTCGCCCTCCTCAAGGAGGACCGCGAAACAGCCTACGCTCACTATGAGACCTTCCTCCAGGACAACATAGCCCGCGAGTTGGCCCGCATCAACCTCCCACTCTCCCTCTACAGCCAGTTCTACTGGGAGATGAACCTCCACAACCTCTTCCACTTCCTCCGCCTGCGCATGGACGCCCACGCCCAGAAGGAGATACGCGATTACTCCAACCAGGTGGCCCTATGCGTCAAAGCCGTGGCCCCCATCGCCTGGGAAGCCTTCGAGGAGTACAAGCTCCACGGCCACTCCTTCTCTAGCACCGAAATGGAGCTCATCAAACGCCTCATCCAGGGAGAGCCCATGCCCCCCGACGCTTTCGACGGGAGCAAGAGCCTCCTCCGCGAGTTCGAGACCAAGCTCGGCATGAAGCTTCCCATCCCCGAGCCCCAGGTCCACCTCAACGGCAGCAAGTAAGCCCTTCTCGGCTCCTGCCTAAGGCTTCCTCGTTCGGGTCCCCCCTTCGCCCCGTTTGATCCAGCCGCGTGCCCTGCCAGTTCGGCATTGACCTGCTTGCCAGGCGCGACCGTATTCTAGGCTTATTCCTCTACCATGCCACGACTGATAATGAGCTACTTGCGCTCGCTGCCCGCATCATGGACCTATACGCGGAATTCTATGCGACCCGCGGCATATATTACACCGGGGTCTTCCGCGCGACAGGCGTCCTCGGCAATGTCCTGGCGGAACCCGTGGTTTACGATGCCCCTTCACAAGAAGAAGCCGAGCGCCTCGGAAGTGACGATCTGCCCAAGTGGATCGAGGCCATAGATGAGGAGTATCACGCGCTCATGGATCACTCGCATCCCCGTTACCTGATCTGGCTTCTACCCAACCCCTCTACTTCCCCCAGACCGGCTTCACCCTGACCGCCCCCTTCCTCGATTACTGGCGCACCCGCGGCGGTCTCTCCTCCTATGGCTACCCAATCACCGGCCAGCTAACCGATGACGGCCTCCTGGCCCGCCCACCCCTCTAACCCTGAAGGCCACTAAGGCCTCCCACGCGCCGACGGCACCCCTAAGCCGGCGGCCGAGGTGTTCAGGGTGGGGTCTGATACGTTGCACTCCCCTCCCACCCTGTGGTAGAGTCATTTGCTAACCATGGTAGATGTCACCCGCCGGAAAACGACCGAAACCCTGCAACGCGATCTGGACCGGATAGCCGCCGAGGCCGCGGCCGGCTTCATGTCCCGCCTGGGCGATGCCGCGGTCGCCGTCGATTTCGCGCCCATGCTCGGCCGGTCTGCGGTAGCCCACGGCCGGGCGCGACCTCCAGACAACTCCGACGAAGCTTTTCACATGGTCCGAGAGGGCTTCGCCAGGCTCGGCGGTGTCCTCTCCCTGTGCGTTCTGGTCGACGAGCCGGGTCCGCTTGCTGATGACCTCGAGTGGCTCCGTCGCATGCTCGGAGCCCGCAGCATGCCGCTTGGCCCGCAACTGCTCGATCTCCTCATGACCTCATACCTTGAGGCTTGCTTTCCCTTCCTCCAACCCGTCGAACTCGACCTCGTCCGCGACCAGGTAACCAGGGCCCTTGAAATCATCACCTTACGAAAGCCCGTCTCCGATGCCTGACCTTGACCCAGGCACCGTCAAGTCCGAGATCGCAACTCGCGCCCGCCAGCTCGGCTTCGACCTCGTGCGCTTCACCTCGCCTGCCCCCTTCCCCGAGACCCAACGCGTCCTCGAGGAGCGTATCGCCGCCGGCCTTTTCTCCGGCCTCCCCTGGTTTACCTCCGAGCGCGCAAGCGTCGCTGGTGACCCCACCCGCCTCATGCCTGGCGTACGCACTATTGTCTCTCTGGGCATAAGCTACCTCTCTGATCAGCCGCCTTCCACCTCTACGCCCGGCGACCCCCGCGGAAGGGTGGCTCGCTATGCCTGGGGCCTCGACTACCACGAGGTCTTCAAAGACAAGCTCTGGGCCCTCCATGCCTTCGCCCAGGACCTTGTCGGTAGCTCCGTCGAGGCCCGCGCCCTGGTGGACACCGCCCGTATAGTCGATCGTGCTGTGGCCCAGCGGGCCGGGCTCGGCTGGTACGGCAAGAACACCAACCTCCTCAACCGCGACTACGGCTCCTGGGTCCTCCTGGGTGAACTCCTCCTCGACGTAGACCTCCCGCCCGACGAGCCGGTCAAGACCCACTGCGGCTCCTGCGCACGCTGCATGCCCGCCTGCCCCACCGGAGCCCTCATTGCCCCCGGCGTCCTCGACAACGACCGCTGCATCTCCTACCTGACCATCGAGTTGCGCGGCCCCATTCCCAGGGACATGCGCCCCCTGATCGGCGATTGGGTCTTCGGCTGCGATATCTGCCAGGAGGTCTGCCCTGTCAACCGCAAGGCCTCCCCGGGCAATCACCCCGAATTCGCCGCAGCGGCGGGCATTGGCCCCAGCCCGTCGCTTATCGAGCTCCTCGACATGTCCGAGGCAGAATTCAAAGAGCGCTTCCGCCACAGCCCCGTCAAACGCACCAGATGGGCAGGTCTCCGCCGCAACGCCTGCGTGGCTCTCGGCAACCTCCGCGACCCCACTGCCATCCCCGCCCTCGTCCGCGCCCTCAATTCCGAGCCACCCCTCGTCCGGGGTCACGCCGCCTGGGCCCTCGGCCAATTCCACACCCCAGAGGCTACAGCCGCCCTGCACACAAGAAGAGACATTGAAACCGACGAATGGGTCCGGGAAGAAATCGACCTGGCCCTACGTGAAACCTGACACCGATACCATGACGATTCAAAATTCAAAATTCAACATTCAAAATTCCCTACCCACCCCCGTCGGCATAGCCCGTGCCGGTGTCCTCAGCACGCCTCATGGCGACATCGATACCCCCGTCTTCATGCCCGTGGGCACCCAGGCCAGCGTCAAATCGATCTCCCCCGACGAACTGGAAGCCCTCCACGCTCGCATCATCCTGGGCAACACGTACCACCTCTACCTGCGCCCCGGCGGCGACCTCATAGAGCAGTTTGGCGGCCTCCACAGCTTCATGGGCTGGAGCGGAGCCCTTCTCACCGACAGCGGCGGCTTCCAGGTCTTCAGCCTCAGCCACAATCGCAAGATTGACGAGGACGGCGTCACTTTCAAGTCGCACATCGATGGCTCGACCCATCGCTTCACGCCCGAGAGCGTCATTCGCGTCGAAGAGCAACTCGGCGCCGACATCATCATGGTGCTCGACGAGTGCACCCCCTACCCCTCGTCCCACGACTACAACCGCCAGGCCCTGGCCCGCACTCATGCCTGGGCCGAACGCTGCCTCCGGGCTCACACCCGTCACGACCAGGTCCTCTTCGCCATCGTCCAGGGCGGCACCTACCACGACCTCCGCCAGGAGAGCGCCCGCACCCTCGCCTCTCTCGCCTTCCCCGGCTACGCCATCGGAGGCCTCAGCGTCGGCGAGCCCAAAGAGGAAATGCACGCCAACCTTGAAGTCACCGTGCCCCTTCTTCCCGAGGCCCGGCCCCGCTACCTGATGGGCGTCGGCTCCCCGGAGGACCTGGTCGAGTGCGTGGCCCGCGGCATCGACATGTTCGACTGCGTGCTCCCCACCCGCGTAGCCCGCAACGGCGCCCTCCTCACCCGCGACGGCCGCGTGCCCATCAAGAGCCCCCGCTTCGCCCGCATCCAGGGCCCCATCGAGGACAACTGCGACTGCTACACCTGCCGCAACTTCAGTATGGGCTACGTCCACCACCTCTTCCGCGCCAAAGAGCTTCTCGCCTACAGGCTCAACAGTATCCACAACCTGCGCTTCATGACCCGCACCGTGGCCGAGATCCGCGCCTCCATCCTCGACGGCACCTTTCCCGCCTACCGTGAGCAATTCCTGGCCCGCTACCAGCCCACCGACCGCGAGGCGGCCACCAAACAGAGAGCCCTATGGCTCCAGGCCCACGGCCGGGCCCCGGCCCTTCCCACCGATCCAGGTAAACGAACAGGGTAGCAGGCAGCTCCCAGCGCGAATGCCTTGGGCCACATTGGGGCGAGGGAGTTCATAGACTGTTCAGGGACTAGTGATCGCCGGGCAGTTTCGCTGCCTCCGCTACCTCCCCCAACAGCACCTCTTCCTCCCCCTCCAGCACCGTCCGCGGGTCCAGCAGCAGCGCCCCCCGCTCCACCCTGGCTATCACCGGCGTGGCCGCCTCTCGCAACGCCCTCGCCAGCCTGCCCGCCTCCAGCTCCCCCCGCCTGATGCTCACCAGCCACGTCGGCAGCGTCTCACCGGGAAGCGATCCTCCCCCGATTGCCGACTCGCCCCTCTCCACCTCGCATCTGACCCCGGCCGCCCGCAGCCGTGTCGCCCAGGCGCTTGCCCGCTCCTTCAGTGTCTCCTCCACGGCAGAGATCATCCTCCACACCGGCACCTCGCGCTCCGCCTCCCCCTTCAAGTAGTGCAACAGCGTCGCCTCCAATGCCGCCAGCGTCAGCTTGTCCACCCTCAGCGCCCTGGCCAGAGGGTGCTTCCGCAGCCGCCTCACTGGCTCCTTCTTCCCGACAATAATCCCGCACTGCGGCCCTCCCAGCAGCTTATCGCCGCTGAACAGCACCAGGTCCGCCCCCGCCTCCACGCTCTCCTGCACGACCGGCTCCGAGGCCAAACCGTACCGCGTCACGTCGAGTAGCGCCCCGCTCCCCACATCGTCCACCATCAGCACTCCCCGCCCCCGCGCTACCTCCACAAGCTCTCTCACCGAGGGCGAGGTGGTGAACCCCACAATCCGAAAGTTGCTGTTGTGCACCCGCATCACGATGGCGGTCCGATCAGTTATCGCCTCCTCGTAGTCGCGACCGTACGTGCGGTTCGTGGTCCCCACCTCCACCAGTTGCGCCCCGCTCTGGCGCATCACGTCCGGTATCCTGAAGCCCCCTCCGATCTCCACCGACTGCCCCCGCGACAGCACTACTTCCCTCCCCGCCGCCAGTGCCGCCAGCACCAGCACCAGAGCCGCTGCGTTGTTGTTCACCACGAGCGCGTCCTCGCACCCCGTCACCTGTCGCAGGATCCCCGCCGCGTGCACGTACCGCGAGCCTCGCTCCCCCGCCTCCAGGTCGTACTCAAGGTTGCTGTAGTGGGCTGCCCTCGCCATGGCCTTGACCGCCGAGTCGCTCAGCGGCGCCCGCCCCAGGTTGGTGTGTATCACCACCCCGGTCGCGTTGATCACCGGGCGCAAGCTGCCCGACGCCATCGCGAAGGCCCTCCGCGCCGCCCTCTTCGCGATCCCCTCCAGCCCATACGCCCCACCCTCTCCCTCGCCCCCGGCAAGCGCCTGCCGCGTCGCCTCCACCTCGGCCCGCGCCGCTGCCACCACGACCCCGTGCGGCAATTGGGCCCGCGCCTCCTCCAAAAGTGCGTGTGAGACAACCCGGTCCACAGATGGTATTGACCTCAGCCGCCCCGCGCCATTCTCGCCTGCCCTCTTCCTCCCCGTAATTCTCTCATCTGCTTCCATAGCAGCATTCTACCACGCACCCACACCCCTCGCACCCCAAAGGGCGTGCCTGCTCCTGCAAGCCCCCTCCCCGTGACCGCTCAGGACCACCAGGCTTGCGGATTAGAGCTGTGACAAAGTCAGAGCACGAGGCCGCAACGTAAGGGCGACTACGCAGGGTCGTCCGGGTCGTTGGCGCACCCATCCGAGGCAGACCACGCAGGGTCGCACCCCTACGTCTTGCGACCTGTATACAGCCCTAAGTTGCGGATAGGGCGCGGTAGCATCGACAACGCCCGGTCGAGACTCTCAACAAATCTTGGCGTCTTGGCGTTTTCTGGAATCCGTTTGAGGGCAACAAAAACCCCTCCCCGCCTGGTTTCGGGGAGGGGACAAGGGGACCCGAATTTAGGGGGTAGGTGTCCTGGTCGGTGTGAGTGTGGGCATGGCCGTCCATGTGCTTGTGGGCGTATTACTGGGGGTACTGGTGATTGTAGGTGTGGACGTAACCACCACTGCTGTGTTAGTGGGCGTAGCCGTAATCACGAACAGAGTTGCTGTCGGCGTCGCCGTGACTACGATTGGGGTGTCGGTGGCCGCGGCCGTGGCCGTAGCCGTGGCTTCCGCCACGGCTACGGCTCTCGCCAGATAGACCATCTTCGCTGCCTGACCTCTAGTAATCAGATTACCCGGGCGGAACTCCAGGCAGTTAGTCCCGCAACTGTAACCCGAAACGATGCCATTATGCACCACCGTCTCTATGTCCGCAAAGAACGGATCGGTTCTTGGCACGTCCCGGAATGTGGGTGTCGCGGGCGTGAACGTCGGCAGCGCGAACGCGCCTTTGATCATCTTCGCGAATTGCCCACGCGTCACGTTGAAGCCCGACCTGAACTCAAGGCACCCGGTGCCGCAGGTGTAGCCCGAGATCACGCCCGAGTGGTAGGCCGCCTCAACGTACTGGTAGAACGGATCAGTCACCGCCACGTCCCGGAATGTGGGTGTCGCGGGCGTGTACGGCGGCACGTTGGAGCCTGTGACCACGATCTTTGCGGCCTGGCCGCGCGTCAGGTTGTTCGACGGCCTGAACGTGCAGTCACCGTAGCCGCTCATAACGTTGTGTAGCGCCAGGTCTCGCACCGCGTTGTAGAAGAAGTCCGTCGACCGAACGTCGCTGAAATTGCCCGGAATACAAGGTGTGGGTGTAACCGCGGGTGTCGGCGTTGACCCCGGAACCGTCATGGCGTAGCTGTAGTACGTTTCCTTGTTCGGCGACGACTCGCCTAGGTTCGTGCTCAGCACAAGGTGCATCGCACTGAAGCCTCCATCCAGCGACGAGTCCTTCTCATATGCGTTGTCCGGGAAGAATCCCGAGAATAGCCGCACAGGAGCGCTGAAGTCGGTGCCCTGCCCCTTTGAGTACCAGATCTTGAAGTTGGAGGTGCTGAACCCCTGGTCATCCGACCAGATCAGGTGGGCCACGCCCGACGCATCCACCGCCACCGTCACGTTGTACGAGTTGCTAGAGCTGTTGGTCACCTGCTTGATCACGCCACTCCAGCCGCTTGGCGTCCACTCGCGGTAGAACACGTCATCCGTGCCGAGCCCCTGGCCGCAGTTCACCTGCGTCCAGGCAGCCCTCATGCCGCCCGTGGGGTCGCCCGCCAGCGTGGGCAGGTGGGCCGTGGCCGCACTCCCCTGGCAGAAAGGTGCCGACAGGTTCGAAGGGCCGACCCAGCCGCTCGCGCCGCGCATGCTCACCTGTACGTCGGCGCTGTGCACCGGGCCAGGGCCCGCCCAGGCGATGAACGGGCTATTGGTCGAGGTCACGCCCGCAGAGATGTCCTTAGGCGCGTTGGTGTTCGGCACCGTTTCGTTCTGGATTGACCACACGCCGGTCGGCTCCATCCGCCAGTAGTGGATGTCGCTTAGGTTCGCGCCGAAGAAGGCGTGGACCGTGCCGTCGGGGGCCACCGCCAGCGCAGTGTTCTTGCGGCCTCCGCACGAGTTCGGCACTATCTG
>JBJMMB010000154.1:0-9766 GCA_045805005.1 Chloroflexia bacterium
CCGCCTCCTGCAGCTTATCTATATTGTCCCCCAGCAGCTCGAAGGCGTCCACCGTCAAATCTCGCATTGCCTCATAGGTCGAGCGCCGGTAGTCGTCATCGAACGGCTGGGGCGCGAAGGCGGGGTCCGAGGGGTCGGAGGCCAGGGTGATGTGCATCTCGGCGGTGCGCCTCCCCAGCAGGGCTGCCTGCTCCAGATAAGAGCCCGCGGCTTTGCGCACCGGAGTAGGCACTTCTTCCTCCAGCGTAGCGAGCAGGTGCCCGCTACGGGGCAGGAGGTCCTCGCCGCCCGCCGCCTCCCAATTTGATTGGAAATAGTCGGCCAGGCGGCTCAGCGTGTAGCGCCAGGCGTCCCCTTTATTGGGCACGAACCCCTGCAGCACCGCCATGGTGATAGGCTCCCCGCGCTGCCGGTGGTACTCGATGGCCCCGTCCAGAGGGGGAGTGCTGGCGAACCTCTTCTCCGCGAGGAAGCGCCCCACCTCCAACTCGGGGCTGGTGCCTGCCTCCAGCCGGCGAAACAGCTTCAGGATGTAGCGGTCCCCGTAGATCACCGAAGTGTTGCTCTGCTCGGATTTCACCACTGACGGTTCCAGGTCCATCAGCCCTTCGGTATTTACCGAGCCCGACCCCTCCATTGGCATGGGCCAGGCCACGACCTCCCCCGTGTCGCCCCCGAAACGCCGTCCCGCGGCGATGGCCTCCAGCAGCGCCAGCGTAAACTCTCTATCCCAGGAGGTGTCGTAGATGATCCCCTCCGCCCCGCCGCTCACCTCCACCAGCACCGCCTGGGGCGTTTCGCGGCGCACTTCCTCCGCCCGCTCCCCGGCGGCGAACGTGAGCGGGATCACGTAAGTTTGTGGATCGCCCTCCACGTAGGACACCCGGATAAGGGTAAGGTAATACCTGGGTGGGTCGCCCGAGAAGGGTATAGCCTCCTCTATCTCCACCGACCTGATCGTGCGCGCCTTGCCCCCGAACCACCTGCGCGCGGGCAAGTACGCGGGCAGCGCAGCCTCAATCGCGGCCCTGCTCTCAGTCCCGAAGATGTCTATCTGCCGGTTGGTATCGCTCATGTCGCACCTACATAAAGTAGTCAAAATCCTGCTCCGTGCGGATGCGGCGGCGTATGCGGAAGATGTGCGCGGACAGGACGTTGGGGTTGAGTTCCACGAAATTGTCGTGCCCCGACCAGAGATAGCGGGTGTCGGTGAGCAGGTCATGCACCTGGTAGGGCTGGTTGGGGTCGATGTCCATCTCCTCAATAGGCACTTCGACCACCCCTGACTGGGTGTGGTGCGGGTCGAGGTTGACCACCGTGACGATTACGTCCTCGAAGCCGGGGGTGGTCTTGTAGTAGGCGATGAGCTGGTCGTTGCCTGTGGGGAGGAATTGCAGGCTCTCGTTGCTATGCAGGGCCGGGTGCTCGCGCCGGATCGTGTTGACGCGGGTGACCAGGTCGCGCAGGCTGCCGGGTTTGTCGATGTCCCAGTGTTTGATCTCGTACTTCTCGGAGTTGAGGTACTCCTCCTTGCCGGGCTCGATGGGCTCGTTCACGCACTGCTCATAGGCCGGGCCGTAGATGCCATAGCTTGCCCCCAGCGTGCCCGCCAGCACCAGGCGCGCCATGAATGCGGGCCTGCCCCCTAGTTGCAGGTACTCTGTCAAGATGTCGGGGGTGTTCGGCCACAGGTTGGGGCGGAAGAACTCTTGCACTTCGGTCTGGGTTAGCTCGGTGAGATACTCGGTCAACTCCCAGCGCGTGTTGCGCCAGGGAAAATAGTTGTACGACTGGGTGAAGCCCGCCTTGGCCAGGAAGTACGCGAGCTTGGGGCGGGTGAATGCCTCGGCGAGGAATATGAGGTCGGGGTGCTCCGCCTTCAGTTCGCCGAGGACCCACTCCCAGAAGCGTAGGGGCTTCGTGTGGGGGTTGTCCACTCGGAAGATCTTCACCCCCTGGTCGATCCAGTAGACGAAGATGCTCTTCAGTTCTTCCCAAAGCTCCTTCCACTGCGGGGTCTCGAAGTCGAAGGGATAGATATCCTCGTACTTCTTGGGCGGGTTCTCGGCGTACTGGATGGTGCCGTCCGGGCGCTTGCGAAACCACTCCGGGTGCTCCTTCACGTACGGGTGGTCGGGGGAGCACTGGAAGGCAATGTCCAGGGCGATCTCCATGCCATATTCACGGGCCGCGGCCACCAGGTGGCGAAAGTCTTCGAGGGTGCCCAGGTGCGGGTGGATCGACTTGTGGCCTCCCTCTTCGGAGCCGATGGCCCAGGGGCTTCCCTCCTCGTCGGGGCCTGCCACCACGCTGTTGTTCTTACCCTTGCGGTGGGTGTGGCCGATGGGGTGGATAGGGGGTATGTACACCACGTCGAAGCCCATGTCCGCGATGATGGGCAGGCGAGCCTCGCAATCCTTGAAGGTGCCATGGTCGCAATCGGGGTCCCAGCAGGAACGGGGGAAGAACTCGTACCACGAGCTGAAGCGGGCCCGCTCGCGGTCTGCCAGCACGGCAAGCTCTTTGTCGTACGTGGTGCTGAACTCCCGGCTGGTGTAGGTATACATGAGGGTCGCAAGCTCGGTGGAGAGTGCGTCGCGAACGCCCTTGACCCCGCCCGCCCGGAGGGAGGCCGCGTACTCCTTCAGCTTGAGGGCATCCGCACTGGTCGCCCGCCCGAGGGCGTCCTCCACCAGGCCCACTCCTATGAGCAGTTCGACGTCCACGTCCTGGCCCGCCTCCACACGCTTTGCCAGGCTGCGCGACCAGAATTTGAACGGGTCGAGCCACCCCTGCACCGTGTAGTGATACCGCCCAGGCTCGGTGATCTCGAACTCGGCCTGCCAGCGGTCGTTGACGAGGGGAGCCATGAGCACCTCAGTCCAATCGGGGTCCTCCTCCTTGCGGTACAGGAGCGCCGCCGACACCGCCTCGTGACCGTCGGTGAAGACGTCGGCCTCCACGACCACCTTCTCGCCGGTGACGCGCTTGATGGGGTAGCGTCCGGCATCGATTTCGGGCTTAACGCCCTCAACGATAGCCCGCCTTTTGTTCATTTCAGCCTTCTGCATTGGTAGCGTTCCTCTTGGAAGTGAGTTGTCGAGCGCGCCGGTTACGACGCGCCACTGCCCGGAGTGGAGGCGCGATTTTTAATGGCCTAGTGTAGCACATATTGAGCCAATGTTTAAGGCCATGAGCTTTGTGTTATACTGTAGACTTCCGTACTATAAATTAGACGTCCCATCCGAGGCACTTGCCTCTTGCGGCCATTACAGAATGGCATTCGTGAATTAAAAGGGTAAATAGCTAGAAAGGTGAAGGGCTATGGAAACAGAAGCAAAATTCATCGTGCCTGGTGAAGCCACGTTCGGGCGGCTCCTCGGTGTCCGGCAATTCGGACCTTATAGATGTGGCAAGACGAAGGTCAAGCAGGTGCATGACCGCTACGTCGACACGCCCGACCACCGCTTCTACGGCCGGCACTACTTCGTGCGCATCCGGGAGGGGTCGGCTAACGGCACCCGGCTGCTCACGGTGAAGCGCCTGGGCGTGCCGGTGCAGGGGGCAGTGCACGCCCGCGACGAGTACGAGGCCCAGGTGCCGGGGCTGGATGTCGCGGCCTGGCCCGAGGGAGAGGTGCGCAGCATGGTGCAGGAGATGGCCGGGGACGAGCCGCTGACCGAGGTGGTGGTGGTCAACCAGCGACGCGCTGTGAGCATCCTGCTCGATGGCGATCGGGCGGTGGCCGAGTTGAGTCTGGATGAGATTGAGATACCGGGGGCCGGCGACCCGGTGAAGGCCTACGAGCTGGAGGTGGAGATGCTCCCCGACGGCACGCTCTCCGACCTGGGGACGCTCTCCAAACTATTCACCGAAGAGTATCACCTGGCCCCGCAGCCCCTCTCCAAGTTTGAGCGGGCGTTGAGCCTCGTGCTCCCCAACCACGAGCCGCACATGTCCGAGCCGGTGGAGACGATAGTCAATGGACGACCGGCGATGGACGATGGGGGGCAGCAAACAGGTCGGACAACCCAAATCCTCCATCCGTCGCAAGCTCAGGACCTACCGTCCATCGCCTCCGGAGAGCCGGAGGGTGGGAAGCAGCCTCCTAACGTGCAGGCCACCGATACTATGGCGGTCGCGGCGAAGAAAGTCTTGCGGGCGCAGTTCGAGGCCATGAGGCGCAACGAGGAGGGCACGAGGGAGGGCGAAGATCTCGAGGCCCTCCACGACATGCGCGTGGCCACGCGCCGGATGCGGGCCGCCCTGAAGATTGCCGGCCCCTACCTCGAAGGCAAGGAGGCCCGGCGGGTTACAGACGGAGTACGGTCGGTCACCCAAGCCCTGGGCGCCGTGCGCGACCTCGACGTGCTGATAGAACGGGCCCGCGATTTCCAGGCGCATCTGCCCGAGGAGCAACAGCAAGACCTGGACGGGCTGCTATCGGACTGGGCGGGCCGCCGCGACGGGGCGAGGAAGGACATGCTGCGCCTGCTCGACTCGGACGACTACCGGCGCTTCGAGAAGCGCATGGAGGCCTTCCTGGAGGCAGAGGAGGAGGATAGAGCCGGTGAGCAAGGTGATGAGGTCTTGCCGGTGGAGGTGCGGCACGTGTTGGCCAGCGCGGTGTGGACCCGCTACGAAGCGGTGCGTGCGTACGAGACCGTGATGGAGACCCCGCGCCTCCCGCAGTTGCATATGCTGCGCATAACAAGCAAGTACCTGCGCTATACGTTAGAGTTCTTCCGCGAGGTTCTACCAGCCCAGTCATCGAGCCTGATTCGGGACATAGTATCCGTGCAGGACCAGTTGGGCGCGCTCCACGATGCGGATGTGGCCGCGGGGCTGATCCGTGACTACATCGCGAAGCAGTCGAAGAAGGGCAAGAAGAAATCCAACCAGGAAGTGCAGCAACCGCCCGCCGGATTGACCGCCTACCTGAGCTACCTGGAGGGCCAGGTGGAGGGGATAAAGAGCGACTTCGCCCCCATCTGGCGGCGCATCACCGGCCCCAAGTGGCGGGCCAACCTAGCCACCGCGACGGCTTCAGTATAGGACCGTTCTCATTCCAAAAACGCGGGCGCTGCGCGCCCGCGTTTTTGGATTTACTTAACCCTGAGGGGTGATCTGCTCGTAACCGCTTAGATACTTGCGGTACTTCCTCGGGAGAGCAGAGAGGGGCACGCCAACCTCGGCTTCGGCGGCCAGTTGGTTTGTCAGGCTGGCCTGCACGTCGAAGGGTGGGGTGTTGGGCTGGAGTTGGACGTGTACGTAGGTGCCGTCGGGGCGCAGGAGCCGGGCTTTGGAGGTATCGCGCAGATAGGCTTCCAGCACCTCGTTCACGATGTAGTTGCGCACGCCCTCGTCCTCCACCGGGAAGAGGGTCTCCACGCGGTTGTCGAGGTTGCGGGGCATCAGGTCGGCGCTCCCCATGAGCATCTCCTCCTTGCCGCCGTTGCGGAAGTAGTAGATACGCGAGTGCTCCAGGAAGCGCCCCACCACGCTGGTCACCCTTATATTCTTGCTGAGCCGCGCCATCCCCGGCCGCAAGCAGCACATGCGCCGCACGATGATGTCGATCTGCACGCCGGCCTGCGAGGCCCGGTAGAGGGCCTCGATGCAAGCCGGATCAACCAGGCCGTTCATCTTGAAGATGAGCCTTCCGTCGCCGTGATCGCGGTGCCGCTTGATCTCGCGCTCGATGAGCGCCAGGATGCCGCTGCGCAGGGTGATGGGGGCCAGAAGCAGTTTGCGGTATTTGGTCTGCTTCGAGTACCCGGTGAGGTAGTTGAACAGCTCCGACACATCGGCCCCGATGTCCGGGCGGCAGGTAAACATCGCCATATCTGTGTAGAGGCGCGCGGTGGCCGGGTTGTAGTTGCCGGTGCCCAGGTGCACGTAGCGGCGTATGCCCTCGCCCTCCTTGCGCACCACGAGGGCCACCTTGCAGTGGGTCTTGAGCCCTATGAGCCCGTACGTTACGTGCACGCCCGCTTGCTCCAACGCCCTCGCCCACTCAATGTTGTTCTCCTCATCGAAGCGAGCCTTCAATTCAACCAGCACAGCCACCTGCTTGCCGGCCTCGGCGGCCTCAAGGAGCGCCTCCACGATGGGAGAGTGGCTGCCCACGCGGTAAAGGGTCTGCTTTATGGCAAGCACATCTTTATCGGCGGCGGCGGTGCGGATGAAGTCGACTACGGGGTTGAACGAATCGAAGGGGTGGTGCAGCAGGATGTCGCATCGCTGGATGGCCCCAAAGATATTGCCGGTCTCGCGAATCGCGCGGGGTATGCGCGGGGTGAAGGGCGGGTCTTTCAGGTCGGACCGGTCGATCTGGTAGAGTTCCATCAGGTTGCTCAACCCGAGGGGGCCGTCGATGGTGTAGACGTCGTTGTCGTCCAACTCGAGATTTTCGATGAGCAGCGAGCGGAGATGGTCGGGCATGCCCCGGTTCATGAAGAGGGCCACAGCCGACCCGAAGCGCCTGCGGGCCACGCTCTGCTCGACGCTCTCCAGCAGGTCGTCGGCCTCGAGCTCCTGGATCTCCAGGTCGGCGTCGCGCAGCACCCGGAAGGGGTGGACCTGGAGCAGATGCATCTGCGGGAAGAGCGCGCCCAGGTTTGCGGACAGCACCTGCTCCAGCCACACGTAGGAGGTGGGGTTGCGCCGGCTGTCCCCGGTGGCCGCGGGCAGGGGCACGAGGCGCGGGAGCACGTTGGGCACCTTGACGCGAGCGAAATGGCGCAGGCCCCCCGGGTCTTGCAACTCGACGGCCAGGTTGAGGCTCAGGTTGGAGATGTGCGGGAAGGGGTGGCCGGGATCGACGGCCAGGGGCGTGCACACGGGGAAGACGATGTTCTCGAAGTAGTCGCGCAGCCCCAGCTTCTGCTCCTCGGTAAGTTCGTCGTAGTCGCAGATGTTGATACCGGCTTTCGACAATTCGGGCCTGAGGGTGCCGAGGAAGAAGGCCGACTGGGTCTCGAACAGGGAGATAGACAGCAGGCGAATAGCCGACATCTCCTCGCCGGGGGTCATGCCGTCCACGCTTCTCTCGTTGACACCGGCTTTGAGTTGCTCGCGGATTCCCGAGACCCTGATCATGAAGAATTCATCCATGTTCGAATTGAAGATGGAGAGGAACTTCAGACGCTCGAGCAGGCGGTTACTCTCTGTCAAGGCCTCTTCCAACACGCGCCTGTTGAACTCGAGCAGGCTCAACTCGCGGTTGAAGTACTGGTTAGGCTTCAACTCCGCCCGCGGGACAACCAGTACTTCCGGCTCCTGGCCAGTTGTCAATTCTTCGATGCCCATAGGTTTGTCCTCAGTCCTATATAGTGCCGTGCCGCGCCAGCCAGATGATGGCACCTTCGCGCATCCCGAAGGAAGAAATAATGAGGGGCGGGGTGTTGTAGCACCTGAGCACTTCCCTCAGCACGAGCAGCGCCGGCAGCATAAGGCGGCTGCGCTCGGGCTTGATATCGTACTTGGCCATCAGGTCTTCCCCGTGCTTGTGTCTGAGTAAAGTGAGCCCATGTCCAATCACGTTGATCGGCAGGATCTGGCCTGTGTTGAGGCGCAACAACTGCGGCACCCTTCGCAGCGTGCCGCCGACGCCTATCAGGCCGGTGACCACCGCCTCCCGGCAGGGCACGGCGGGCGGTATCACCGTAGCCAGGTATGTGACCAGGCGCGTCTTCTCGGTCGGCGTGGGCGGGTCGGAGGGGAGGTACATAGCGGCCAGGCGAGCCGCGCCCAGGGGCATCGACACGTGGTCCCAAATCTCGCGATCGCGCCCCACCGTTACCTGCATGCTACCACCGCCGATATCGACTATTACCTGGGGTCCAATACTTGGGCACTCGGCCTCCGCCCCGACATACGCGAGGGTGGCCTCTTGCTCGGGGGTAACCACCTGCACCTGCAGAAACGTGGCCCCCGTGATAGCCTCGCGAACTTCCTCGCCGTTGCCGGCGGCTCGCAACGCGTGGGTGGCCAGCAGGTGCAACTCCATGACCCCGGCCTCGGACGCCAGCGACTGAAAGCGCTGGAGCGTGATGACCAACTCGTCTACCTTCTCGGGACTGATCCCGCCGTTGCTGTCGACGTCCCAACCGAGGTGCAAGCCCTCGCTCTCGTCCACAATGGGGACCACGCTACGCCCGTTGGTATTCGCTACCAACAGATGCACAGTGTTGCTGCCGATGTCAACAACCGCGAAGGTCCTCTCCCGCTCCCGCACTCTACCTCCAACCGCCCAATCGCCCGCCCCGCATCTTCCTAGAGTATCTTATCACATTATGTGGTCAGGGCAAAAGAAACGAGTGCAGGTCAGTGTTGAGAAGTGGCAAAGCGCAAATTGCTGTAGGGGCAGGCCCCTGTTGCCTGCCCTCGTGCGTCGACCTCAGCGTTGGTGGCACATGAACAGGGCAGGCAACAGGGGCCTGCCCCTACAGATTGTCTATGCGACCCTGATCTGAACACTTAGGGATGCAGCCAGGCGCCGGGTGTGGCATAATAGGCGCACTGCTTTCCTTCCCCTATTATCATTAGCGAAAGTGACCCCAAGGGCCATGATTGCTCAGAAAGGAACTGCCGGTGCCGGAAAACTATGGTATTGGCCTGGACGTGGGGGCCACGAAGATCCTGGGCGGGCTGATCGACTGTCGCTCGGGGAAGGTGTTGCACTCCGTTAAGACCCCGAGTCCCGCGAAGGGGGCCGGTGCTGTGCTGAAGTCGATAGAAGAAGCGATTGCCATGCTGCTGAACGAGGCCCCCAAAGAGGTGGCTAAGAAAGTGAGCTGCATCGGGCTGGGCATGGCCGGGCAGGTCGACCAAAAGAAGGGGGTGCTGAGGTTCGCGCCGAACCTGGGCGGCGGGGTGAGCGATGTGGCCCTCGCGGAGCCCCTCCACGCTCGCTTCGGGATGCCGGTGAAGGTAAGGAACGATGTTGAAGTGGCGGCCATTGGCGAGAGCCGTTTCGGTGCCGGGAAGGGTATCCCCCTCTTCGCCTGCGTTTTCGTGGGCACCGGAATCGGAGGGGCGCTGATGGAGCAGGGCGTGCGCTTCGAGGGGGCATCCGGCAGCGCGGGAGAGATCGGACACACAATGGTCGAGGCGGGCGGCCGGATCTGCGGCTGCGGGCAAAGGGGCCACCTGGAGGCGTACGCTTCGCGCAGCGCCATCACCCGCATCCTGCGCGAGGAGGTTGAGGGCGGCGCGCAATCGAGCATCAGCGACCTGCTCCTCGACCCCAACCAGCGGGTGAGGTCGAAACCGCTGTCGGAGGCGGTCGATTCGGGCGATCCGCTGGTGGTGAACACCATCACACAGGCCGGGTTCTACCTGGGCATTGGGCTGGCCAGCCTCATAAACCTTTGGAACCCCAAGCGTATCGTGCTAGGAGGCGGGGTGATCGACCGCATCGACCTGCTTTTCACCGTCGCGGCCAAAGAGGCCAGGGAATCGGCCCTACCCGTTGCGGCGGCCGGGGTTGAGATAGTCCGCGCCGCGCTCGGCGACAACAGCGGCATCGTAGGAGCCGCCCTGCTGTAAGAGGCTGACTGTGGGGTGCAGGGGGCTCCCTGCCGGGGGCTTGGGGGTGTCCCCCAACTTACCCTCACCCGTATGGAAGGGGTGCAGGGGCTCCCTGCCGGGGGCTTGGGGGATTAGAGCCCAACTATTCCTCTTCCCCAGCAAAGGGGTACAGAGGGCTCCCTGCCGGGGCTTGGGGGTGTCCCCCAATTCTTTCCCCGTATGGAAGGGGTGC
>JBJMMB010000155.1:0-10246 GCA_045805005.1 Chloroflexia bacterium
AAGTCACAAACGGAAGTGGCTTTCGCGACTCCCGCCACGCCCCGCTACTTTGCCCCTGGTGTCACCAATGTTGGGTTAGGTCCCCACAAGTGTGAGTACCAGTGCGAGGTCTTCCGTGTACGACAAACGAGTGAGGGCCAGCGCAACGATGCAAAACAATAGCCCGCTGCCAATAAATGGCAGCGGGCTATTGTTAGAAGGAGGAAGGTTCACACAATTGTAAGCTCTGCACTGAACGGTATATCAAGCTCAAGCCCAGAGCTTGTCAATTGTGTGGAAGGAGCGGACACACCATTTTTGTCCTGTGTATTTATCTCTCGTTATAGTATACGCAGGGCGTTACACATCGGATTTCACGCCTGGCGTTTCACGTCCCCAAGCACTCTCCGCGCCTGAGCCACGTCAACCTCCATCTGCTTTATCAACGGCTCCGGGCCTTCGTAACGCACCTGCGGGCGCAGGAACTTGACGAAGTGGGCCGCGAGCGTCTCGCCATACAGGCCGGCGTCGTAGTCCAGGATATGTACTTCTACCAGGCGGGCGTCGTCGTCAAAGGTGGGGCGGGTGCCGATGCTGGTGACGGAGGGGAGCATCTCGTCGGTGGCGGGGCGGGAGACCCAGGTGGCGTAAACGCCATCAGCGGGGAGGGCCAGGTTGGGGGGCAGCGCCAGGTTGGCGGTGGGATAACCCAACTCGCGACCGCGCTTCGATCCAGGCACGACCGTGCCAGGGACTGTGTGGTAGTGGCCCAGCAGAGCGGTGGCCGTCTCGATGTCACCCGACATGACTGCTTCCCTGATGCGGGTGCTGCTCACCGGCTGGCCGTCCATCTCCACCAGCGGGGCAATGCACAAGGTGTAGCCCACCTCCGCGCCGATCCGCTCCAGCACGCCGGTGTTACCCGTGCGGCCATGCCCCAGAGCGAAGCCCTCGCCCTCCCATAACTCCACGAAGGGCAGATACCGGCGCACCCAGGCGATGAAGTCGGGCGCTTCCACCTGCGAAAGCTCCCTGGTGAAAGGCACTACCACCGTCTCGTCTAACCCCAACTGCTCTAAAAGGGCCAGCTTCTCAGGAAGCCGCGTCAGGTAGGCCAGCGGTTGGTCGGGACGCAGCACCTCCCGGGGCGCGGGCTCGAAGGTCAGGGCCACCGCCGCTACGCCCTTCTCCCGCGCGCTCTCCACCACCCCGGTAATCAGCCTCCGGTGGCCCAGGTGCACCCCGTCGAACGAGCCGATGGTCAGCACGGCGGGAGTGGGGATTCGTTGTGTCAGGTCGTTGATGGTCTGCATGATCTAGGTAAAAACCTTCTTCGGCCTCCAAGAGCCGTTCTCTTCATCCCAGTATAGTATAGCAAGCAAATCGCCTGCCTGACTGCTCGCGGCCATTGTGAGGGGGCTTCCAGGCACGGGAGGCGGCAGTTGCAGGGGCCGGCCCTGAGCGGCGGCCTCGGCTTGCCGGGGGTCGAGCCTGAGAGATACCCAGCCCTCCAGGATCGATTCGGGCGGGAGGAGATTTCGCTGCCATGCGCCTTCCCGCGCTGACTCCTCGAGCGATTCCAGAGTGATGGCAGCGTCGAGGTTGAAGGGGCCGTGGCAGGTGCGCACCAGGGCGTCGAGGTACGCGCCTGTGCCCAGGGCTGCTCCGAGGTCGTGGGCCAGGGAGCGGATGTAAGTGCCTTTGCTGCACTCCACGTAGAGGGTCACCCGTGGGGCGTTATACGCCTCCAGGTCGAGCCGGCTTATCGTTACCCGTCGCGGCGCGCGCTCCATCTCGGCACCTTTGCGCGCCAGTTCGTAGAGCTTCTTGCCCCCCACTTTGACGGCCGAATACATCGGCGGCACTTGCTCTATCTCGCCACGGAAGGCTTTGAGAGCCAGTTCCAACTCCTCACTTGAGGGCATTACCGCATTCGGCGTGGGGGTGATAGTGCCTTCGCCGTCGTAAGTGTCGGTGGTGGCTCCGAGGATGAGGGTGGCTCTGTAGGCCTTGCCCGCGTCCGAGAGGTATTCTACCAATCGGGTCGCCTTGCCCAGGACGACGGGCAGCACGCCAGTGGCGAGCGGGTCGAGGGTGCCTGCGTGGCCCGCCCTGCGCTGGCCGGTCAGGCGACGCACCCGCGCCACCACATCATGTGAGGTAAGGCCCCGGGGCTTGTCTATGTTGAGCACGCCACTGGGGCCGGAAGTGTCGGGTCTTGAGTTGTGGACTGCCCCGCTAGCCGCCGGGTGGCTCATGACTCTTCCTGGTCGAGTACGTCCTCGCAGGCTTTGATGAAGAGGCGGTCTGCCTCAGGACCTGTGGCCGGGATGGTAGCGCCGGCGGCCTGTGGGTGACCCCCGCCACCGAACCGGCGGGCGATGGCCGCCACGTCCACGCCAGGGCTGCTCCTGAGGGAGGCCCGCGTGGTGCCGTCGTCGCGCTCCTTCAGAACGGCTGCCACTTTTACGATGCCACGCACGGACGACAAGTAGCTCGACAGTCCCTCCAACTCCTCCTCTTTGGCCCCCGCCTTCTTGAGCATGTCCCCGGTGACGTGCACGTATATCACGCGGCCCTCGGCGCCCAGCTGCACGCTCGCCAGCACCCGGCTCCAGAGCATGAGTGTGGACAGGGGACGCGTGTTGAAGACGATATCCACGATGTTAAAGAGGCCGCCTCCCCGCTCCATCATGTGGGCCGCCACGCGCACGGTGCGGGCCGTAGTGGCCGAGGTGCGGAAGCCGAGGGTGTCGGTGACAACACCCAGGAGCAGGTAGTGAGCGGTGTCCGCGTCGACCGCCCAACCCAATTCGTTGAAGGCTACGGCTATCTGCTCCGCGCAGGCGGCCGCCTGCGTGTCGAGCAAGTTGAGGTCGCCGAACTGCAAATTAGTGGCGTGGTGGTCCAGGTTGAGCACCTTGACCTCGCTCTCTGGCCGGAAGGCGTGCTCGTAAGCTGCGTAGAAGCTGCCGGTGCGCTTGGGGTCGCTGATGTCCAGGCAGGCTATGTGGGTGGGCTCGGGGCCGGGGGGCTTGTCGCCAACGAAGACCTCTCCTGGGTCGATAAGGGGGAGGTACATGTGAGGGATGGGGTCGGTGGAGACCACCGTACAGTCGAAGCCCCTGGAGCGTAGCACGCGGGCGAAGGCCAGGCAGGAGCCGAGGCAGTCGCCGTCGGGCGACTCGTGCAGGGGCAGCAGTATCCTGCCCGCGCCTTCCAGCCAGCCACTCAATTGCGCGTATTCGGGCATGGACCACGCGGGGACGCGCTCGTCCACCGGCTTGTCGCTATGTGGCAGCGCCGGGGCGACAGGGGTGTCGCTCAAGCCTTTTCCTCCGGGGGCGAGCTTTCGGTGACGGCCGAGTCGGGCGGCCGAGAGCCTTCGGCGGCAATTGTACCGGCCCCGGCCTCCTCGGCCTTCAGTTCGTTCAGCAACCTGTTTATGCGGTCGCTATACTCGGCGGAGGTATCGAGCTTGAACTGCACTTCGGGGGCGAAGCGCAGGTCGAGGCGTGCGGCCAGCTCGCGGCGTATGAAGCCCTTCGCGCTCGCGAGCGCGTCCATCGTGGCTTTCTGCTCCTCCGGCGTACCCATAACGCTGACAAAAACGCGCGCGTACTTCAGGTCCGGCGACATCTCCACCGAAGTGACCGTCACGAACCCGATACGAGGGTCTTTCATATCGCGCTGCAGCAGTTGGGAAACGTACTGCTGTACCGCTTCCGCGACCTGCGCCTGCCGCCTGCTGGGCATTGCTCGCTCCGCTTCGCTCGAATTACGAATTACAAATTACGAATTGGCATCGAACTAATTCGTAATTCGTAATTCGTAATTTGTAATTACGTCTTGACTTGCTCGGTCCTGTAGAACTCCAGGGTGTCGCCTTCCTGGAAGTCGTTGAAGTTGTTGAGGCCGATGCCGCACTCGTAGCCCTGAGCCACTTCGCGAACGTCCTCTTTGAAGCGCTTGAGCGAGGATATGGTGCCGTCGTAAATGACGGCCCCGCCGCGCAACAGGCGCACTTTGGAGTTACGGGTAACCCGGCCCTCGGTGACCATAAGGCCCGCGGCCTGCTCGTTCCTGGGCAGTCTGAAGACCGCTCTCACCTCGGCATAACCGTCGGTGACGTCCTGGAACTTGGGATCGAGCATACCCTTCATGGCTTTCTGCACATCGTCGGCCAACTCGTAGATTACGTCGTAGAAACGTATATCGACGTGGCTGTTGTCGGCGGCGCGCTTGGCAGCGGCGTCGGGGCGCACGTTGAAGCCCAGGATGATGGCCCCTGAGGCGTAGGCCAGGGCCACGTCCGACTCGGTGATGCCACCAGTGGCCTTGTGCAGGACGTTCACCTTGACTTCCTCGGCTGGCAGCTTGGCGAGCGTCTGGCTGATAGCCTCTAGCGAGCCTTGCACGTCGGCCTTGAGGATGATGCGCAACTCCTTGACCCTGCCCGCCTGTATCTGCGCGAAGAGGTCGTCCAGGTTCACGGTCTTGATGCCCTCGGCGCTCTCCTCGAAGCGGCGCTGGCGAGCCCGCTGGTCGGCGATCTGCTTGGCCGTATTCTCGTCCGGGGCTACCAGCAGGGTATCTCCGGCACGAGGCACGTTGGCCAGGCCCAGGATCTCCACCGGGGTGGACGGCTCGGCCTTGCGCAGCTTGCGCCCTTTGTCGTCGTTCATGGCCTTAACGCGGCCCCACGTTGAGCCGACAACCACATAATCGCGCAGGTTGAGGGTGCCGTTCTGAATCAGAACGGTGGCGATAGGTCCGCGGTTGCGGTCCATCTCGGCCTCGATCACGGCTCCTGCCGCCTCCTTGCCGGGGTTGGCTTTCAACTCCCCGATCTCGGCAACTAGAAGGATGGTCTCCAGCAAAGTCTGGATGCCATCGCCGCTGCGGGCCGACACGGGTATGAACTCGGTCTCCCCGCCCCACTGAGTGGGCACCAGACCCTGCTCCGACAACTGGGTCATCACCCGGTCGGGGTTGGCCTGCTCCTTGTCCATCTTGTTGATCGCCACGACAATCGGTACATTGGCTGCCTTGGCGTGGGAGAGTGCCTCCAGGGTCTGGGGCATCACGCCGTCGTCGGCGGCCACTACCAGGATGGCTATGTCGGTCACCTGGGCCCCGCGGGCGCGCATCGCAGTGAATGCCTCATGGCCTGGGGTATCGAGGAAGGTGATGCGCTTGCCGGTGATTTCCACCTGGTAGGCGCCGATGTGCTGGGTGATGCCACCGGCCTCGGTTGCCACCACGTTGGCCGAGCGGATGGAGTCTAGCAGCTTGGTCTTGCCGTGGTCCACGTGGCCCATGATCGTCACTACGGGGGCCCTGGTAACTACGCGGCCCACGCCGGACGCCTCCTGCTGAGCGGCGAGGGCCTCTCCAAGATCCTCTTCAACCTCTGGCTTGGCCTCGGAGACCTCGAACCCCAGGCCGATAGCCACAATGGCAGCGGTATCGTAGTCGATCTGCTGGTTGATGGTGGCCAGCACGTTGTGCTTCATCATCTCGCGGATGACTTCGGTGGGGTTGACTTTCATAAGGTCGGCCAGTTCTTTGACGGTCAGGAAGGGCGGCAACGCCACGCTGGGGGTCGGCATCTCCACGGCGGCGAACCTGGACATGCCGCCGAATCCGCGGCTGCCCTGTGCGCCCGCAGGCCGGTTGCCCGTGGCGCCACGCGCGCCACCCGCTCCGCCGGACCTCCCGAACGCACCCTGCCCTTGCCCGCCCGGCCCGCGATAGCCGCCGGTGCGAGCCCCGCCTCCTGAAGGCCGGCCCGCCCCACGATACGGAGAGCGACTACCACGGGGGGGACGTCCCGGCCCCGCACCTATGGGCGCGGGCGCAGTGCTGACCGGCTCGTCCTCGGGCGAGTCGCCATCGTTGTTCCGCCCAGCGGGCTGTAGGATTACGTAATCTATTTTCTTTGGCATAATATCTCCTTGCTTAGCAGTTAGGGATCAGGGATCAGGGGTCAGGGTTAGCATTGGTCAGATATGTCTACTGCCTGCTGCTGACTGCCTCCTGAACCCCGGTTTCGGAGCCCTGTGTAACTTCTTCCGTTTCCATGGGGAGAGTGGCTGCGTACGCCTGCAATGCCGCCTTGTCCTCCACGCTTATGGGCACTTTGAGCGCGTGCTCGAGCGCCTTCTTCTTCAAGCCCGCGTCCCAGCAGTTGCGCGTCCTGCAAAGATACGCTCCCCTGCCCGACTTCTTACCGGTTTCGTCCACCTCCACCGTGCCCGCGGGCGTGCGCACTATCCGAACGAGGCCCCTTTTGGCCTCGGTCGTCCGGCAGGCAACGCAGGTGCGCTGCGGTATGCGCTTGGGTCTTGGTCCTTTCATCTTACGTTTTACGCAGTCTCCTCTATCTCTTCACCCCCTGCGGTGATCGGGTAGGTAGCCAGAACGCGGCCGGAGTCGGTGCGAATCTGGAGGTCGGCGTCTGTTGGGCGCAGGCGAACCGTTTCGCCGGCCAGGGGCTCGGGCAGGGGGCCGTAGGTGGCGTTCTGGTAGACCACCGTGTTGTTCGGGCGCACCTTGCGGCGCTCTTCGCGTGGACCCTCGGCGGACTCGTCCATCACGGGCGGCTGGAAGCCATCGGAGGTGACGCCCGAGGCCACCGCTTCGGCCCGCAGGGCCGCGACCGCTCGCCGTGTCAACTCCTCGTCATCTACTACCATTTCGTCCTCGCCCAACTCGGGGCTCACGGCGCTCCTGATGTCAATGCGCCAACCTGTGAGTTTGGCCGCGAGGCGGGCGTTCTGCCCCTCCTTGCCGATAGCCAGCGAGAGCATCCTGTCGGGCACCACCACAGAGGCAGTCTTCTTCTCGTCGTCAAGGTCCACCGACAGTACCTGAGCGGGGGCCAAGGCGTTTGCTATGTAGAGGCGCATATCGGGGTCCCAGGGGACCACGTCCACCTTCTCGCCGCCCAGTTCATCGACTATCTTCTGGATGCGCTGGCCTTTCATGCCCACACACGAGCCCACCGGGTCGACGTTCGCCTGGCGGGCGGCCACCGCCACCTTGGAGCGCATACCGGCCTCGCGGGCGATGCCCTTGATCTCCACTGTGCCCGTGTATATCTCGGGCACCTCAAGCTCGAACAGCCTGCGCAGGAAAGCCCGGTCGGCCCTGGAGACAACCAGTTGGGGGCCCTTCGGGTTGCGCTGCACTTCGAGCAGCAGCACCCGCATACGGTTGCCCGGCCGGTACCTTTCGGTCTTTACCTGGTGGTTGGTGGGCATGACGGCTTCGGCGCGGCCCACTTCCAGGATGACGTTGCCGTTCTGGTCCTGGCGCTGGATATTCGCCAGGATAATGTCGCCCTCGCGGTCGTTGTACTCGCCGTAAACTCGGTCGCGTTCCGCCTCCCTGATGCGCTGCATCACCACCTGCTTGGCCGTCTGAGCGGCGATGCGCCCGAAGTCGGCGGGGGTGGTCTCCTTCTGGAGCACGTCGCCCACCCTGGCCTCGGGGTTGACCCTCCGGGCCTCCTCGATGGAAACCTCGATGGTCTCGTCCTCGACGTCCTGGACGATCGAGCGCAACTCGTACACGCGGGCATCGCCCGATTGCAGGTCCAACTTAACGGCAACGTTCTGGTCAGTGCCCGCGATGCGGCGGTAGGCGGTGATGAGAGCATCTTCGAGCCCACGCAGAATAGCCTCGCGGGGGATGTTCCGCTCGGCGGCTATCTGATTTATTGCAGCATATAGGTCACTTTTCAATTGTCTTCCCCTCCACGCGACCATAAGTTTTGAATTTTGAGTCCTGAATTATGAATTGGGAACCCCGCCAATTCATAATTCAGCATTCCAAATTCACAATTTGGTAATCAGTTTACCGACAAAAAAAGTGGGGGACTCCCACTCACAAAAAGATCCGTGAATTGTGCTTTGATTATACTACTTTTCGGGATTCCTTTCAAGATGGACCCCCCTGAAACCCGCGCTCAACACCCTATCGTCGCCCGCCGCCGGGTCGAGGGAACCAGGGCTCACGCCCGACCCTTGCGCCACTACCTGCACCTCGGTCACACCCGCCGGCCATTCGATTACTCCGCTGCGCAGAGGGGCGAATCGACCGCCGGAAGGGACCACCGCGGAGGCGAGTGTTGTATCCCCAGTGCGCAAGTCCACGCGCCGGTCCTGCCCGAACGCCGTGCCCTCCATAACAAGCGCCGCCCTGGTGGCGCCTGGCGCGAAGACGCACAGCGTACCTGTGAGATCGCCCTTATCGCCCTTCAACCAGCGGAAGGGCGCGCTCCCAACGGTCTCGGGCGCGTACCAGCCGCCGCCTACATGGAAGGCAGGCACCGCATCCGACATGTTCATCCTCTCCACCGGGTAAACGCTTCCATCCTCCCCGGTGTAAAGCGGCCCAGCTTGAGAGACCTCCGACACGATGTCCATGAACGCAGCCTTCTCTTTGGGATCGAGCAGGGCGGAGCCGGGGCCTCCGTAGCGGTTGTAGACCGCCAGGTAGCTGATGTCGTAGAAGTTGAGCACCTCCAGCCTATGGGACGCCACCAGGGGCGTGGCTATTTCCCGGCCCTCGACGGGCACATCTCGCGGGGAGATGAAGCCCCAGAAGGGAGAACAGGAATCGATGATAGGGCTGTTGTAATTACGAGACAAATACCCCGTCATGATTGGCAAGCCATGCAAAGTCTGCCCCAGCATGCGCTCCCCCTCCACCTCAACCTGCCCGGTGGCGAAAGGCAGATCCATCAGCCCGCCCCCGCCCGCCTGCCCCGCCAGGGCCCGAGCGCTGCCGGTGATCATGAGGGGCAGCTCGTAGCGAGGGTGTACCGGAAGCTCGATCAGCAATATCGCTAAGAGCAATAGGCAGATGGCGCGAGTGGTCAGTGGCCGGTGGTCAGCGGCTGGTGTTTTCCTGAGACCCCTGGCCTCTAGCTTCTCCACAAGCCACGCTACCCCCAGCGCCGCCGGCACGCTCATGCAAAGCCGGACCAGCACGACGAAGCGCTCCGGCTTGGCGATGGCGCTGAAGGCGGGCAGGTCCTCCACCAGCCGGAACGGGAGGGGGACACCGGTGAGTGTCCTGCCTATCTGCAAATCCGGCCCCATAGCCAGCACGAGCGCCAGGACGCCTAACAGCACCCAGAAGGGCGTATCTTGCCTTTTCCATGCCACCACAGCACCTAGCATAGCCAACGCAAGGGCCGCCACGCCAAGCGATAGGTAATCATGTATCGGCGGCTCCTCCACCCCCGGCCTGGAGCCCCCGTTGCCCCACAGCGGGTGGTCATGTGGCAGCGCGAAGAAACTTAGCAGGTCGGCCGAGTGCGCGAGCCTGTGAGCGGGATTGGCCTCTACTTCCAGCCTCGGATTGCCGTAATCGGATACCAGCCCGGCAATATAAGGGGAGAGAAGGACCAGAGAAACGACCGCGACGACTAGAGTACCGGTCAACAGCCGCCGGCCTGTGGCGATTAGTTGCATGCGGCCGGTCACCAGCCTATAAACGATGTATACCCCTGTGAAGAGCACCAGGTAGAAGGCATAATAAAGGCTGCTCAGAGCGGCCAGGGCCAGAAACAGGCCCGCCAGAGTGGCCATGAGTACCGAGTAGGCAGCGGGCGGATACTGCCTGCTGCCGCCTGCCGCCTGCCAACTCGGTACTCCATTCGCCCTCAACCACGCCTCAGCGTAGAACGGAATCCATTGGACCGAGAGCACCTCCAACTGCCCCTTGAGGGCGTCTAGTGTGTAGGGGTTGAAGGCGAAGACCAGCCCGCCTATGAACGAGGGGAGGGGCCGGCCCGTGTAGAGCATACCCAGCCGATAGGCTCCGTAGCCCGAGAGGGTAAAGGCCGCAAGTAGCACGGTGTTGTACGCGGCCGGCAGGCCCCAAACTAGCTGAGGCAGAAGCGCTAGCAACCCCTGCGGGAGGCCCAGGGTGTGGTAGTAGAGGCTCACACCGTACGGGTAGTAAAGCAGACCTGTGTGGAAAGGGTTGGCGAGGTGGCCGACGGCCTGGCCTACCCACCATAGGTTCCACAGGTTCTGGTCGCGGTCCGCGATCAGGTCCCCCGGCACCCCCGAGGCGAAATGCGTGATAGCCGGGTAAGTCACGATGGCGGCCAGGACAAAGTAACCCAGCAGAGCCGCAAGAGTGGACGGGAACCGGACGATGGGGTCTGCAGCAGACGATGGACGATGGGCAATGGACGATGGGGTTGGCGACCCGGCTTCCCTGTCCCCATCGTCCATCGTCCATCGTC
>JBJMMB010000156.1:0-21381 GCA_045805005.1 Chloroflexia bacterium
AAGATGGTGCCGCCCTGCGCCCAGTTGACGAAGACGTTGCCGTTCCAGAGCACGGTTGGCATGGAAAACTGCTGGTTGCCGCTCGTCGACAACTGGAACGTGCGAGGGCTCCAGGTAATCCCGCTGTCGGTGCAGTAGACGAAGTGGATGCACGCGCTGCACCCCCCAAACTCGGTCCAGCTAAGGTACACGCGATGGTAGAAGGGGCTGGCCGGGTTGTTGTCCACCGCGAGCCATTGCTTGTCGGTGCTATAGACGGTTGGGTTCCCCGTAATTACCTCGGGCACGGCAAGCACCGTATTGCCCCAGGTGAAGCCCCCATCCGTGGACTGGGTCACGTAGATGCCCGTATCTGTAAACCCCCCGCTGTCGTTGTAGCCGAGGTAGCAGGCGTAAACGCGACCGTCGTCTCGGAAGATGTTGACCGGGTCGCTCTGGCGGACGGCGTTAGGTCCTAACAGCGGAGCGTGCTGGTTGAACCACGTCACTCCACCATCGGTCGAAGTGTACTCCCAGACCTCTTTGGTGGCCGTGTTCGGGGCGGGCGCGCTGCGCTCGTCCTTGGCAGAGGCCACGATGTTCAGAGGGTTGAGGGGGTTGACCGCTATACTCGGCTCCTGCTGGGCGTAGGTGGTAGCGTCGTTATTTGCCCGCACATTGGGTGCGAAGGTCGGGTTGGGCACGGGGGCTTGCCGCGGCAGCGGTTGGTATGGCGAGGGGGCTTGCGTGTATGGCGGCGCGCTCGGGCGCACCTGCGCGTCGCGGCCCTCCAGCTTGCCGGGTATCCCCAGGCCCGTGGCCTGTTGGGCGGGTTGCTGCGCTCCCTGGCTCTCAGTGGGCCCGAGCGGCCGGGCCAGGGTAATAGTTTGGCCCGCGAGGAGGAGCACCATGAGGGTGCACAGAGCTAGAACGGCCAACGTAGAGGTATGAGAACCATGCCGAGACATATACATTGCTCCTACTGGCACTCGCCGGTTGTAAAGGATATTTAGCCGCCGGGCAGAATCAAAACTGCCACGTGATATACGCGCATCACCCCGGCCAATCCAAATAGCAAAGCTACTATCGTGATCAGCCCGGCGCGCGCTCCTGGCAGGTACTACTACTCTACTTCCAAACAGGTCCCTATGTCAATAGGGATTCGCGCCAAGATGCGCCTTAATCAGAAGGTAGAGATTGGGGGCACCCCCAAGCCCCCGGCAGGGAGGCCCCTGCACCCCCTTTCTTACCAGGGGAGAAGGGAGATAGTTGGGGGACAACCCCAACCCCGGCAGAAAGCCCCCTACAATCTCGCTGATAGTACGGGTAGCGTAAGCCCCGCTACCACCGTATAATTGTTAATGCGACACACTGTTATCTAATGAATACGATGCTGCAAGTAAGGTAGGTCTTTGATAATGCGCTATACCGGTATCTCGTCCCTGGCTGGCCGTGCGTCTCGCTGGCTCATTATGTCTCTGCTGTTGGCTCCGCTCCTGGCGGGAGGTTGTAGCATTAGCAACCTGCCGGTCGCGGGCACGAAGCAGACTCCCAACTTGGCCGAGGCTTCCCCTACCCCCCGCTCGGCCGGGCAGCGGCTACCTGCCACGCCTACCTTCGCCCGACCCGTAGCCACCTCCACTACCGGCGCCGGCTCGTCGGGGCAGCCGGTTGAGACCACCCCGGTCCCGCAGCCTGGCGGGCAGGGAGCGCCCTGGCAGATACCGGCCGAGCAGCAGGCGGTCGTGCAGGTCGTGGAGCGAGCCGGGCCCGCGGTGGTCACAGTAGTCAACAAGCTGGATAGCTTGCAGGGCTTTTCGGGCGAGGCCCGGGGCTCCGGGGTGATCATCGACACAGATGGCCGCATCCTCACCAACAACCATGTGGTTGAGGGCGCTTCGCAGGGCGGCCTGACCGTCATCTTCTCCAACGGCGAAAGCTCCCCCGCCCAGGTCGTGGGCACCGACCAGATAAGCGATCTGGCTGTGCTCAAGGTAGACGTGCAGGTGCCTGCGACGGCGCAGCTTGGCGATTCTGAGAAGCTCAAGGTTGGTGAGACGGTGATCGCTATCGGCAGCGCCCTGGGCGACTTCCAGAACACCGTTACGGTGGGTGTGGTAAGTGGCGTGAATCGCACGCTCAAAGGCGATAACGGCGTCAACATGGAGAATATGATCCAGACGGACGCGGCCATCAACCACGGCAACTCGGGTGGGCCGCTGCTCAACCTGTCGGGCGAGGTAATAGGCGTCAATACAGCCGTGGTGCGCAATACCTCCTCCTCCGGCCTGAGCACCGACGGCGACGTGGCCGAAGGTCTGGGTTTCGCCATCCCCGCCAACACGGTGAAGAGCGTCACAACCCAGCTCATCGAAACGGGCAAAGTGACCCGGCCTTACCTGGGCGTCGTCACACGTCCGCTCAGCGCCGCCCTGGCCTCCTACTACAAACTTCGCGACGAGAACGGCAACCTGCTCGACAAGGGTGTGCTGGTGTCAGACGTGGCCGACAACAGCGGCGCTGCCAAAGCTGGGGTCGAGGCGGGCGATGTCATCCAGAAAATAGACGACACCGTCCTCGACGATGACCATCCCCTGGTCAACGTGCTCATGACCCACAAACCCGGCGACACTGTCACACTCACCATCGTCCGCTCGGGCAAGACGACGGAGGTCCAGGCCAAGCTAGGAGTAAGACCCTGAGCAGTCCTCAGTCCTCAGAAAGGGGGTGATTTTGATGGCCGATACCGACAAGCGAGCGATCGTGCGGTTGACCAGTTTGGCCCAGTGTGCGGGTTGAGCTGCCAAGATGGGTCCTGGTGACCTGGCGCAGGTCTTGCGCCCTCTGGTTCCTCATACGCACCCCAACTTAATAGTGGGCCTGGCGCCCGGCGACGACGCCGCTGTATACCTCATCAACGAGTCGCAGGCGCTCGTCCAGACGCTTGATTTCTTCCCACCTATCGTGGACGACCCGTACACATACGGAGCCGTGGCGGCTGCCAACTCGATGAGCGACGTGTACGCGATGGGCGGTGAGGTGGCGCTCGCCCTCAACATCGTGGCCTTTCCTACCGACCTCGACAAATCGATCCTGACTGCCATCCTGCAAGGGGGCGGGGACAAAGTCCGCGAGGCCGGAGGGGTGATAGGCGGTGGGCATACGGTGACCGACCCCGAGCCCAAGTACGGCCTCTGCGTGACGGGCCTTGCTGACCCGGCTCACATAATGTCCAAGAGTGGGGCCCGCCCCGGCGATCGCCTGGTGCTGACCAAGCCCATCGGCACGGGCGTGATCACCACGGCCGCCAAGAACGACCGCGCCGAGCCGGCCCACCTGCAAGCGGCGGTCGACTCGATGCTGCGCCTCAACGGCCCCGCCTCCCGCGTTTTCCGGTGGGCGGGCGTGCGCGCTTGCACCGATATCACCGGGTTCGGGCTGCTGGGGCACGCCTACGAGATGGCCGAGGCCGGGAACGTTTGCTTCCAGATCGACCATGCCACTGTGCCCTTCATCGAGGGCGCGTTGGGCTACGTGCGCGCCAAGCAGGTGCCGGGGGGCACCGGACGCAATCGCGAATACCTCCTGTCGGGCGGCCTGCCCGAAGCCGCTCACCCGAGCGGCTCCCAGGATGTGCTGCGCGTAACGGTACGAGGCGAAATCGCCCGCGACCTGATGACCCTTCTATTTGACCCCCAAACTTCTGGGGGCCTCCTGGCAGCCGTGCCCGCGGATAGGATCGCAGCCGTTCGGGCCGCGCTGGAGGACCAGGGCGTGGGGTGCTGGGAAGTAGGGGGGGTATCCGCGGGCCAGGGAGTCGTGGTGATATAGGGTAGCTCTGACTCTGTGCGCAAAGCCCTCCAATTGCCGTTAGATATGGCAATTGGAGGGCTTTCATATTTACTAGACATAATAACCCATTGACACTGCTCATCCGGGGGTGCTATGATAGGCAGTGTGCGGGTAGAAAAACCCGTGGATGTGCATAACCGTTATTGTATCGTCGCAGCGCTTCTCTGGAGGCTGATACTTTTGGAAGTTTTGTCCAAGGGCCGTTCGCGGGCCCTGGTGCGCCTGGCGCTCGCCGGGCTGCTGGTGGTGATTTTGTCGCTCGGGCCGCTCTCAATGAGTGCCTACGCGGATAGCACGTATAAGGTTCAACCCGGTGACAACCTGATCACCATTGCTTCCCGCTTCGGGGTTAGCGTCGATGCTATAGTGGCCGCCAACGCATTGCCCTCGCGCTCCACGATCTACACGGGCCAGGTGCTCGTCATTCCCTCGTCCGGCTCCAATCCTGCTCCGCCCCCCAGAACCGGACAGACCTCTTATAAGGTGCAGTCCGGTGATACGCTGGGCGGAATCGCCGTGCGCTACGGCGTGACCACCGACGCAATCGCCCGCGCCAACGGCCTCAACGGCAATGCAATCTACGCGGGCCAGACCCTCGTCATACCCGCGGCGGGCAGCCCCCCGCCGCCTGCAAATACGCCCGTGCCCCCCAAACCGGCGGCGCCAGCGGCCCCCGGCACGTACGTAGTACAGGCCGGCGACAGCATCATCCGGGTTGCCGCCAGGTTGGGGGTGACGCAACAGGCCCTGGCCGCCGCCAACGGCTTGCAGCCTTTCGACGGCCTGCGGATAGGGCAGGTCCTGAAGATCCCAGGACAGGGCCAGGCCCAGGGTACACCTCAGCCACCCCAGGCTCCCACAGCCACCCCACAGCCCCGGCCAACCGCGCCCGCGACAAGCTCCACGCCCGCTGCCGGGCAGCCCACGACCACCCCCCAACCCGTGACTTCGGCCCAGGGTGCCCAACCGGGCAAGCCGGTGCAATATGCGGTCCAGCGCGGGGATAGTTTGTCCTCCATCGCCGCCAAGTTCAACACTACCGTTGACGCGCTGGTGGACCTCAACAAGCTGACGGATAGAAATTACGTCTATGTGGGCCAGGTCTTGACCATAGTCCAGGGGAACGACCAGAGCAACAACCCGCCAGCTGCCGTGCCCACAGCCGAGCCAACGCCGCCCATGGGGGAGTTCGGCCCCAAGTGGGTGGACGTGAACATCAGCACCCAGCTTATGACCGCTTACGAGGGCCAGACCCCGGTATTCTCGGCCCGGGCAAGCACAGGCGTGCCTCGCCACCCGACCGTCGAGGGCACCTACCGCATCTATGCCAAGTACAGGTCGACGAAGATGGAAGGGGGCCAGGGCGCGGAATACTACAACATCCCGGACGTGCCTTACACCATGTACTTCTACTCAGGCTATGCCCTGCACGGCGCCTACTGGCATAACAACTTCGGCCGTCCGATGAGCCACGGCTGCGTCAATCTGCCGGTAGACGCGTCCAAGTGGATGTTCGATTGGGCGCCCATCGGCACGATGGTTGTGACGCACAGGTAGACGCGCAAAACGTAATGGTGATAGACGTACTTGGTTCTGTTTCCACGAACCAGGCTAGCCCACATCCCTTACGTTTACGTTTTACGCAACCCCGCCCTACGCACCTGCTAGTACACGGTACGCTTTCTCGAAGTACCTGGAGGCTTTTTCGTGCTGGCCTCGGTTGGCGAGGACCTGGGCGTAGCGTTGGTAGATTTCTCCGGCGGTTCCCCCCGCGTGGTCGGTTTCGATGATGCTTATGGCCTCGCTGAATAGCTTGTCGGCTCTCCTGGCGTCGTCACTCGCGGTGGCCACCTCTCCGCCGATGGCCAGCGCGCCGGCCAGGGCACGCGTGGCGACTGATACGCCTGGCACATAGCCATCGCGCTTTCCGTTGGCGCTCGCTTTCTCGGCGGCCTGGGCACCAGTGAGCGCGGTTCGGCCCAGCCCGATTGCTTCCCTGGTACGCTCGGCCGCCTTATCGAGGCTGCCCCGCTCAAGGCTTATGCGCGCCAGGCTGCTCAGCGCCAGCACGATGTCGCAGTCCATCCTGAGGGCCCTGCAAAGCTCGAGGCTGCGCGCCAGGTGGCGCTCTGCCGCTTCCAGGTCCCCGGTCTTGAGGCATATCTGCCCGTAGCTATTTTGCATCTGGGCCACCAGCAGAATATTGTTCGCAGCCTCGTAGATATCCAGAGCTTTGTGGGCGTGCAGCCTGGCGGGCGGGTAGTTCTTCGCGCCTGAGTACAGCGCGGCAAGCTCCCAGTATGCCTCAGCCTGGTGATTGAAATCGTCCAGGGCTTCCAATTGGCCGGCGGTCTCCTCGTAAATAGCGTCCGCGCGCTCGTTGTCGTGTAGAGCACGGTAATCGTTGGCTATGTTGTTGGAGACAAGCAGCTTGAAGTTGGGGTCTCGTATCACCCCGGCTTCGATGGCCTCCAGGCATGCGCGGTGGACATCAAGGGCGCGCAGGGGTTGTCCCGCCTGGTAGTAGGCAAGGCCCATGAGATTGCGCATCCGCTCCAGAGCGTCCCTATTACCAAGGCGGGTGGCATACTGCATACCGTTCTTGAGGTGGTCGAGGGCCTCGGTGGGCTGCTCCAGGTTCACTGCCGCCAGCGCCATCAGGTGGTAGGCTTTCTGTAGTTGGGCGGGTTCGAGAAGGCGGAGCGGCCCGTCCGCGCTTTCGTCGCCGGGCAGCAGATCGCCGAGCATGGCTCGCGCGCGGGTGGCATGCCCTGTAGTGACGAGAAGCTCGGCCTGCATGAGTCGCAGGTCGATTTCCTCCGGGTCTGCCACCCGCCCGTCCGCGCTTCCCTGCGCGCCCCTGCGGCGGCGCACCCGCCTGGGCATGGCCTCGGGGTCCACTGGGGCGAAACCGGGCGCGTCGGGGTCGAGCAAAAGGCTAGCCGGCACCTCCAGCCTGGAAGCCATCCTTTGTAGCGCTTCGAGCGAGGGGCGCGTCTTCCCTTGCTCGATGGCCGATATATAACTCTTAGAGTATTCATTACCCGCAAGGTCTTGCTGGGTCTGTCCCTTGCGGGTGCGAAGCTGCCTGATACGTTGTCCTAGGGCCTTGGCCGTAAGATTGGTTACCATAATAGGTACCCTCTCATGCGCTCCCCGGCGGCGTGCCGTTGGTGGGGAGGCATATGTGGAGTTGCGGCGAACTCAGGCAAGGCAACCACAATTGAACCGGAACGTATACAGTCCGTGGTGGTCGAGCATGAATGGATAGATGTAGGTAGCGTTCCAATGCTATTATACCACACCCCCGCAATTGCCGTCACAAAGTGTAGTAAGTTGCTCCAATTCCAATCAAGCTACAGCGCCGGAGGATTTGTATGTCATTCCATAACAAAAGCGCTCCACATGCGGCGACCGCCGCATGTGGAGCGCTTTTGTTATCTCGTAAGCGCGGGCGGAAGAACCGCGCTACGGAATTATCTTGAAGTAGCCAATCGCTCTGTGATGCGAATCGACCCCCTCGAACGTTATGGCCCAGATCCCCAGCGGGAAGCCGGGCGCGGTGGTGAACTGGGCGATGCCCGCGTAACCATCGCTATCGGCCGTGAACTGGAAGTTGGCACCGAACACCGCCTGGGTCGGATCGGTCACGTAGGCGCCCACGTTCTCTCCTGGCTGGAAGCCGTGACCGAGGAAGAGGAATATGGTGCCTCCGCGGCCGCAGCGACTTGCCGGCGCGGTCTGCATATCTATCGAGTCCGGTATGCCGGCGCACGGCTCAGAGGTGGGTGTGGCCTGTGGGGGTGGGGGCGTGGCGGTTGCCGGTGGGGGGGTGCTGGTGGGCGGCACCGCAGAGGTAGGTGTGGCCGCGGGCGTGGGTGGGGTCTGCTTGTCACGCAATCGGAACGTGCCCAACTGCGAGAGGAGTACGTTGTTGGGCGGCGCGAACTCGGGGTGCAACTCGAACACCGCGCGCTCGAAGTACTGCACTCTATAGGTCTGGCCGTTCAGGTCGGAGACCTCGTTGAACTCCTCGGAGATGGGGTAGCCCTGCTGGGCCAGCCCGCCGTGGCCGGTCCAATAGTTGAGGAATACGCCGCCCACGTGCTTGCCCGTCGCGGGGAAGGCTCGGGAGGTGGACTCGCTGTTGGCTACCTGACCGGGCGCGCCCGCGGGATATTTCTGCTGGTAGCGGAAGACGCCCAGCAGCGAGAGGAGCACGTCGTTTGGTGGCGCGAACTCGGGGTGCTGCTCGAATACGGCTCGCTCGAAGTACTGGGTAATGTACACCTTGCCATCAGTGTCGCTCTTCTCAGCAGCGGCGTCGGAGATGGGGTAGCCCTGCTGGGCCAGCCCACCGTGGCCGGTCCAGTATGTCAGGAACTTGTCGCAGACCGTCTTACCCGTCTCCGGGAACGTGCGGCAGGGGGCCTGCGCGTAGGTGTGCGATGCGGAAGGCAATGCCGGCAGCATCACCGCGAGCAACGCCAGCACCGACAACCACCGGACTCTATTTCTTGCCATGTGTACCCTCCTTCAGATCTATGAATCAACCCTCGTGAGAATAATCGTGGAGGCCCTGGTTGTGACGGTGTGTTACGTGTCCTCCCCTCCTCTAGCCGGCATACCTACCGGGTTTCAACTGTGTACACTGCAATATGAAGGGTAATAAGCTTGCCTCCTCCGCGCGCAAGTTAGGCCCCTCATACCACGGTTCCAGATTATACCACCTCCATTCCCCGGAATCAATAGGCAGTTGACTGCTAGAACCCGGTTGGTTGATCCGGTCAACCCTTGCTAACTTGTACCACCCAGTCTTGCTAACTTGTACCACCCAGTTTAGGGGACGCAGGTATCGGTGGCACACGATAGGCACATATAGTCTCGTCGTAGTTATTGCCAAAGTAGCCGCGCTCTTGGAGATGATAGCAGACCAAGGGCTGTCGCGCATCGACAATATTACTTAATTTCGGGTCGAGTTATATAGAATTTGCTCTCGTCAAGGCTCAAGTGTCTCCGGGCTATCCGCCGGAGGCAAGCGGAGCCCGCCAAAGGCATAGTAAAAGCCGGGAAGCTTGCCTCCCGGCCATAACTCTTCTAGCTTTCGCTAACGCGTGCAACCCCGGTTGGAGTTACCGGCGCCCTCCCCGTAGGGGCCCGATAAACGTGCCCTGACTAGTAACGATTGCGCCCACCGCCGCCACTGCTGCGGTTACCGCCCATCTGCGCGAAGCAGTCGGAGCAGTAAACGGGCTTGTCGCCGCGGGGTACGAACGGTACTTCGGTGTCTTTGCCGCAATTGGCGCAAACTACCTGGGTCATGGTGCGCTCGCGGCCATAGCCGCCACCGCCCCCATAGCCGCCGCCGCCACCACCGCTGTAACCGCCATTGCCATAGCTATCGCCGTAGCCGCCGCCGGAGCGCGCTGCCTTCTTGGCCGCACGGCAATCGGGGCACCGCATAGGCTCGCTATAGCCTTTCTGCGAATAGAAATCCTGCTCACCCTCAGTAAAGGTGAACTGCGTGCCACAATCCCGGCACGTAAGTGTCTTGTCTGCCATATTAGTTTGTTCTTCCCTCTCGAATTTTCAAAGGATCTTAGGTTGGTTTATGGTGAGGATGGCCAGTGGGGTGCGCTACGGCATGACACGCTACCGGGGAGGATTCTGCAGGACTACCTTGCTACACATTGTCTTGCCAACATCAACCGCTATTCATTATACCATACGAGCGCACCAATAGCAATAGGGTATTTTTGGCTATCTTTTTCCAGGGTGTGTGCACCGCGCGTTCCACTTCCGCTGGCCTTAAACCTGATGTTATGCTCCCCAATCGATGGGCCTACTATATAGCGCGAAAGGTTACGGTCTCACCTCTAACCCCGCGGCCCACATCGGACCAGGGCTACAATTGTTCACTACGGCCGCCAGATGCTGGAGCACCTCCTCGATGTCTGCCTCGGTGACGAAGCCCATGTGCCCCACGCGCAGGGCCGTGTGTTCATACGCCCCCTGCCCGCCGGCCAGCACAATGCCTCGCTCGCGCATGGCCGCCACAATCTCCCGCGCCGACAGACCCTCGGGTGCATAAAGGGCCGTGACCGTGCGCGAGGCGATGGCGTCGCGGGCGAACGGCCTGTACCCTATCTCGGCAGCCCCGGCCCTCAGCAGGTCGCGCACACGCTCGTGGCGGGCGAACACGTTATTCAGGCCCTCGGCCATGATGAGTCGCAGCGAGGCCTGCAGGCCGTAGAGAAGCGACACGGCGGGCGTGTAGGGGGTTTCTCCACGCTCCAGGAAGCGCCGGGCCTCAGCGAAATCCCAGTAGAAGCGCGGCAGCCGCGCCGTTGTGTTGGCTCGCCAGGCCCTTTCGCTCACCGAGAGCATGGTGAGGCCGGGAGGGGCCATCCAGGCCTTCTGGGAGGCCGTCACGGCCACGTCGATGCCCCAGCGGTCCACCGGAATGTCTACAGCGCCCATCGAGGAGATCGCGTCGACCACAAGTAGCACATCATGGGCGCGAGCCAGGCGTCCGGCGGCCTCCATGTTGTTTTCCACACCGGTTGAGGTCTCGTTGTGCGTTGCCAGTATCCCCTTGGCGCCCGGGTTCTCGGCCAGGGCTTGCTCGAGGGCGGGTATATCGGCGGCCTCCCCCCAGGGAGAGGCGACCGGCAGCACCTCCAGGCCGAAGCGTGTGGCGATCTCCGCGAAGCGCTCTCCGAACGCGCCCACCGGCATGGTGATCACCTTATCACCCGCGGAGAAGAGGTTAGCTATGGCGGCCTCGAGTCCGCCGGTACCTGCTGCTGGGAAGATAAGCACATCCCCCTCGGTCTGGAAGCAATGCTTCAGCCCCGCCGTGACCTCTCGCAGTATGGCCCTGAACTCGGGACCACGATGGCTGATCATGTCGCGGTTCATAGCCTCCAGCACCTCGTCGGGCAGGGGCGTGGGCCCCGGTATCCTCAACTGCATATTCCCTCCAGGCAGAACTTGCGGAGGCGGGCGAAGAAAGGCCTGCACTCGGGCCGGTAGTCGGCGGCTCCCTCACGCATCAGTATTGATAGGCCCTTTATGACGAGGGGACGGAACCGGGCGTCGGCCAGCAGCTCGCGGCACCCCTCCAGGCCCGCCGCCATCACCAGAACCGGGGCCAGGCTCTCGCCGTGCAGGTAGACCGGGGCCGACTCGTGTACGTGCTTCCTGCTGGCGACGCCGCCGTATCCCACGAATAGCTCCACGTGGCGGCTCACCTCCACGTCGGACGCGCCATCGCCGATGAACATGGTAGGGCGGGCGGGCAGCGATTTTATCACCTCGGCTTTGCCGTGAGAGCGGGAGAGAGGGTTGTCTTTGAAGCCTACATACTCCCCCGCAGGGCCGAAGAGCAGTTCGTTGGCGTGCAGCCCGTCAGCGTCGATGCCCAGGTTGGTCGCCAGGGGCTCCAGGGCCTCCTTGTAGCCGCCCGAAACCAGGCGCACCTCAACTCCCAGGCGGGCCAGTGCCTCCACCGTGGCCACGGCGTCCTCCACCAGGCTGGCGACGTAGAGCTTGCCCACGCCATCGAGATGCTTGCGCGTTGGCCGTATCAGGTCCAGGCGGCGGCCGAACACTTCCTCGAACGGTACCGCCCCGCCCATCGCCTCACGGGTCATCTCGGCAACCTCGTACAGCACGCCGTTCATGGCCGCCAACTCGTCGATGCCCTCGATCTCCGATAGGGTGCTGTCGCAATCGAAGACAACCCGCTCGAAAGGCTCCCACTTGTTCAGCGGGCAGTCTTCCCCCGGCTCGTTGGGTTGCAGCACCTCGGGGTTGAGGATGTGGGTGGGGTACTCTCGCATGAGGAGCGCGCTTACCTGCGCCGCCACCTCCAGCGACGAGGCGCGCATCGCCTCGCGGGTGGTGCCGCCCAGGTGGGGAGTGAGGATCACGTTGTTCAATTCCAGGAGCGGAGAGGCGGTGAGGGGTTCGCTGGCGAACACGTCGAGTGCCGCGCCTGCTATCGACCCGCGCTTGCAGGCGTCGTACAGGGCCTCCTCGTCCACCACCTGCCCGCGGGCGACGTTGACCAGGTAGGCGCTCTCTTTCATCAGGTCAAACTCGCGGACTCCGATCATGTTGGCAGTGAGGGGCGTGAGGGGTACGTGCAGCGTGACGAAGTCGGCCCTCCTTAGGAGGTCATCGAGCCCAACGAGAGGCACGTCAGGCCCTTGCTCTACGAATGGGTCGTAAGCTATGACGTCCATATCGAGCGCCAGGGCGCGGCGGGCTACCTGCGAACCCACCTTGCCTAGTCCGATGATGCCCAGGATCTTGCCCGCTATCTCGGTGCCTGTAAAGTGGTTCTTGCCCCACACGCCCTCGCGGAGCAGGTGGTCGGCCTGGGGGATGCTGCGGGCAAGGGCGAAGATGAGGCCGATTGTGTGCTCGGCGGCGGCCCGCACGTTGCCGTTGGGCGCGTTCACCACGGCCACCCCGCCCGCCGTGGCCGCGTTGATGTCGATATTGTCCACTCCGATGCCTGCCCGGCCCACCACTTTGAGGCGCTCGCCTCCCGCCTCGATCAGTTCGGCCGTGACCGCCGTCCCGGAGCGGGTGATGATGGCGTCATAGCGGCTCGCCTCCCGCAGCAGCGCGGAAGGAGACAGTCCCAGCCTGACGTCAACGTCAAACTCTCTCTGCAAATACTCAATCCCAGCCTCGTGCAATGGTTCCGTAACAAGTATCTTCATAGGTGGCAACCTCCAGATTAAAACAAAACGCCCGCCCTCGATCTCAACGAGGACGAGCCGGGCCCGTGGTGCCACCTCACTTCGCCGTGCCGTTGCCGGCAAGGCCTCTTCGAGTGCTCCGGCGTCTTTGGCTGACACACTCTAGCTCTATAACGGGAGCTCCCGGCGCAACTTAGTCGTGCCTACCCTCTTTCGCGGGGTTACACGTTTCCGGAGCGCGGCTACACCGAGGGAAAGTTCGATGCAGGGTCGCCGCTGCTGTCTTCTCTTGTTGGATTAATGATAGCTTATGTGGAAAGGGTTTGTCAACCCCCCAAATGGGGCGGAATGATTAGGACCTCTGCCTACCTTTCCCTTATGGTAAACTTGTAATATGCAGTCCCCGCCCCCATACCCACCTCAATATCCACCCCCATACCGCCCCGAAACCCGGCAGGTCCAGCCTGCACAGCCGCCGCGTCTTGCGCGTCCGGGGCGTGTAATCGATGAGGGTACGGCCCGAACTCTGTCGGCGCTGGCGCACGGGGCGCTGGCTTTCGGCTTCCTGGGGGTGGGTTTCCTCCTCTCCCTGGCCATCACCGGGGTTATTTGGCTTTACGGCAGGCGCTCGCCGCAGGTGCGATTCCACTCCGAGCAGGCTGGGTGCTACCAGTGTTCCGTGCTGCTTATCAACCTTGTGCTCGTGGTGGGCCTCGGCGCCGCGGGCGGCCTTTCCCTGTTCGATATCGCCCACGGACGCCCGGATGGCGGCCTGGGCGGCCTCGTGCTCCTGGGCCTGGTCCTCTTCCTCCTGTGGTTCGCTGCCAGCATCCTCTATGGCCTGTTCGCGGCCCTCATGGTGCTCGTGGGCAAGGAGTTCAAGTACCCGATTATTGGGGCGAGACTGACTCGTAAAACGTAAAACGTAAGGGTGGTAGGCGTACTTGGTTTGTGGTCACATACCTGGTTCGCCTACGACCCTTACGTTTTACGTTTTACGTCCTGCGTCCTACGCATCCTCCCCCAGCCTGTGCTTCGGTGGGTCGCCCTTTGGCGTGCCTTCGGAGGGCGGGATAGTGGCGTGCTCGCCGGGGCCCGTGATGACGCGTAGAACTCCGGGGAGTATCTCTATAGATACGGGGGTGCAGCCCCTCGGTTGGGCGTCGGAATGGACGGGCAACCGGCGGCCGCGGGCTATGATGCGCACTCTTTTTGCCAGGTAGGTCTGCACCTTGGGGTGATGGGTGAGGCGCCAATGCTTGCCGGGTGATTGTGGGTTTTCCAATTGCCCTCGCCTCAAGAGCATAGCTATGATGTGCCTGATGAAGTCGGTCTTGCTGAAGTTGCGGAAGACCACGACATCAAACATATGGTCATCAACCTTAGCGTCGGGTGCCAGGGGTATCGAAAAGCCCCAGTACGGCCCGTTGGCTACCAGCACCATGAGGGCGCGGACGCGCACTATCTTCTTATCCAGGATCAGCGTTAGGCGGTGTGGGCGGAAGCGGAAGAGAGTGCGTGCCGCCTCAAACAGGCGGATGTACTCGCCATGATCGAGCCGGTTGAGTATGGGGAAGAGCGCCGCGTCAAGGCCGACCCCGGCGGTTTCGAGGAAATAGTGGCCGTTGCAGCGGCCCACGTCCACATCGCGCTTTTCCCCCAAGCGCAGCACTTTGGCCGCCTCTCCCAGGTCGAAGGGTACGTGCATCATGCGGGCCACGTTGTTGGCGCTGCCCAGGGGCAGTATCCCAAGCGCTGTTTTCTTCTTGCCTATCAGCGCGGCGGCTACCTCGCTCACGGTGCCGTCGCCTCCGCACGCGACCACCAGGTCGTACTTCTCACGCACAGCCTCCGCGGCCAACTCGGTAGCGTGCCCAGCGTGCTCGGACTCAATAACCTCCGCCTCGATATAGTTTTCTTCGAGCACCCGGCGCACGTCTGCGATACCCGCGGCGTTGGTGGTTATTCCCGCCTTCTGGCCCGACGCCGGGTTAACGATCACCCTTACCCTGGTCCCTGGCGGGATGTTGTCACGCGCCTCTTCCGGCGTGTAGGCCGACTGTCCCCGCAACGCTTCGGGCGTGTCTTCTCGCGTTTGCTGCTCCATCTTGTCCGCCTGTCCCGCCTGTAAGGTTCCGGCCATTTGATTCTCCACAACGAGTATGAGAAGCGCTAATCTTAGCACCCCAACAGTCTATATGCAATAGTCGCGCCACCGTCGGAGAATCGCCCGAGCTTAATCTAGCTTTTTCATGTGCGGGAAGAGGATTACGTCTCTGATGGAGTATTTGTCGGTGAGGAGCATAACCACGCGGTCAACACCGATGCCCATCCCTCCGGTTGGGGGCATGCCGACCTGGAGGGCGGTGACGTAGTCGAGGTCCATCTGGTGGGCCTCCTGGTCGCCCCTCAGGCCGGCCTCCACCTGCTCGCGGAAGCGCTCGTACTGGTCGATGGGGTCGTTCAGTTCGCTGAAGGCATTGCCTATCTCGAAGCTCATCACGAAAGGCTCGAAGCGCTCCACAACATCGGGCTCGCCCGGCTTGCGCTTGGCGAGGGGAGACAACTCTACGGGGTAATCGACCAGAAATGAAGGCTGCACCAGCAGAGGCTCGATGAAGTGGGCCTGCAACTCATCCAGTATCTTAGCGTGGCTGGCCCCAGTCTCCACATCTACCCCCTTCTCGCGGGCCACCCGGAGCAGCTCCTCGGCGCCGGGGTACTGCGAGATGTCGATGCCCGACTCCTTGCGCAGCGTTTCTCGCCAGGCAATTCGGGGCCAGGGCGGGGTGAAATCGAGTTGCCGGCCCTGGTAGCTTAGCGTGTAGCCGCCGTGTATCTCCTGCACGGCTTCAGAGACCATCCCTTCGGCCAGAGCCATCATGTCGTTGTAGTCGGCGTACGCCTGGTACAACTCCAGCATGGTGAACTCCGGGTTGTGCTTGATGTCAATCCCCTCGTTGCGGAAGTCGTGCCCAATTTCGTACACCCGCTCGAAGCCGCCCACGATGAGCCGCTTCAGGTAAAGCTCGTCGGCGATTCGCAGATAAAGCTCCTGGCCGAGGGCATTGTGGTGGGTGACGAAGGGCCTGGCGGTAGCACCGCCGTATATGGGCTGCAGGACGGGCGTTTCCACCTCCAGGAAGCCTCTGGCGTCGAGGTAGCGCCTGAGGTGCGAGATCAGGCGCGAGCGCACGCGGAAGGTTTCCCGCGAGTCCTCGTTGGCTATGAGGTCCAGATAGCGCTGGCGGTAACGCGTCTCCACGTCCGAGAGGCCGTGATACTTTTCGGGCAGGGGGTGGAGCGACTTGGCGAGCAGGTGGTACTTCTGCACGTGGAGGGTGACTTCGCCCGCACGAGTGCGAAACATGAAACCCTCGACCTGGATGAAATCGCCCAGGTCGAGCAGCCGGTTCACGGCCTCGTAGTCCCAGGGTGGCTCTTGAAGGTCGTTGACGCGGAAGAAGAGTTGCGCCCTGCCCGACTCGTCTTCCAGGTGGGCGAACGTGACCTTGCCGCCCGGCCTGCGCAGCCTCAGCCGCCCCACAAGGGTGACGTGTGGCGCTTCAGAGTCGTGCGGCCGCTCGGTGGGCGCGGGGGCTTCACCGCCACCGCCTTCTTCGGGCTTCGGCTGTTGGCTCTCCCATGCCTCGAATGCGGCCACCGCCCCGGAGGCCGTGTGGGTGCGCTGCGAGCGGGGAGGATAGGGATCGATGCCAGCCTCGCGCAGCGCCTGGAGCTTGGCCAGGCGTTGCTGCTCCTGGTCTCCCAGGTCGAACTGAGCGGCGAAATCCTGGTGCTGTGTCATGTCCTTGTCCTCCTGGTGGCCCTCTTCCCTACAAAAATCGCCCCGCGTTTGCCTGACTGTCTTCTTCACTACAAGAATTGCCCCGCTGAGCGGGGCAATTCTTGTAGTGAACAGTTCAAACTACCCCACTTTGACAATCGTCATCTCCTCCGTGCCGGCAGGAGCTATCACCTTGACCTTATCGCCCGCTTTGTGGCCCATGAGGGCCTGCCCAACGGGCGATTCGTTGGAGATGCGCGATTGGCGGGGGTTAGCTTCGGCGGAGCCGACTATGGTCCAGTCGTACTCCTCGCCATCGGAGTCGCGGACGCGTACGCGAGATCCGAGGCCCACCATGTCACCCTTGGCGCCCTCGATGATCTGGGCGTTCTGAATCATGTGTTCGAGTGTGCGGATGCGGCCCTCGACCCAGGCTTGCTCGTTCTTGGCGTCTTCATATTCGCCACTCTCGCTAATATCGCCGTCCAATTTGGCCTGCTGGATGCGGTCGGCCACTTCGGGGCGGCGCACCGATTTGAGGTGGCTCAGTTCTTCTTCAAGTGTAAGCTTTCCCTCAGCGGTGAGGTAAACAGGTTTATCCATAACCATTTCCCAATATCCTCTCCTAACGCCCTGGCAGAGCGTCAACAATAGAAAAAACTGAGAGGACAGTCCCGGCATTTAATGCCGCCGGTTGCTCTCAGCTCAGGGCAATCTCTGTAGAGATTGCGCGTATTATACTGCAAACTCCGTATAACTGCAAGGTCTGTGCCACCCCCCATTGGTACTACCACCAGGGGTCGGGGGTCAGGGGTCAGAGCTCGGTATTGTCCAGTTCACCACAGAGACGCAGAGAGCGAGGAGACCTTAATTATTGGTCTCTGCGCTCTCTGCTTCTGATATGCACATAGGGGTGCAGGGTTCCCCCTGCCGGGGCTTTGGGGTGCCCCCCAACCTCTCCCCCATGCCCCCAGCAAAAGGGGTGCAGGGCACTCCCTGCCGGGGGTTTGGGGGTGTCCTCCAACTCTCTCCTTATTTTCATCTACGGGTGGTGTGCCCTGCTCATAGTTACTCTGCGGTGAACTATGAGAATTGGACGCCTACGCCGCTGATGAGGCCGGTGTAGGCCAGGGTTGCGAAGATGACGGCAGAGACGACCAGGACACCGAGGAGGAAGAGCCGGTCGCGGTTGGTTAAGCGGAGTTGCTTGTTGTAGGTGCGCGTGGGGTAGGCCCCGAAGGCCCGGCTGTCCATGGCGACGGCCATACGCTCGGAGCGCCGGATTGCGCCCGCCAGGAGAGGCACGGCGTCCCTGCGCAGCGCGCGAAGGCTGCCGGTGAGGCCGGTCCTCTCGCCCAGGCCGCGCACCTGGGCCGCGGCCCGGATGTTGGCGTACTCGGCGGACAGGATAGGCACGAAGCGGTAGGCCGCCAGGATGGCGAAGGCCAGCTTGTAGGGGATGCGGGCCTGTTGCACCAGGCTCAGCACGAAGTCGCCCGGATCGGTGGTGGCTATGAACAGCAGCGACGTCGACACGAGGAAGATCACCCGCAGGCCCACCGACAAACCAAGCTGGAGGCCCTCCCAGCTGATGGTCAGCGGGCCGATCGTGAGCAGCGGCGTGACCGCTCCCAGGTCGCGGTGGAAGAGAGCGTTGAAGACCACGAAGCTAAGGGCGAACAGTGCGAAGGGGGCCATACTGCGGGCTATGTAGCGCGGCGGTATGCCACCCAGCAGCCAGGTGGCGAGTAGGGAAACAGCCAGGAAGGTAAGCGGGGTGACCACGTCGAGCACGAAGGTGATGGCCGCCGTGACCAGTACCACCGCCAGCAGCTTAATGCTGGGGTTCAGGCTGTGGAGGAAGCTGTCTCCCGGCAAATACCTGAGAGGGCGCATATCTCCTCCTTGAACTCGCTCACGGTCATCAGCAGCGGGAAATCAGGGTGCCGCTCCCGAAGCATGCAGGAAACCTCAAAGAGAGGGGGCGCCTCCAGGTTCGCCCGCCAGAGGAGGTCGGGGTCGGCGTAAAGCTCGCGGGTGGGGCCCTCGAACTCCACCCGACCCTCCACCAGCACGCCCACCCTGTTGGCGTATTCCGCCACCAGCTTCATGTCGTGAGTAATTATGATTATGGTGACGCCGCGCCTGTTGAGGGCGCACAGTTGCTCCATGATTCGTGTGGTATTGAGGCGGTCTTGCCCGAAAGTGGGCTCGTCGAGTATCAGCACGCGCGGGTCGAGGGCCAGCATCGTAGCCACGCTCAACCGCCGCTTCTGCCCCTGGCTCAGGCTGAACGGGTTGGCCCCGCGGTGCTCCTCCAGGCCGAATTCAGCGAGCAGCGCCTCCACCCTCCTCTTGACCTCGTCCTCCGGCAGCTTGCGCGCCCGCAGCGAAAACGAAAGCTCGTCATAGACGTTCAGAGTGACAAACTGGTGCTCTGGGTTCTGGAAAACGTAACCAACCCGGCTATTCAGCTCCCGAGCGGGGATGCGCCCAACATCCTCCCCCAGGACGCGCACGGTCCCCTCCTGGGCCTTGAGCAGGCCGATCAGATGCCTGGCCAGTGTGGTCTTGCCGCTGCCATTGGGGCCGAGGATGGCGTAGAAATCGCCCTCCGCCACGCTCAATGAGGCTTCCCGCAGGGCCACATTGCCATCGGGATACTGATAAGATAGGCCACTCACCTCCGCCGCCGCGACCCCACTGCCGGGATTTTCGGCCGCCACTGCCGCCCGTTGTACGACCGGTGGCCGCGACCCGAGAAGTTTGTCCAGGGCCGCCGCTGCCTCGTCTATGGTGACTGGGTAGGGGTCCAACTCGAGGCCCTCCCGGCGCAATGCGTTGGCAAGCTCAGACACCTGGGGCACCCACACGCCGAGGTCGGCCAGCAGCCCCGCGTGGCCCTCCAGCACGTCGCGAGGCGGGCCGGAGGTCGCCATAGTGCCCGTCCAATCGAGCACGTCGATGCTGTCCACCTCAGATATCAATTGGTCCAACTTGTGCTCGATTACGAGAATCGCCGCGCCCTCGGCCTTCAGCTCTGCCAGGAGGGCGAAGACCTCTGCCGTGCCTGCCGGGTCGAGATTGGCCGTCGGCTCGTCAAACACAAGGGTCGTGACGCCCATGGCGAGCGTGGACGCCAGGGCCAGGCGTTGCTTCTGACCGCCGCTGAGGGCGTCGGTGCTGCGCGACTCCATACCCTGCAGCCCCACGCGCTCCAGCGCCTCGGCGGTGCGCGCGGGCATCTCGCCGGGCGGCACCAGCAGGTTCTCCAGCCCGAAGGCCACTTCGTCCCCGACGGTCAGCGTGGCTATCTGCGCCTCGGGGTCCTGGAAAAGGATGCCGACCCGTGAGGTGAGCCAGGGCACTCCCGCCTCCAGGGTCGGCCTGCCGTTGACCACCACCGTGCCCTTGATCTCGCCATCCATCTGGAGGGGTATTAACCCATTCAAGGTCAGCGCAAGCGAGCTCTTCCCCACCCCACTGGGCCCCAGCAGCAGCTTCACCTCCCCACGCCCCAGCCGCATGTTCACTCCATGCAGCACCACCCGCCCTGTCTCCGGGTACCGCAGGCGGAGGTTCTCAATAGCGATGGGGGCAGGAGGGTCGGTATTCATGCGTAATGCGTAATGCGTGCTGGTTGCGTCCTACGCTTGGGTGGTAGAACTCTCTACCCTACCACCCTTACGCATTACGCATTACGTATCGGCTCCCTAGAACTCCCCACTCGCCGCCGCCTGCCGCCTCTCGCGACCAATGGCGAAGCGGTTGAGGACGCCGGTGGAGAGGAGGGCGTCGCCGAGGAGCTTGCCGCCGACCACGGCGAAGATCAGCACACCGATGATGTAGGCCGCCAGCGTGATGAGAAGCAGCTGGGTGGAGTAACCCACGTAGTAGATGGGCCAGAGGTAGACGAAGCCGGTTACCGCCGAGGCCACGCCGGCCAGGGAAAGGGTCAGCCAATCGTAGCGCTTCCAGCCGGTGAGCATGAAAACCACTTCGGCGCCCATGCCCTGGGTCAGCCCCGCGAGGGCCGCACCGACGAAACCGTATGGACTGCCTGCGAGCACCGAAACGAGGGCGGCAAGGGTTTCGGCCACCAGCGCCGCGCCCGGCTTGCGGATGATATAGGGGACCAGGATGGCGGGCAGCCACCAGAATCCCCCCACCAGGTCGTTCCACGGCCCGAGGAAGCCGCCGGCGAAGGTGTAGATGTTTGTCCAAAGCGCGAATAGAGGACCGAAAGCCGCTCCTACGACCGCTACCAGCATAAGGTCGCGGGTATCCCAACGCTCGAACGCGGCGCGGCTCCAGGCCACGGCGGCTACCACGACCCCGAACACCAGCAGCCAGAAAACGGCGGTCATGATCCCCAGGGCAAGCTCGTTACCGCCTGTGAGCGAACTGAACCAGTTGTATAGCGGTATCCACGCGACGAACAGGAGCAGGAAGGCCACTCCCGCCACCACGATCGCCCGGCTTGATACCGGGCTTGGTTTCGCCGGTTCCATCCCGGCACCCTGCCTGTTGGTTGCTATCTCTGCCATCTCTTGTTTCCTCCATAGTTTGAATCTTAGTGCCCGAAAACCCGGCTTGCCCACAACAAAAACCGCACTTCCCGGCGAAAGGAGTGCGGCCAAATGACCTATGAGGCTCAAAGCTGCTGTCCCTACGCTGGTATTATCCAGAATCAGGTTCAAGGGTCCGCGACTATCCGGTCGTGTTCTCAGCCTGGCTACCCAAGCTCCCCTAGCACCACTTTTAGGTTGTTAAATGCTACACCTATTATATCACCACCCCCAGACCCCCGCAAGCCGCCCTGGGCGGCAGCGCCACGGCCTATCCGAGTTGCTATTGTCAGGCAACCGGATCTGCTGCTTCGCACTACACTCAAGTGCTTCAGCCGGACAGATGCTCTATGGCATACTACGTCCTGAGCAAACCAGTAAAGCGGGCAAGGGTGCTCAAAGGAGACGCCGTGAAAAGAACAGCGTTCGTCGGGATCGTTGCTGTTGCTATCCCTGTTCTAATGTTATTGCTGATAGCCAG
>JBJMMB010000157.1:0-7546 GCA_045805005.1 Chloroflexia bacterium
GATCGAGTCCATGAAGCCGCGATCTATGTTGCCGGTGTTCGAGATGCCGCGCTCGTTGAGGCGCTGGGCCACCTGGGTGTAGGTAGCGCGGGACACGTTTAATGCCAGGTGGTGGAGGTTGCCGATCCCCTCGGGGTTGGGGGTGTCATCGTTCGTGCGGGTGGGGCGGACGAAGAAGGTGATCAGCCGACCATCGCCCGCGTCAAAGTAGAGGTGGTTTTCCTCTGGCACGTCCAGGTTCGGCTGCTCGAAGACCAGCGGCATGCCGAGCACCCCCTCGTAGAACTCGATGGTCGCCTCCCGATTGGAACCTACAAATGTGATATGGTGGACACCCTGCGTCTGGACAACTGTCATTAGAACACTCCTTTATATCCTGAAGAAGAGCCCGCGAATATGCTCGATTACCTGGGGATCGCCCCCGACCTCGCTGGCGTCTATGCGCTAGAAGGTGGTAAACACAAAGTCGGAGGCGTTCTTGAAGTAAATACCGGCCTGCATGTCCTCCAGATCGTCGGTGGGTTATGAGGCCCGGCCCGGTCTTCCCGTAACAGCCAGTTTAACACTTAACTATTGGGCTATCAATGCGCAGGGATCAAGGGTTAGAGATTGGAAGTGAGGGATCATAGGCAGACACTAATCCCCGATCCCTAACCCCTACACAAGTACTATTCGGTCGAGGCGCTTGTCCTGATATACTGGGAATCAGGGGTCGGGAGCGAACCCTAATCCCTAACCCTTAACCCCTGATCCCTATGGAAACCCCTGATCCCTATGGAAAGGACGCCGAAATGGAGGACGAAGGCAAGGTACGGTTGTTGGCGATGTTCACTGCCTTCATGATAGCCGCGGCGGCTGTGGCCGGCATCATGTCGTATAGCTACTTTTCGTTCAATGCGCTCGGCAGCGCCCTGGCGCAACCTAAGTATACATTCCCGTACTCGACGCCCGCCTACCAGATACCGACCATGCTTACCCCCTTGTCCTTCCCTACGTTTAGCATGGACTGGAACCTGTACGACTTCTCCACCCCGACGCCTGTGCATGGTGACGTTTACGTCACATCGCCTTAGCAGGCAAGATTGCTTCAGCGTGCTTGGTTAGCCCTGGTAAACATGACCCTACGGGTCGCCACAGCCACGGAAAATAGGGCGAAGGGAGAGAGTATTGGGGGACACCCCCAACCCCCGGCAGGGGGAACCCTGCACCCCCTCGCCAATGAAAATAAGAGGATGGGATTATTGGGGGGCACCCCAAACCCCCGGCAGGGAGGCCCCTGCACCCCTTTTTGTTGTGCGTGGTTTGGGGACACCCCCAAGCCCATGGTAGGGAGACTCCTGCACCCCTTGCAAATAGGGGAAGAGAGAAGGTAGGGGGACACCTCCAAGCCCCCACAGGGAGGATCCTGCACCCCTTGGCTCTGGGAAGGAGAAAGTAGAGTTCCAAGCCCCCGGTAGGGAGCCCCCTGCACCCCCTTCATGCGGAAGGGTCTTGCGAAGATCGTGCGCCGGTGATACTATCCTAGCCTAACCCTGTGAGGAGGAGTATCACCTATGTCTTCAGAGCATGATACTGATGGAACCGCAATAGATCGTGCCCAAGCCGTGGCGGAAACGTCGCAGGCTCTGGGGGAAATGATCATGGGCTTCCGCGTTACCCAGATGATCTACGTGGCGGCAAAGCTCGACATCGCAGGCTTGCTGAGTAGCGGTCCTCGGAGCGTGCAAGAGCTGGCGCGGACTACCGGCACGCACAGGCCGTCGCTATACCGGCTGTTACGCGCCCTCGCCAGTCTGGGGATATTCGCCCAGCAAGAGGATGGCCGCTTTGTGTTGACGCCACTCGCTGGCCTGTTGCAATCCGGGGTGCCCGGCTCGCAACGATCGAGGGCGTTGAACTACGGCGAGCACTACACGTGGAGTGAGTGGGGAGAGCTGTTGCACAGCGTCACCACTGGCGAGACAGCCGCCAACCATCTCCACGGGATGGACCATTGGGAATTGAGGGAGCGAAACCCCGAGCTGGGCGCGATCTTCAATGATATGATGACCGATACCACGTCCTCGCAGGCGGCCTCGATCGCGGAGGCCTACGACTTTTCCGAAATCGGTACACTGGTCGACGTGGGCGGAGGACGTGGCGCGCTGATTGCAGCGATCTTGCAGGCCAACCCGTACCTGCACGGCATCGTCTGCGATGCGCCTCACGTCGTGCAGGGCGCCCGCCCAACTCTGGAGGCGGCAGGCGTGCTCGACCGCTGTGAGCTGGCGCCCTGCGACTTCTTCGCCTCAGTGCCCGATGGCGATGCCCATATCCTCAAGATGATCATACACGACTGGGACGATGAGCGATCCACCGCCATCCTGAAGAGCTGCCGCCGGGCCATGCCCGCGCACGGGCGGATTCTGCTGGTCGAGCACGTCATCCTACCCGGCAACGAGCCTCAGCCCGGCAAGCTACTCGACCTGCAGATGCTGGTCGGTCTGGGTGGGCAGGAGCGCACCAAGGAAGAATATGGTGACTTGTTGGCGCGTGCCGGGTTCAAGCTCACGAGGGTCGTCCCCACCCGAGGGGAGGTCAGCATTATCGAAGCAAGGCCGGCCTAGATCTTAGCCTTTAGGCTGTTCCACCAGGATGAGGTGGTTGCCCTCCGAGTCCTCGATGATCGCGAAGGTGCCCCAGGGCTGCACGTCCGGCTCCTGCACAAACTTCACGCCCTTGGCCTTCAAGTCCTGGCTCAGGGCCTGCATGTCGGTGACGTTGAACGTCAGGGCCTGGGACTTCCCCACCACTTGCCGGTAGTGCTCCCAGTTCTCGTCGGGCACATACAGGATGGCCTCCGTGGTCGCACCCTTCGGGGCTACCGACACCCAGCGTGCGTCGGTGCCGGGTGCAAGCGGCGAATCCTGTCGCAACTCTAAGCCAAGGACCTTTGTATAGAAATCCTTCGCCCGATTTTGATTGCTCACGAAAATCGACACGGTGCCAATGCCATCTATCATCTGATGCTCCCTTCGTAGATCGGGTTCTTACCGTCATCTTATTACCTGCGGTGCGAGCAACGTCTCAGTTCTGCTCGCGCCGGCTATTATAGAACTTTTATTCCAAAATTGACAAGTCGCGTGAGCGGATCCGCCGCAGGCAATTTGGGTGTGAAACGTCCGCGGCTATCTTGACTCGATATCCTTATGTCGATATAATGCGACCGTCGACCCTCTCTATACTTAGACTTATCGTTGCAACTTGATTTGCCGGAGCCGCCCGTCCTCCCATCTACCGGCTCCTGGCTTAGCGCGTGACAGTATTACGGTTTCGGAACTCGGAAGGAGCGAAGCTGGAGGCTAACTGCGCTACTCCCGCTATTCAGGGGTCAGTATCCGATTGTGGCCTGTAACCCCTGATCTCTGACCTCTGGACGCGCCTGACAACGCGGCTCTTCGACCAACCACCCAACACGGCGCCGTCAACATAGTACGTCTGCACATCCTGACCCGCGAGGAACGGGGCGCACTTGCGCGACCATACCCGGAGACACAGGAGGACCATATGCGACGACTCTATTTCGTGGTTGGCATGCTTGTAGGGCTTGCAGCCCTATTGCTCGTAAGCACCGCGCTCTCCCCCCAGCCAGCCGGCGCCCAACTCCCCTCGACCATACCCGGGGCCGTGGCCCAATCACAGCCAAAGCATGCGGACGCTGAAGTCTGCACCTACGCGGTGAGCTCATCAACTGGTAGCGTTATCGTCCCCGGCACGACCGACATAGGCAATAGCTGCGACGATTGCATGACGACCATCGTCCTGCCGTTCGCCTACCAGTTGTATGACCTGACGTTCGCGTCGGCCAACGTCAGTTCGAACGGTAACGTGCAGTTCGTGAGCAACAGCCCGCGGAGCGCTAACACCTGCCTGCCCGCGCTCGACTTCGACTACACAATCTTCGCGCAGTGGGGCGACCTGGTGACAAATTGCTTCGACTGCGGTATTTTCACGTCGGTTTCGGGCACCGCCCCCGACCGCATATTCAACATAGAGTGGCGGGCGATGTACTTTGAGGGGTTGCCTGTCAATTTCGAGGTGCGGTTGTACGAGGGGCAGACGAGGTTCGACATCATCTACGGCTCCATCCCGACGGGGGGCGCAAGCGCCACCGTGGGTGTGCAGAAGAGCCAGGTAAGCGGGCCCGTCACCGAATATGAGTGCAACACCGTGGGCACCCTCAGCGACGGCCAGCAGTTGACGTTCACCCCGGCCACTTGCCCCGCACCCACGAGCACCCCGACGCCCGCGCCCTGCGGCCTCTGCCCCGCCATCACGAACGTGAGCATCTCCTGCAACGAAGACGGCACCGTCGCCTGGACCGCCACGGTCCATAACAGTAGCGGGTGCAACGTCAAGGAGAACTGGAACTCCCAGTTGCAGAGGCACAAGACCGGCAACGGGGATTTCGCGGCCGTTATGTCCACTCATGGTAGCTCCAACTTCCCACCTGGAGATACCACGCTCAGCGGCAGCTTCTGCTACAACGCGCCCGCCAATATCGACTTGATCAGGATACGTTTCTCGCTCAGCAAGCGCGACGAAAGCGGCCCTAACGGCGGTTCCAGCAGTCCGGGCGTTTCGGGTGCGGGGCTCAACGCGGACGACGAAGATTGCACGGTCCGCGCCAAATCCGAAAGCATAGCCCCGTGTCAGCACACAGGGAGTTGCCCGCGATAGGGAGGACATATTGCGTATTACGTATCGCGTATTGCGTAGGGGATGAAGGTTAGAGGGTTCTTCACCCGTAGGGGCGAGGCATGCCTCGCCCTGGCGCATACGCAATACGCAATACCTGAAAGGACCTCACGATGCTAGCTACTGTAGACCGGTTTGGGAAGCGGCGGTATTGGATCTCCGTGGTGGCGGCCCTGCTGGTGCTTGGGGTGCTCGCGGGTGGGGCGTCCGCTACTGTGCGGTCGGGCACCGGTGGTAAGTTGTCAGTAGTTGCCTACCAGTACCGGTCACCGGGCGGTGATGGGTTTGATAGGTTGCCACCGGGGTTGAAAGCCCGCTCGATGTCCTCCCTGGTGGGTATGGGGTTGGTGCACCCGGCTCTGCCCACGAACCTGGACCCGGTGAGGGGGCTGAAACCGTATCAGAACAGGCCCACGGCCAGCATCGTCTGGGGGCCCGCGTTGAAGTTGAGTAACCAGTTGGGGCTGGGCTACGGGGCTAACGAGCCGGGAGCGGGGATGCACCCGACCAATCCCTACCTGGCTCTCGTGGGCGGCAACACGTACGAGCCACAGCCAACGCATGCGAACGTCGAAAATACAGTCAAAGCCGGGTACGTCTGGACATCGCACACTGTGCCCAACTGCTCGGGGTACGGAGACGGGGTGCCGTTGTGGCTCGGGGGAAATATCAACGACGGCAACAGCGCGATCTTCACAAGCCTCTGCCCGGACGAGGGCGGGGCCCGGCTTACGCTCAGCCGCTCGACCGACCAGGGGATGACGTGGCAGGCCGACAGCCTCTCCAACGTCAACGTCAATGGCTTCTTCAACGACCGAGAGTACCTGTACACGGACAACAACCCGAGCAGCCCCTTCTACGGCCGCTCGTACATCGTGCTCGCCCTGTTCGACCCCGGCGGTTCGGGCACCTTCAACACCGTGGGCGCTCGCGCCTCCACCGATGGTGGGACTACGTGGACCGCATTCGTGGCCGTGGTGGCGGGAGACGAGTTCCTCCGGGGTCTCAACCACAACGAGTACCCGTCGCTCGCGATCCAGCCGAGCGGGGCGATAGTGGAGGCGTGGCACCGGGGCTCCTGCTGCGGCGCGATCTCCGTGCCCAACAAGGTGATGTGGAGCCGCTCCAGCGACGGCGGGGTTAGCTTCCCCGTGTCGGGCACGGTCGTCACCGTGCCACTGAACCAGAGCATATCGTTCAACTCGGGCTCGCCGGGAGGGTTCCGCTGGAACGACACCCCCAATATCATTGCCGACCCACTCGACGGCAAGCTCTATGCGACGTGGATACAGCGCCGCGTACCGGACGACGACCGGAGCGCCGCGGTGTACATGTCCACTTCGAAGGACGACGGGGCGAACTGGTCCACTCCGGTGATCGTAGACAACAGCCACCCAGACAAGTTCCAGTTCATGCAGTGGGTGGAGGTATCGCGAGACCACGCGGTGCACATCACCTACGGGGCCGCGGCCCCCAATGGCACGAGCGACCACGACCTGACTCAGTTCTATGTGCAGTCGACTGACGGCGGGGAAACGTTTTCCACGCCGTTCCAAGTGAGCGATAACGTCTACCAGGCGACCGGGTTCATGGGCGACTACCAGGCGATCAGCGTGGGGGGCTACTCGGCGGGGGGCTACTCGATACTAACCACGTGGACGGAGACCACAGCGGGGGAGAATCGCTGGGGCCGCATCGGGCGCGTGACAGTCGGCACGCCCACCGTGACACCCACGGGCACCCCACCCACGGCCACAGTCACCCGCACTAGAACGCACACCCCCACCCGCACCAACACACCCACGCCCACAGCCACCATCTGCGGCGGCGGCCAGTACGTTGTCACGCAGAGCACGGGCGTTATCGTGCCCGGCACGACCGACATAGGCAACTTCTGTGATGATTGCACCACCAACGTCGACCTGCCTTTCGCATACCGGCTGTACGACCAGGACTTCACGACCGTGAACGTCAGTTCCAACGGCAATTTGCAGTTCAACAGCAACTCGGAGGCGAGCGGCAACGTCTGCCTGCCCTACCCGACGTTCAACTACGCGATCCTGCCCCACTGGGATGATTTGCGCACCGATACGGGCGGCTACGGGGTGTTCACCTCGGTGACGGGCGTGGCTCCCAATCGTATATTCAACATCGAGTGGCGGACCAGCCTCGCCAACAGGCGTGGGGATGAGAACTTCGAGGTGCGCCTCTATGAGGGGCAGACGAAGTTCGACATTGTTTACGGCCCCTCGGCGCAGTTCGGCACAGGGGCCACGATCGGGGTGCAGCACGGCCAAGGCACCAACTACACGCAATTCGAGTGCAACACCGGGGGCATAGGCGAGGGCGTGGTGCTGAGCTTCACCCTTCCGCAGTGCGGCACGCTCACTCCCACACCCACCGGCACCCTGCCAACGCTCACCCGCACGCCGACCGCTACTCCCACATTCTGCGCGGGCAACTACGTTTTCGCCACGGCGACGGCCACCATCGAGCCGGGCACCGGCGAGATAGGCGTGCAGTGCGACGACTGCACAGCCAATATCGTCTTCCCGTTCCCGATCACCTTCTACGGGCAGTTGTTTACGAATGCCGATATTAGCTCGAACGGGAACATACAGTTCACCACGCAGTCGCCGGCTTCGTTCAATACCTGCCTGCCGCAGAAGAAGATAGACGCGGCGGTGATCCTGCACTTCGACGACCTGCGCACAGACGCGAACTCGGGGTGCCCGGCGGGGGGTTGCGGGGTGTTCACCTCGGTCAGCGGCAGCGCGCCAAACCGCGTGTTCAACATCGAGTGGCGGGC
>JBJMMB010000158.1:0-9568 GCA_045805005.1 Chloroflexia bacterium
CTACCTGTCCACCCGAGTGGAAAATAGCCGATAACCCGCAACTTGCTTCTAAGGTTAGCAGTCTTAAGGCGGTGGCGGTTGTCTCGGCGAGCGATGTTTGGGCCGTCGGGTCGATGGGCAGGTTGGAGCAGGAAAGGACATTGGTTGAGCATTGGGACGGTACCGGCTGGACGATCGTGCCCGGCCCTGGAGGTCCCGCCGGCAGCGCAAGCAGCTTGAGCGGTATCGCGGCTGTCGCTACGAATGACATCTGGGCGGTGGGGAGATACTACGTGCAAAGCAGTTCCGATCCGTCCCACGGCCTGATAGAGCATTGGGACGGTTCGCGATGGGCCGTGGTGGCTACACCGGGCCTGGATTTGAGCGCCGTCGCGGCGACCTCGCCGACAGACGTGTGGGCGGCGGGTGATCAGCTATTTCACTACGACGGAAATGCGTGGACGAATACTCCATCTGGCACGCCGACGCCCACTGGCGGCACTTATCCCTCGGATTACGGTGGTTCTATTTATGGAGTAGCCGCGCTACCGGGAAACGATGTTTGGGTGGTGGGTGCCGTAAGTACCGGTCCACACGACCAGATAATGACAGGTGGGCAATGGGGAGATAAGTCCGACCCCTCCGACCAGCTTTGGAGTGACCGTGGCAATTATTCGGGGGTAGGTCAGACCCTTTGTGCCGTGGCCGCGATCGCGCACAACGACATATGGGCAGTGGGTGGATTTTCGGGCCAGGGTACCGCGCTGGGGGCTTTCATAATGCACCGGACCGATAAGTGGACCGAGGTGATCCCGTCCGATCCCCGCTTTACCGGGCCTCCACACCCCTACCTGCAGGGGCTTGGCGTTGTGGCGCCTGATGACATTTGGGCTGTTGGGAGCCTGGGGAACCGCAGAAACGCAGGCTCAGGGACGCTGGCGGTACATTACGACGGCAGCGCATGGAACGTGGTATCGAGCCCTGACGCGCCCGAATGCGACTGTGGCGGCTTGTATGCGGTTGCGGCTGCCTCGCCGGGCGATGTGTGGGCAGTCGGTGATTATTACGTGGGGGAAGAGCCCCATGCGCTGATAGAGCACCTGGACCACGCGGTCAGCGAGCCTTCCGAACCGGGCGGCTGCAGCCGGTAAAGGCCACATGTAGCGAGAAGTGCGTATCCTCTCGTATTGGTTCGTACCCGGCATCAATCTCAGTTGGAGCGTCGTACTGTGCCGGGCATTTTTGTGCTGCGGCGCTCCGGCACTGGAGAGGAGGATCGCTGTGCCACGAGGTGCTGTCAATCGGGGCGGGGCAAACGGTCTGCTACGGGCTGTAGATCGAAGTGCCGGTGCGGCTCCGCCTGGTACCAGTACGCGGTGCTTGAGATGTCGTCGGAACGATGGTTGTTGTGGCCGTGCTCGATGGTGACGCGAATCGACTCGCGAAAGCACATCGGGTCTTCGATGTGGAAGCGGTAGAGCGAGATTTTACCGGACCAGTTAGGCCCTCCCGGCATGGTGATGCCGTGATATGGGGCTGAATAAGGCTGTGTGGGGCACCATGCGGTATTGAAGTAGTCTTCGGTGCCGGTCCCATGCAGGCTCGGAGGGAAGGGCTCACCGTCCACGAATATCATATCATCGCCCTCGCCGTACCAGTTCCACTCCTCGGTTTGGCGCAGGTTATGGAAGTTCAGGTTGCAGCCGACGTAGTGACCGCGGCCCTGAGCTTCGAGAATAACGTAATTGCCCTCTCCGCTCGTGTTGAAGCCCCCACCCAGGTATTCATTGTTGCTGATATCCTGATCCGAGATGCCGTCGCACGGATTCTGGCGGCGCCACTGGGAGTGGAAGTAGCCCAGACCACCGGGTAACCGATCGTACAACTGGTAATCTATGTAATAGTAGAGAAGCACATCCTCTTTGCCGCACTCGCTGGTGGCCGTGATGCGGGCCGCGCTAGCAAAAGGCATAGGAAACCAGCAGTTGAACGCCTTGCCGTCTTCCGGGCTCATCTGCAGGGGTAAGGCAGTGAAGTTACGGGTCTGAGCGTGGCCCATGCCGAAGAAGTCGCCGATGGGCACGTTGATGCTGGGCGACTCCTCGCCGTCCCACCAGGCACGCAGCACGACTTTGCGTAAGAAGTCGGGCTCGTCGCAGGCGATGGTGACCCAGACGTGCCTGATGCACCCCGCACCCGCGACATCGGCCAGCACAGCCTCCTCGCCGGGCCGAATATGCAGCCTATCATCATTTCCACCCGTACGGTCCCAGCTAGAAGCGCGGCGCGAGGTGCAATTACGCAGCATAGGCAGGCCAGCCAGGGGACTGCCAACCAGTAAGCTCGTTATCTCCTCCATTGTGACTTTCCTTTCTCAGATCTCGGACTGATCGGGCGCGTCGGATTGGGTATATTCTACAGCTATTCCGCTTTTTGTGTTCTCGCTCCTATTTCTCTTGTGAGGGTTGAAAACGAATACAGCGATAAGAGAGAGAGGAGACGTGAGCATGAAACCCCAGATGGCTATGACGAGCGGCGTGGCAGTATTAGAGAGGGAGAGGCCGGGGCCTGAGAGTTGGAACGCAGCCATCTATAAGGGGTTGGCGGAGGTCGTGCAGGTAACGCAGGAGTGGGCGGTTGTGGCCCGCTTCGCCGGCATTGTTGATACTTTTGGCCCCCTCGATCAAGCGTCGCCGGCGCGCCAGTCCCGGCTGTTGGAGGAGGTCAAGAGGGTGGCAGAGGGTATTGACGGGAGCGCCGAGATGGGCCTGGCGTCTGGGTACGACCGGCGGGTGCTCTATGAGGACCCCGATAACTGGTCGCTGGCGGCGGTCGTCCTGCGGCCTGGGCAGAAGACGGAGATGCACGACCATGGCGGGTGGGGCTGCGCGGTGACGGTCCAGGGGGTGGAGCGCGACCGGCGGTTCGTGCACGATGCCTGCGGTAACCTGGTGCTGAGCAGCGAGCGCGACTATCCGGCGGGGACGGGCTACGTCCTCGATCCGGAGGACATCCACCAACCGGTGGGCGCAGATCCAATGAGGGTTACGGTGGCGCTCCACTTCCTGGCCCAGCAGAGCGGGCACAATCATCTACCCGAGGTGGTAGAATTCCCGAACCCTGGCATTGAACTTGCCGCGTGAGAACTTAGGATAGCGCAAGATGGGAGAAGGTTGGAGGAGGGCAGAGGATGGGTAAGAATCAAAGGGAGCCCACCGCCGAGTTACACTCGCAGTTCAGCAGCGAAGGCGCGGCCCCCACAGCGTGGGGGCGGGCACGCGAGTTGCTGGAGGAGGCGAAAATTTACTGGGTGACTACGGTGCGCCCGGACGGGCGGCCGCATGTCACCCCATTACTGTGCGTGTGGTTGGATAGCGCTCTGTACTTTACCACGGGCCCTGGCGAGCGCAAAGCGAAGAACCTGACACAAAACCGGCACTGCATCATCACGACCGGATGTAACGTCCTTGAGGGGTTCGACGTGGTGGTTGAAGGTGAGGCGGTGGAAGTGAGCGACGAGGGCAGGCTCCGGCAATTGGCCGGTATGTATGCCTCGAAGTACGGCTGGCACTACACGGTGCGCGAGGGGGCCTTCCACGGCGAAGGAGGGAGAGCCCTGGTTTACGAATTAGCTCCTAAGATGGCTTTCGCCTTCGGTAAGGGCGAGTCCTTCAGCCAGACTCGCTATCGCTTCTAGCGGGAGCAGTGGCACTCGGGATGAATGATTGGGTGCATGGCGACCAGGTTGAGAGGAGATTACATGGTAGAACGGAGCGAGGAGATCCTGGATAGCCCGGTTGGGTGGGTCGGAAAGCATGTCCGCACGTACGTGGAAAGTGGCGGTGAGCAAGGGCACAGGTATGCCGGGTACGACTCGCTGCTGCTTACCACGCGCGGACGCAAGACCGGCAAGCTGCGCCGTACCGCGTTGTACTACGGCCGCGACGGCGACCGCTATGTGTTAGTAGCCTCAAACGGCGGTAGCGCGCACCATCCGCTCTGGTATCTAAACCTGCTTGAGGAGCCGGAGGTGGAGGTGCAGGTTGGCAAGGAGGTCTTCAGAGCGCGAGCCCGCCCTGCTACGGAGCAGGAGAAGCCGCGACTATGGAAGATGATGGCGAGGATCTTTCCGCGGTACGATTTGTACCAGGGCAAGACTGGGCGGGAGATTCCCGTAGTGATCGTTGAGCGTATGGAGGAGGAGTAACGGCCCCGAGTCTGAAGGCACGGGCAAGGTGCGGACCTGGCCGAGGGGTGACATGTAAGGAAATACGTAGGGCGGGGTTGAATGAGGGCCGGCGGCACGAGCCGTCGGGCCCTCGCTTTGCGGCGGCAAGCGAGCAGATTTTGCGGGGCCTTGTATCCTGTATAATGCAATGAGCGGAGGACGAAGAAGATTGTCGAAGGATTGATGTGTCATGAGTAAAGCTATTCTGCGAGAGCAACCAATATTTGCCCAGTTATCGGAGGGCGACCTCGATACGCTATGCGAGGCATCGGTGGGGATACCATTCAAGGCCGGAGAGGTGATGATGGAGGAGGGGACGCTGCCCGATTATCTATGGCTCATCCTCGATGGTGAGTTCGAGGTAACCAAGCGGGCGGACGACCAGGAGATGGTGCTGTCGGTACGCAGGGCGGGCGAGCTGGTGGGGGAGATGGCCGTGCTGGAGGGGGTGCCCAGAAAGGCCACCATACGAGCCGTGAAAGACAGCAACGCTCTGAGGATCCTACCGGAGGCGTTTTACAGGGTGCTCGGCGCGAGCCCGCATGCTCTGAAAACCATATTGCACCACTTCACGTTTCGCCAGGCCAACATCGAGCGCCTGCTGGTGCAGAACGCCAAGATGGCGGCGCTGGGTACGCTCGCCGCGGGGCTGGCCCACGAGTTGAACAACCCGGCGGCGGCGACCGCGCGCAGCAGCGACCAGTTGCGCGACACGCTGGGCCAGTGGCAACTCTGGGCAGGCCGGTTGAACGGCCTCAATTTCAGCCCGGAGCAAATGAAGCAGCTCGATGCCCTGGGCGACGAACTGGAGAAACGAGCGGCATCGCCCGTGGTCCTCGACTCGCTCGACCGCAGCGACAGAGTGGACGAAGTGGAGAGCTGGCTCGACGGTCATGACGTCAACGACGGGTGGGAGCTCGCGCCACTGTTGGTGGACCTGGGCTGGGACCATGCCGCGCTCGACAGCGTGGCGGGACGGTTCTCGCCCGACCAACTGGTGGGCGTGATGCCGTGGCTGGCCTACGGCGGCTCCGCTTACGCGCTGCTCGGGCAGGTGCGCATGGGCGCTCGACGGATCTCCGAGCTTGTCAAGGCCGTGAAGGATTATTCGTTTATGGACCAGGGACCGGTGCAGGACGTTGACATCACGAAGGGCCTGGAGGACACGTTGATAATCCTGGGCCACAAGCTCAAGCCAGGGATCACCATCAGCCGCGACTACGCGCCCGATCTGCCGCGCGTGGAGTCGTACGCCAGCGAGTTGAACCAGGTGTGGACCAACATCATAGACAACGCCGCCGACGCCATGGAGGGCAAAGGGGAGCTGAGGCTCAAGGCCTACGCGCGGGGCGAGAACATTGTGGTGGAGATCACCGACAACGGGCCGGGCATCCCGCCCGACGTGCAGCAGCACATTTTCGAGCCGTTCTTCACGACCAAGGCCCCCGGCGTGGGCACCGGCCTGGGTATGCACATTGTCTACAACGTGGTGGTTGACAAGCACCACGGGCAAATCGAGATAGGCTCGCAGCCTGGAGAAACGACCTTCAAAGTAACCTTGCCCGTGAAGCTGGCACGCGCCAACCGCGAGAGCGGGTCCAAACCAAGCCCCACGGAGTCCGGCACGGATGCAGTGGCGTGGGCAGAGGCCATGAACGGATAGGAGCGGCGGTTTCCTACGCCACTCGCCACGCTCGGTGGAAACTACAACAACCACCGGCCCCTCGCGCCTGATGGGGCATTGCGCCACGTGCCTTGAAAGGTAACTATCTATGACCGACAACTTCGAGCCTGTCATAATTACTGCCCCTCCTAACTGCCAGAGTGGCCTGCGATACGTTCACCAGGGCACGCCGGGCGTGGCGACCGTGACGACCGCTGCCCCAAGGCAAGTTACAGCTTCGCCAGCCGGCTCTCCCACGGCGTCGCTCTGGCATAACAGGACGTTCAATATCTTCTGGGCCGGACGCTCCCTCTCGGCCATCGGTGACGCGTTTGCCCTTATCGCTCTGCCCCTCCTGGTGCTCCAGGCGACCGGCTCGGTACTGCAGATGGGCCTGGTGACCGGGATCTACGGAGCCGGCCATTTTCTGGCGAGTTTCTTCGCCGGGGCAATCGCGGATAGAGCCGACCGCCGCAGACTAATGATAGCCCTCAACGTGTCGAGCTTTACGCTGTTCAGCCTCATCCCGCTGGGGTGGGCGCTGGGCGGTCCGCAGATCTCGCTGGTCTATGTTGTGGTGGGTCTGGGGGCGGTAATAGATATGATATTCCAGGTGACTTACGCGACGGTAGTGCCCAATCTGGTACGCCCGGACCAGATAACCGCCGCCAATGGCCGGCTCACTGCCACCGCGGCGCTGGCCTTTACCCTCGGCCCCATCGCGGCCGGAATCCTCTCCGTCCGGTTCGGTCCTGTGGTGGCCATAGGTGTAGACGCGGCTTCCTTCCTTGTTTCCGCCGCGTCGCTCAGCATCATCCGCTTGCGACCGCATGCGGTTGGCGCTGCACCAGGGGCAGCGACTCAGGTGGCTCCGAAGGGGAAGGAAGGTAGGAAAGGGGGGATGGCCGAGTTGGCGGAGGGCATCCGCTTCGTATGGGACCAGCCAGTGCTCCGGGCTATGGCGCTGCTCACGCTCGGGGCGAGCCTCTGCCTGCCGGCGGGCCTTGACCTGTTCATATTTCATATTAAGAATGACCTGGGAGGCTCCGACAGCGCGGTGGGCCTGGTGGCGGGGCTGGCTGGGATCGGGTCGATCGTCGCCGGTCTTCTGGTCGGGCGTATACGCAATCGTTTCGGGTTCGGCGCATGCTGGCTGGGGGGCGCTGCGGCTGCCAGTATCGCCTTCGGCCTTTTCGGCCTCTCGCCCCTGGTAGCTCTCGCCGCCGGCTGCTCGATCGCGTTTGCCTTCTCCGACGGCCTTCGGGGCATCGCCGCGCTCTCCCTGCGCCAGCAGATCACCCCGGATTTGCTGATGGGCAGGGTAACGTCTGCTTTCTGGATGGTGGCCACCGGCCCGGGGGCGATCAGCGCGGCTGTCACCACGGCTCTCGCCAACGAATTCGGGGCTACCCCGATGATGGTCATCGCGGGATTGGGGAGCCTGATCGTGGCCGCGGCCGGTCTGTTCACGCCCGCTCGCGGCCGCACGCCGGAGGTGGCGGGTATGCGTGGCGTTGCGGTGGCAGGCGATTAGCTTATGCCATGGTTACTATGCGCCGCTAGCCCACATGCCATAATGGCACAAGGGTTGCTCCGGTGGTTTCTCCACTATTTTCAGGGACTGAGGTATGTCTGAACTACCCAGCGGCACGCTTACTTTCTTGTTCACCGACGTGGAAGGGAGCACCGCGCGCTGGGAGCACCACACGCAGGCGATGAAGGTTGCCCTCGAGCGTCACGATAGTATCCTGCGGCGGGCCATCGAGGAGAACGGCGGGTACGTCTTCCGCCTGGAGGGGGATGCCTTCCGAGCGGCCTTCTCCACAGCGCCCGCGGCTCTGCTTGCCGCTCTCCACGCACAGCGCGGGTTCGCGGCCCAGCCCGAGCAGTGGCCCGAGGAGACGGGGCCGTTGCGCGTTCGCATGGCGTTGCATACCGGCGCTGTAGAACTCAAGAATGGGGACTATGTGGGCCCCTCCCTCAACCGCATGGCCCGCCTTCTATCCACCGCACACGGCGGGCAGACGGTGCTGTCGCAGGCCACCGAGCAGTTGGTCCGCGATAGCCTGCCGACGGGCGCTAACCTGATTGACCTGGGCGAGCACCGGCTCAGGGACCTCATCCGGCCTGAGCGGATATTTCAGCTTGTGGTGCCGGGCCTTCCTTCCGACTTCCCACCTCTGAAGACGCTCGACAGCCGCCCCAACAATCTGCCTTTGCAGCCGACGCCCTTTATCGGGCGGGTGAAGGAGATGGCGGGCCTTCGGGAGATGATGGAGCGCGACGACCTGCGCCTGCTAACCCTCACGGGGGTTGGAGGCACCGGCAAGACCCGCCTGGCCGCGCAAGTAGCAGCCGACCTGCTCGACGGCTACCCGGATGGCGTGTGGTTCGTGGACCTTGCCCCCCTCACCGACAATAGGCAGGTCATGCCGGCCGTGGCCGGAGTGCTTGGGGTGAAAGAGAATGCGGGCGGGCCCCTCGTCGAGGCTCTCATAGACTCTGTGGGTCAGAAGCAGATGCTGCTGGTGCTTGACAACTTCGAGCGGGTCGTTGCGGCTGCGCCGCAGGTGAGCCAACTGCTGGTGGCATGCTCCGGGCTCAAGGTGTTGGCGACCAGCCGCGTACCGCTACGGGTGAGCCAGGAGCAGGAGTATCCTGTGTCGCCACTGGCTCTGCCTGACCCCGCGCATCTACCCTCGCTGGAGCAGTTGACGCAATATGAAGCAGTGCGCCTGTTCATCGATCGAGCGGTGGCGATCAGGCCCGACTTCGAGGTGAACAACGACAACGCGCCCGCGGTGGCGGAGATATGCGCGAGGCTGGACGGCCTGCCACTCGCCATCGAGCTGGCCGCCGCCCGCATCCGCCTGTTTCCTCCGCGGGCCCTGCTAAGCAGGCTATCGAGCCGACTGAAGCTGCTTACGACGGGTGGGAAAGACCTGCCCGCCAGGCAGCAGACGCTCCGAGGGACTATAGAGTGGAGTTACGACCTGCTGGATGAGGGCGAGCGGCAGCTCTTTCACAGGACGGCGGTGTTCCAGGGCGGGAGAACGTTTGAGGCCTTTGAAGCCGTGTGTAACTACGATGGACAATTGAAGGTAGACCTGCTGGAAGGAATTGAAGCTCTTGTCTCGCAGAGCCTCATGCAGCAGCGTGAAGGGGTTGATGGCGAGCCGCGATTTTTGATGCTGGAGACGATACAGGAGTATGGGAGGGAGAAGCTGGCCGAGAGTGGAGAAGAAGCCGAGTTGAGGAGGCAGCACCTGGCCTACTACCTGACGTTGGCGGAGGAGGCGGGTCCGCACCTGACGGGCGAGGGGCAGTACGAATGGCTGGTGCGGCTGGAGGAGGAGTACGACAACATACGCGCAGGGCTAAGGTGGGCGAGAGAAGAGGGGGAGAGGAGAGACGCGGAGGATGGGCTGAAGCTGGCGGCGGCTATGGGCGACTTCTGGGGTATCCTGGGCAGGTACCGCGAAGGGCGAGAGCAGTTGGAGGGAGCTCTGGCTGCCGTGCCTGAGGAGCAGACCGGAGATGCTCGTTCCAAAGAGGTGGCCCGAGCCGGGGGCAGGGCGCTGTATGCCCTGGGCGCGATAACGCATAACCAGGGAGACCTTGCAGCAGCGCGGGCTTATATGGAGAAGGGGTTGGAGGTGGCCCGGTATGCAGGAGACCTGAGGTGTGTCGCCGACTGC
>JBJMMB010000159.1:0-2507 GCA_045805005.1 Chloroflexia bacterium
ACACTATATCACTAAAACACTCACTTACAAAATGGCGTCGAAGCCGTTTTGGGCGTGCTCGACCAGCACTTTCTTGCCCGCCGGTAGCGCGGAGGAAGTTTCGGTGATGGGGGACTCGTTGGTTGCCACGCGGTTGGTGATGACCGGGCCGCTGAAGCTCACCTTCCAGCCCGGGTTGGTGCCGTACAACTGGAACGTTACGTTCTTGCCGTCCGCGGTGGCCCTGATCAGCACCCAGTGGCCGGTGGTGTTCTTGAAGCGGAAATCCTTCTCGGGCGGGGCGATGGTGGCGTCGAGCCCTTGCATGCCGCTCGGCGGGTGGCCGTAGGTGCCGATCCAGTAGGAGTGCCAGTTTCGCTCCACCACGGGGAGGCCGGCCCAGAATACGGAGTGGAACAGAGTAGTGGCTACCTGGCAGATGCCCCCCGCCTCCGCGGGCACGGTCGTGATGCCCGCGCCCGTGTTGACGATGGCGTAGCCCATCTTGAAGCCCGCGGCCAGTGTGAGGTCGCCAATCGCCTCCACGGTCGAGAAAGTGCCGCCGGGTGGTATGAGCGCGCCGTCCACGTTTCGGGTGCCGAGGCCCACATTCCAGGCCCGCTCGGCCGAAGACCCCACGTACGAGGTCTGCCCTGTGCCGAGCAGGTCGGGGGTGTTGGCCGCGCCGCTAAGGTCGGCGTTGGTGGTGGTGGGCGCGGTGACTGCCACGTCCAGGTCCACTTGCAGGCGGTCACCGCCAGCGTAGGAGTCGATGGCCTTGAGGGCGTTTCGTAGAGAGTTGGCCACGTTGACCTTGAAGCCCTCCTTTGCATCGGCGATGCGGGTGGGCGCGCCGCCCACCAGGCGGAAGCGGGCATCGTTGGAGGGGCGGTTGATGTTGTAGGCTATGCCGGCTATCCGGTTCGACAGCACGTCCTCGTCTACGACCAGATTGTAGCCGGGGCCGCCCTGGGTGCGGGCCACGTCAATGAAGCCTGTGACAGCGCTACCCCGCATGATGTATCCGTCGTCGCGGAAGCGCAGGCGCACGCCCTGGGTCACCATATCGTTAGCTTTGTCGTATACCGCCTGCACATCCTGAGTGTGAACGTCAGCCGGGATGGCCTTCAGTGGCAGGTCCACCGAGCGCCCCGAGGCGTCCGGGCTCTGCGCGGCTTTCTGGATGGCGGCGATGGCCGCGGCCACGTCCAGTTCGGTGCCGTCCTTATCCTCTCGGAGGGTAACCGCGTTCTTGCCTACCGTCACGGTGGCGTTCACCGGCTCGACCCTGAGGGTCTCGGCCATGGGTTGCAGGTAGGCGGCCAGTTGGTTGTTGCCCAGGGTAACGTTCCACTGGGTGCCCGAGGTGGGAGGGGTCAGGTCGAGCATCTCCCTCAGTTTGGCGGCGGTCACGGTCCAGTTCTTCTTGCCGGCGCTGAGGGTAACAGGCTGCTCGGTGAGGAGGAGGGCCTGCGATTCGGCGCTCTTGAGGGCACTCTCGGTTACCTTCGGGGGCACATCGCGCACCGTCACGGCCACCGGCGCAGCGGGATTGGCCTGCTGCATAGCTGCCGCCAGGGAGGCCCGTAGCGCGTCGCGGTCGAGAGCCTTGCCGGGGGCCGCGGCGGTGATGCTCACCTTGCCGTCGTCTGCCTGCACCAGTTTGCTGTCTACAGCAGGCTTGTCGACGTCGGCGGCCACGCGGGCGACGGCTTTGTCAAGGAGCGCCGGGTCGTACTTCAGCACAGGCTTGACCTGAGAGCCGCCGAAGAGGGCCCCGAGTTGCGTGCCCAGGTCGGCGGTCACGCCCTGACCGCGGCCCACGCTCATAGCGGCCTGAGTAGTTTTATCCAGGTCGACTCCCCGGCCCAGGTCGGCGGGGGCCAGCGACCATGAGTGCCCCTCGCCCGCCACCGCAATGGAGCCGGAGGGGTAGCTTGCTGTGGACGCGTCCAGGGCGGCCTGCGCCTCCTGGCTGCTCATACCCCCCAGGTTCTGGCCTAGGACGCTTACGCCGCGGAATACCCGTCCCTGGTGGAGGGCTCCATAGCCAAAGAGCAGGGCAAGCAGCACGGCCAGGATGGCTATGGCCCCAAAAGCCAGGGCTCGAGCGGGTAGGGTTGGGCGAGGGGCCTTCGATGGGGTATCTACGTGGGCGACATGCACCTGAGGGGGGTTCGCAGTATCGGAGCGTTGCATGGGACAAGATTCTCCCTGGATAATTGCGAGTAATATATAGTGTCGTATTATCTTATCGTGGCGGGTGGCCGGCCCGCGGTCACAAGCATACCTCACGCGCAATGTCGGCCATGAATTGCGGTTCGTTGAGGGAAGCGCATTCGGGAGGATCCGCAACGTTGCAGCCTCTGTGTGCCGCATATCTTATCATATTTCGTGCCCCGATAACAACCCCTACTTTAGGGTTGCAGGGTCTATTTATTCTCGGCGGGCGGGGGACGCTTGTAGGGGCAGGCCCCCGTTGCCTGCCCTGGCCGGACACCACCAACGTGCGTGTCCACGACCCAGGG
>JBJMMB010000160.1:0-18017 GCA_045805005.1 Chloroflexia bacterium
ATGTGCCGTGCACGATGGAAATAGCCCCACGATGGAAATAGCCCAGGGAAAAAGGAGTGAGTATTGATGCGCTACGGCATGAACTCTCCGATCTTTGGCGACTACGCGGACGTGCGTCTGCTGGCGGCGAGGGCGCGGGAGGCCGAAGACGCGGGCTGGGATGGCTTCTTCGTGTGGGACCATGTTCAGTGGAGCGGCGAAGACGACGGGGAACCTCGCCGGCCGGCCGTAGATCCCTGGATCGCCCTCACGGCTATCGCCCTCAATACTGAACGGGTGCGAATCGGGCCGCTCGTCACGCCGCTCCCCCGTCGACGCCCCTGGAAGGTGGCGCGTGAAACGGTCACGCTTGACAACCTATCGCGGGGGCGCTTGATCCTGGGTGTGGGCCTCGGGTTCCCACCCGGCCTCGAATATGGGGATTTCGGTGAGGAGACCGCGGACAAGGTTCGGGCGGAGAAGCTGGACGAAGGGTTGGAGGTGCTCACAGGGCTGTGGAGCAGCGAAGGAGAGCCTTTCAGGTACGACGGCCGGCACTATAAGATCAGCAACGCTATCATGCTGCCCCGACCCCTCCAGCAGCCGCGCATCCCGGTTTGGGTCGCCGGGTTCTGGCCTGGCTCCAAAGCCCCTTTTAGACGGGCGGCGCGCTGGGACGGCGTGGTTCCCATCCTTCCCGGCGAGACCCCACCGGAGCAAGGACCCGATCTGGTCCGCGAGATGCTGGCATACATTCAACAGCACCGGCAAAGCCAATCTCCGTTCGACTTGGTAGTGACTGGGCAGACGGTGGGCGACGGCACCGAGGAGGACACGCGATTGGTCCGCGCCTACGCCGAAGCGGGCGCGACCTGGTGGCTCGAGGATGTCTCGCATTGGCGTGGATCGCCCTCGGTCGTCCGGGAGCGCATCCGGAAAGGCCCTCCCCACATCGAGTAAAGCCAGGAAAGCATCACTCGGCCACACCCTCATCACCCTGAAGCAGGTATCCGCCGGCATGGAGGTCGCTGCACCCCTTTTGATATGACTGGGGGCCATTCTCCAAATTCCCCCAATTTCCCAATTCCCCCATTTCCACGACTTTGGGGGCATTCTCACGCGTGAAATGGTGAAAGTGGGAAATGCTAGATAATTATCTAACGTGCTGTTACCGGATTAGAACGGGAAGAACCGGGCTCCAATCCTTGCACCATGAGGCGGATACGGGGCATGTAACCTGCTACGTATTTTCATAGTAATGCTAATACCTTCGGCGAGCAGGCCCTTGCTAGACCCCTCCTCTATTACCGCGGCGTGGAGTTGGTGGCGCCGGAGCGTATTGCAGCGTGCTGGCCAAAATCGATTCAAGATCGGATATAAACAGGAGGAATAGATGAAAGGTTCAAGGCTTCCACTCAGAGTGTGGAGCATACCCGCGTTCGCGCTTTGCCTGGTGGCGCTGTGGTTCGCCATGCCCGCATCCGCGCAGACATCCACTGTGCCGGATATGACCCAGTTCGGCTTCCCAAGGGTCACCGGCAGCGTGACCTTCACGCCGGGCCAGGCGATGACCATCACGGCGGGCACCCAGACGGTGCAGTTGCCCGCCGACTTCATCAGCAAGACGGTCAAGTTCGAGTTCCTCGAAGGCGATCCCGCTACCTTCGCGCCCAACCTCGGAGCCGCGACTGGCATGGATATCATCGCCACTTTCGCCTTCCGGGTAACCGATACGGCTTCGGGCCAGCTCGTTGGCCGCTTCGATAAGCCCGTGCTGTGGAGCGTCACCGACCCGCGCATAACCGCATCCAGCGCGATCTACAACACCAGCCCCGCCAATCCGCCCGTGGTAACCGCCAACTCGACTCCGGGGACGGTGACTGGCACCACGCTCTCGCACAGCTTCGGAGGCGCGACCGTCGGCTGGCTCGCGCTCGGCCCCGCAGCCCCCACCGCTGTCGCTAGTCCCAGCGCGGCCGCCACCGCCGCCGCCACGGCGGTCGCCACCGCTGCCGCGCCTACAGCTACCACGGCCGCCGTCGCCACGACCGCTCCTACTGAGGTCACGGCGTTCCCAACGGAGGTGCCCACGCCCATAAACATAGGCATGCCGACCACCGGGTCTGGACCCGATAGCACGTCGTTCCCGGTGCTGCTGGCCCTCGTGCTGGCATTGGCTGTCGTGTTCGGTGGCGGTCTGGCGCTTCGCTCGCGAGCAAGACACAACGAATAGTTCCCAAATTCACCGGGAGCACAGAGAGGGCGCGGAGACCAATTATAAGATCTCCGCGCCCTCTGCTTTCTCGCTGTTCAAAACCGAGGTGTCGAGGCTACTCCTCTGGTGGGTAAGCGGCGTTCGTCGCCAACTTGCTCACCTGGCCCCGAGTGGCTACCGCCCCTGGCCCGAACGTGCCATCCGCGTAGCCGCTAATGAAGCCCCTCGCATACGCTGTTTCGATATAGCGGTAGAACGCACTGCTTGCCGGTACGTCTGAGAAGGTAGGAGCGGAGGGGTTTTCAAGCTTCACGCTCGCGGCCTCTACTACGATCTTGGCCACCTGGCCCCTAGTAATAGTGTTGCCCGGCCTGAAAGTGCCATCCTCATACCCGCTGACGAGCCCATGGGAGTAGGCCGTCTCGATGTACCGGGCGAACGGGTCGCCAGCCGGTACATCCAGGAAGCGCTGCCGGCTTACCGTTTCCACGCCTAAGCCGAATGCCAGCACCACTATCTTGGCCGCCTGGCCCCTGGTTACATTGTTGTAAGGGCGGAACGTCCCGTCCGCATACCCCGATACAACACGAGCGCTGTTCAGGAAGGTCACCGCACCAAAGTAGGGGCTGTCCTCCCCCACGTCCTGGAACGACAATCCGCACCCACCCGTATGCGGGCATGGAGCTATGGAGGGGGACTTCTCGTGCGGGTTGTGGCCGTTGCTGCAAGTAGGCTGGTCGATGGTGAACTCCACCCTGATCGAGTTGACGTTTTGAGGGAAGTTATAGCAGAAGTCGCCGCTCAGAACCGTATCGCCTGGTGGGAAGTTGGAGTTGGAGTAGAACATCGTCGCTCCTGTAAACCCTCCCGTGCTAGGGATGTGCTGCTGGAGCTGGGTCTTCCAGTTGACGTTGGCAGTGCATGAGCCGGGGTTGCGGACGGTAGCTGTCCAATGGACCATCCCATCACCATTGCAGGAGATCGTCACGCTGTTATTCACTATCGACAGGCAGACGTTGCAAGGTACAGAGGTGGGCGTCCTCGTCGGGGTTTCGGTACTCGTGACAGTGGCAGTGTGTGTGGGCGTTGTGGTTGACACGCAGGGCGAGGTACAGTAATTGGTGCCGTTGCCGCTGCTGGTATCCAGCAGCCGCTCGCCATAGCTTGCGCCTCCCGCGAACGATGCAAGTAATGCCCCGTAGAAAGCGTACGCCTGGTAGGCGCACGTGGGGTTATTCACAGTCAACGTCAGTGATGCATGCGGTGGGATCACGGCCAACTCGTAGTCATAAAGCTGCTGCGTCTCCGGGTTCTCCTCGAACTTCCTGTACGTAGCCAGGCCGATGGGATAGCTGCACGTCGAGGAGTTGTTGGTAAATAACGCCGTCGTGGTGGTGGGCTGGTCCGTGATAACGGCGGTGAGCACTCCCGCGGGCGGGGTGCTACTGCAGCTGGGGCCTGGGGTGTACGCCGGGGTGACTATGACCACACTGGTTGGACACGCGGGAGTGGCCGTAGGGGTAACGCTCGGAGTGTCAGTGGGTGGGCTGGTAGAGGTTGGGGGCGCGGTGTTCGTAGGGACAGGAGTGTTGGTGGGTGGGCTGGTAGAGGTTGGAGGCACGGTGTTCGTAGGGACAGGCGTCCTGGTGGGCGGCGCGCAGACGATGAAAATCACCCGCGCTGTCGCTTCGAGACCGAAGTTGGAGTAGTAGTAAATCGAGAACGCGTAGTTGCCGGGCATCGCATTCGTAGGCACAGACCAGGCATCTGAGCCCGTGACGGGGCTGGGCTGCCCTTGAATGTTGACCGTGAAGGGTCCATAGACCACGTTGAAAAGAGGGTTCGTGATCGAATAAACGTAATGGTCCGGGATGCTGCTGAACTGAATTGTCCAGTTGAAGTTCTCAACGCTGCCCGGATTGACGCAGTTGGGGGGCGCTGGACTACGGTTCAGCTCTATAAAGTCGAGGGGGACGGCTCTAGCCTTCGGTACGCCACCGGATAGGGACGCCACTCCCCATGCCAGGAGCATCAAGGTCAGCATCGCTCCCGCCACTGCTGCTAGTCGCATTCCTACTCTGCCGGAACCTGGTTTGTTGTGCTCGGATTTGTATGGGATCATTGTTGCTCTCCTCCTAACATCATGCGAATAAATAACTGGATGAAAGCCAGAGCCTCCGGCGCCCACGGCAACCCTCTATCACCAGAACAGGATGCCCTTTATATTGCAGACTGAGCCAACCACACCAGTAAAGTGAGGTATGGCTCGCTACCCCTCAGCATGAGGAATTGTGTTGCTGCTCTCCTCCAACTTAATCAGCAGGGGGCGCCACAAGACAAGGAACGTGGCCAAATTCCAGGCATCATATAAGGTGCCACCTTGTTCGACCACGCCGGCAGCGAACAAGGTGCCCATAGTATAGCACAATTGCTGCTGCTGCGATAGCCATTTTCGGACTAATCCAGTCCCCTACGCCCCCTTTTTGCGCCGCCAGGCGAGCGTCTTGAGGATGTACGCCTCGGCGTCGGGGCTCTTGCAATTGGTCTCCCCGTGGTCTACCTTCACGTGGCGAATCTTCCGGGCGACACCGATAGCTTTCTCTTGCAAGGCCGGGTTCCGAATCCCTATGGTGATCACGGCCGCGTTCATCGAGTAGCGCACTCTATTCTTGCGAGTGTCGATGTCGTGCTCGATTATGCCAAGGTAATGCTCGAAGTAGCTGTCGGGGAAGCTCATGTCGTGTGCGGCCAGGCCGGCGAGTAACTGCCAGCCCGCGGCTCCGATGTACTCTTCGTCCGATTGCGTCCACTCCTCCATCTTCGACCGGGCATACGGGGTTCTGGCGCCGAGCCCCACGAACGCGTCCGTCAAGGGGTAGCAGGCGAGATCGCCCGCCCAATCGTCAAGTAGGCTCTCGGTCATTTGCCCTGGATCGGCAATCATCGTAGCGAGCACTCTGGCGTCGTGGTTGCCCGACTCCCACAGCGCCAGGGCCAACGCGTGGTCGATCTTGATGCGCTTTGCGAGCGACTTCAGATTGGCGTAGCTCACGCCGTACAGGGGCTCACCCACGCCATGCCGTTTGTAGATCTTCCGAGTCTGCTCCGAGCCAAGGCTCTCCAATTCGAGCAGCACATCGCCACCAACCATCGTACTCATCCGCCATCATCCTCCTGTTCTGAGTAACAATGCAGCCGAACGCAGCAATTATACATCGGAACAGAACAAATGGGCGACTTATTCGCTAAATGCCACACTAACATAATCCCTTCACAATAGAAAAACGCGCCCGCGGGCGCGATTTTCTATTGCAAAAAGACAGCTTGTCGTTAGCGGGGCGCTACGGGTGCCCGGCAACATCGATGATCTTCGACACCTGTCCCCTGGTGGCGGGGAGGTTTGCCCTGAAAGTGCGGTCGGCGTAGCCGCCCACCATCCCGTTCGCATAGGCTGTTTCGATGTACGGGTAGAAGGTTGACCCTACCGGCACGTCCACGAAGCTGGGGCTACTAGGAAGGAGGATCTCCGGCTCGGAAGCAAGCACAACTACCTTCGTGATCTGGCCCCTGTTGATGCTATCGTAGGGCCTGAAAGTACCATCCGCGTAGCCGCTGATCAGCCCGTGGCTATAGGCGGTCTCCACGTACGAGAAGAAGGGGTGGGTGAAGGGCACGTCGGTAAAGTGTTGCACCCGTGGCGGCTCTAGCGGGATGCGCATGCCGATCACCACCATCTTCACGAGTTGCGCGCGCGTGGTTGGCAGGTAAGGCCTGAACGTGTTGTCGGCATACCCCGAAACCACCCCATCCTGGGTCAGGTCCATCACGCTGTCGTAGAAGAAATCCGCTATATGCACGTCGTAGAAGTCGCTGCGAATCGTGCGTCGGGGGCTCATCGGGCAGCCGCCGGGCGGTACGGGGTAAACGTCACCGTGCCGCAGGTGCGCGGGGAGAGCCCTGCAACTGATGGTGAGTTCGATATAGGCCCGCCGCGACCAGCCCGTCTGGTGGCAAACCGTGACCCGCCCGTCGCACTCCGTTGGGGTAGCCAATGGGGTGTTGGTAGGCACGGGCGTGAAGGTGCGGGTAGCAGCGCTTGTGGGGGTGAACGTCGCCATCGCGGTATGGGTGTTCGTTGGCGTGGCGCTAGCAGTGGCTGTGTCCGTGGGCGTGAGAGCGGGGCTTGCAGTCTGTGTGGAGGTCGAAGTTGATGTGGTCGTAGCTGTGTCCGTGGAGGCGGAGGTGGGGGTGGCGGTCGCGGTAGCTGTGTCCGTGGACGAGAAAGTGGGGCTCGGCGTTTCGGTGGCAGTGGACGATGGGGTAGAGGTGCTGGATGCGGTTGGGGTTGCGGTGGAAGTAGATGTTGAGGTCGGCGTAACGGTGGCGGTGCCGCAGGGGGGGAGTGTGAAGACCAACTGCAGGCCCTCGGTCACACCGCCGGTGTTGCATTCGTACTGAGTGAAGCCCGTGGGGCTCTGGTCTCGTTCCACGCCGACCGTGGCGCTGATCCCGCCCTCGGGCACGGCCCCATAGACGATGTCGAACCTCGTTTGGTTTTCGTACAGGCGTATCTCGAAGTTATGCTGGGTGCCCGTCTGCACTGTCTCGGCGCGCCACTCGATGTTGAAAATGCGGTTAGGGGCTTCGCCACTCACCGATGTAAAGACCCCGCAACCGGCGCAATTGGTCCGCAGGTCGTCCCAGTAGGCGAAGATGCTGTACTCGAAATCGGGCTGTGGGAGGCAGCCGTTCTTCCATAGGACGTTATTGCTGGCGAACTCGAGCACACCGTTGGAGCTGACGTTGGCGGTGGTGAACTCCATGTCGTAAAGGGTATAGGCGAAGGGCAACGTTATGGCTGTAACGACGTCGTCCCCGTGGTTGCCTGTATCTTCTGTGCCGGAGATGATCGTGCCCGCGCTCGGAGCATACACATAAGTGCAGGTCACAGCGCCGCTCGCGCTTGCCGAGGGCGAGTAGGCGTGGGTTTGCGCCGGGGAGCTCTGGTGGGAGGCGCTGGCCGGATTGGCCATGAGAAGTGTGAGGCCCCCGAGCAGGAGGCCTGCCATGCCGATTATGCCTGCGCTGAGGCCGGGTGCGACGTTCGAAGAGCGTTGCATCCAATTCTCCTTCCGTTCCTGGTTGACGATGCAGCATTCACACTCGAGCGAGCGTCGTCTTTCGCTGATCTGGGGTCTGGGGACCCGCCCGGCTTATGGGCGAGTTAGACCTGAACACCGGACGTGCGCACGTGTGGAGATGACGAGTGAATGGCGTAGTGCGACGATAATTACGATGTAGAAGAAGTGACGATGATGCCTGGTGTGGCTAGCCTGCGAGCCGGTGTTTGAGCTTCCGCCGCGCGAGCAGTAGCGCGCGGATCTTCCGGCTGGGCTCCTTTCTAAGCTAGAGGGCATCGAGCCCGCGGTAGCCAATAATCGAGTTTGCGCCCGGGTGAAACGTGCCCTTAAGAAACCCCCCAAGAGAACGGAGGTTGAATGCTAATTATACTGGCGCACCCGTACACCGTCAAGACTTTTATTAGCCCAATTCGCCCGCTACTTTCCTGTGCGTTCTTGCTATTCCGGTGTCACATCAAGGGTCTTGCCGGTCAACAGCTTGAACAGGAGCAGCACCGTGAACGAAGAGAGCACCAGGATAGACGACAAAATGATCGCGGCGTTCGTATCGCTTTCCATCGAGATGTAGATTGCCAGCGGCATCGTCTGCGTACGCCCCTCGAAGTTGCCCGCGAAAAGGATCGTGGCTCCGAACTCTCCGACGGCACGCGCCCAGCCAAGCACCGCGCCGCCGGCCAGGCCGGGCAAGGCCAACGGGATAAGCACATACCTGGCTATACCCCACCCGCCGGCCCCCTGTACCGCGGCAGCGTCCAGCAGGTCCTTGGGCACCCCCTGGAAGCCGACACGAGCCGACTTAATATAGAAAGGCGCCGCAACAAAGAACTGCGCAAGCACTACTGCCACCAGGGTGAACGCGATCTCGACATTCACCCCGCGAAGTACGCCCGCGATGGCGGTGCGGCGTCCAAAGGCGAAGAGCAGCGCCACCCCGGCCACGGCGGGCGGAAGCACCAGCGGCAATTCGAGCACCGATTCAAGCAGCCTCTTGCCTCGGAACTCGTGCCGGCCAAGCGCATAAGCCACGGGTGTGCCAAGCACGATCATCAGCGCCAGGCTGCTGAGCGTGCTGATCAACGTGAGACGAAGGGCATTGGTGACGATGGGCTTGCCCAGGTAGGTAAAGAGCTGGTCGAACGGCACCCGTAGCAGCAATGCGATCAACGGCAGCGCCACCAAAGCCACACAGATGCCGCCCAGCAGGGCGACCACGCCCCGTCCCAGGATGGACGGCCAATCAGATCTACCGGGCACTCGCGTAGCGGTTGTTTGCCGGACAACTTCCGCCTTAGGCACTCCTCGGCCTTGTGCTTCCTCAGATTCCAGCATACTTGATCTTACCGCCTCGCTGGGCCTCAGTACAAAGGTATGCGCGCTTCCCGGCTATCGCGCCACCAGATAACATTCACGTCTTATGATGTTTAGAATTTCTAACAAAACCCCTGGCGCGAACCAGGTTTGGTAGGGGCGAACCTTGTGTTCGCCCTGGTCGTAGTCGTGCCCGCAGAGGGCGAACACAAGGTTCGCCCCTACATACCGGCTTTGTTAGGCGCTCATCACACATCCATTGGGGCACGAGCGCAGCGCCGGGAGCGAAGCGGACGACCATGCTTCGCCCTGCCGGGATTGCAACTGCGTAATCGATCTCACTATACCAGGGCGAGGCATGCCTCCGATCCACTATACCAGGGCGAGGCATGCCTCGCCCCTACTGTCCGCCCGCCTTGATAAAGCCGTACTTAGCGAGCAGCGCCTGGCCGTCCGCGGAGAGGATGTAGTTTATGAACGCTTGCGCGGCTTTCGGGTGGGCGGCATCCTTCACCTGGGCGATGTAGTAGATCGCCACCACGTTGAAGTTGAGCGGGATCTCAAGCGTCTTCACCGGTTTGACGTTGCCGCTCGCTGCCTTGTTGGCGGCTAGCGCATCGGTGACATAAACGATGCCGGCATCCACCTGGTCAAGCTGCACGCGCGTTAGTACCGCTTTCACATTTTCCTCATGCGTCACCACGTTATCGAGCACCTGCTGCTTGAAGCCTGCACCATAGCTGGGATCTGCGGATAGCCTATCCAGGACTTGCAAGCTGTAATTGCCCACGGGCACGCTCGGGTCGGCCAGCGAGATCTTGACACCGGGCTTCGCCAGGTCTTTCAGCGGCCGGATGTTGGCCGGGTTGTCGTCCGGCAGCACGACCGCGAGCACGTTGCGCAGCAACTCCCTGGGTGCCCCATCGACCACACCGCCAGCCACGGCCTTGTCCATATTTGTCTTGTCGGCGGAGGCGAACAGGTCTGCCGGTGCCCCCTGCTGCAATTGAGCCACCAGGGCCTGAGAACCCTGGAAATTGAACTGCACATCCGTGACGTTGGGGTTGGCCTGCTTGAAATTGGTGCCCGCTTCTTTGAACGCGTCTTGCAACGAGGCAGCGGCGAACAGTGTCAGCCCCGTCGGCCCGAGCGTGGGCAGCGGTGTGGGGGTCGTTTTGGGCACGGCGGTCGGTGTAGGGGCCGGTTTGCCCGCGAAGTTGTAGCGCCAGTCGTAATAATGCCGGCCGATATTGTTGACCTGCACTTTGAAACCCGCGGCCGCCGAGGGCACATACGTCAGCACGCGCCTCTGGTAAAGCTGGATCAGCACAGGAGTATTAGCCTGCCCCGCGATCTTGCCCCGGGCCCAGTAGGGCTCGGTAATCGGGTAGCCGGAGGCGTAAAACCATGGCGTATTGATCGGCGCCGATACGGTCTTGCCATTGACGTACACCGGGCCGCTCTGGTTGAGATACTGCCAGAATGCAGCCGGGATATTGTGCTTCGTGGCCGGCTCAAAGTAGCTCAACTGCGCGCCTGGGTCGCTGCCCAGGCTGCTGTCGGCGCTCACGTTGCCCGCTCTATCAACGACGGCAGTCGCCGCGCCGCTTGCCCGAGTCGCGCTACCCAACAATTTGCCGAACGAGGCATAGGTAGGAGCATTTGCATCGTCGGTGTCCGAGGCAAGCGGTATCTGCGCTGGATACCGGTCGATAAACTGGTTGTCCCCGACCCGCAACTTGCCCGTCACCAACTCAACCGTAAGGAGGCCGTTCGTGACGTAGAAAGGGTTGTTCTTGTCGCCGCTCGGCTTGTTTATCTCCATGCGGCTCTTGTCGAAGTACTGCACCAACCGGGCACCGCTCGCACCCTGCTGGTAGGCCTCCTGCTTTACCGCACCCGGTTGCGGCCCCCAGTAATAACCGCGCTTGACAGCGCCCGCGGCCACCGGCTTATCTGTGCGGTCCCAGGTCGCCTGGAACGCGGGGTCAGCGAAGGTACCACCCTGCGCGCCCGAATGCAGAGGCAACACGCTGAGGCTCAGCAAGCTCAGCAAGAGTAACGTCGAAATCCATAGCAGCGCCCTGGCTCCCTGGCCCTTGCTTGACCCCGGATGAGTTGTTGCAGGTCTATCCACTACCTCGCCGGTCCTCTCATGTCAGGTCGATTTTGGACTTAGCAGCGCACCCTCATCCGTCGCCGGCGGTGGTACGTGCAGATGGTTTCTGAGCATCACGCCATCCAACCACCCTAAGACAGCTTCGCTTTGTTTCAGCCGCAGTTCGAGCACCAGGCGACGAAAGTCGTCCGGGGGCAGAGACACCGAACCGAGTTGCTCTTTCAGGCCGCAGATCATACTGAAGGTGGTTTTCCTTTGCGCCACCAGCAGATCGCGAGCTTGATCCGGGCCACGGCCGATAGCGAAATAGAGCTTGACCAGAAACTCCAGGCGCACTTCGCGGGTGTGCGGCACCGGTTCAAGGAGCCACCTGTCCAGTTCCTCGCGCCCGGAGGGCGTGATCGAGAAGTACCGCCTCGGCGGGGCGCTGCCAACGGGCTCGAAGCCGGCTTCCTCGACCAACCCCATCTCAGCGAGTTTCTTCAGCAAAGAATAGAGCTGGTTGATTTCGAGCCGGTAAACATCGGCGAGCGGACCAGCAGGTGCGAAGGCACGGTGCAATTCATAACCATGCGCCGGACCATCCGCGAGCAAGCCCAGGAGAGCGTAGGCGGCGGGCAACAACCGCTCAGCGTATCGCGGCACCTCTTAGCTCCTTGTCCGGCGTGTCGATATCGTTGGGTCTCCTCACCAGATGACTATACACTTAATGAATAGTAGGCAGCACACAGTATTCTACATCCCAGAAAATAAGCTGTCAACAATCAAAACGAAGCAGACCTGGTCGCTTGCGACCAGGTCTGCTTCGTTTTGATTGTTCAGAATAGCCCTATTGGCAGGCGTGCCCGCCCACGAGCGCCTCGTAAACGATCTTGCTGATTTGCCCACGCGTCGCGTTGTTTCCCGGCCTGAACTCCAGGCACCCCGAGCCGCAGTCGTAGCCCGAGATGATCCCGTGGCAGTAGGCGGTCTCGATGTACTGGAAGAACGCGTCGGTGGACGGTACGTCCCGGAAGGTGGAGCTCGACGGGTTGCGAAGAGCCCAGCCCGCGCCCAGCACCACGATCTTGGAGAGCTGTCCCCTCGTGATGTTGTTCCCAGGGCGGTACTCGAGGCAGCCCGAGCCGCAGCTATACCCGCTGATCAGGCCCGCGTGGTACGCGGTCTCGATGTACGAGTAGAAGGGGTGTGTCGTGTCGACATCCTGGAACGTGGGGTTGGGCGGAGTGTAGGCCGGAATGCCAAAGCCCAGCACCACGATCTTGGCAAGCTGACCCCTGGTGGTGTTGTTGTAAGGTCTGAAGGTGTTGTCCCCATAGCCCGAGATGACGCTGTGGCAGTACAGGTAACGCACGGGCGTGTAGAAGTAGTCGGAGGTCTGTACGTCTGTGAAGGTTATCGAGCATGGCGTGGCGGTAGGCCCAACGGCAGTGGCCGTTGCAGTGGCCGTAGGCGTGCTTCCGGTGCCGCATGGTATCGGCGTGCCGGGCGTGGGCGTCATGGCGGGCAGCGGTGTGCTGATTGGAGGCCCGTTCGTCGTCAGCATCACGTTGTCCACCGACGGCCCCTCGAATACCTCGTTGTTCCAGTTCGTGCTGTCGGTGCCGAAGGTGAAGCGGATCTTCATGTTCGCCGACCGCCACCTGGTCAGGTCGAAGCAGAGCGATTGCCAACCATGGACCGGGCTGGCCTGGCCGAACACCGTGCCGCTCGCCGGCCACGTCAACCCGCCATCCGTGGACACCTGGGCCTTGAAGATGTCGTACTCGCTCTCCGCGCTGTCGTACAGGTCGAAGCTCAGCGACACGTTGCCTGCGGCGGTGGTGTCGAACGCATCGCTCGTCATCTGCGAGTTCACGTTGCCGGTATATACCGGCTGATCCGGTATGCCCGCCCTCGCCGCGTGGGTGCTGCCGTTGCCTCGAATCGTCGAGTTGTGCCATATGCCGGTCGTGGTGCCGCCCCCGGTGATCGTCCAGCCGAGCATGTCCCCGTCCTCGAAGCTGTCGTTTATCCACGCTGTCGGCGACCCCAGTACGAGATCCTGCGTCTGGGTCCCGCCCTGGGTCACAGTGATATTGACCCGGCGGGTCGCATAGCCGCACTTCTCGGCCTTGAGGGTGAATGTGCCCGCCGGTACGTTGCGGAGGCTGTACTGCCCCTGGGCGTCGCTGGTCGCGCTCGGGCTGGCCAGGCCGTCGATCGACACGTTGGCTCCCGCCAGCGGGCCGAGTGGGCCCGTTACCGTGCCACTGACCGTGCCCGCCGGCATCTTGTTAAGGTTGACCGTCAGGGTCGAAGTCGTGCCGGACACTATCGACGTGGACATGATTGCGCCGTAATAGCCGGGGGCATCCACGGTCACTGTGTAGGTGCCCGCGCTCAGGATCGTCCGGTAGCCGCCGTTGTTGTTCGAGAGCATCCTGCGGATGCCCACGCCCTGCGCTCGGCTGCCCGGGGTGTTGTCCCATACCCACATGCTGGCCCCGACCACCGCAGTGTTACATGCGGCGTCCATCACAGTCCCGCGCACCGCGCCTGCATCGCGCACGTAGACCGCTGCCGCGTAGTCATCGATCTCGCCCCAGCCGTAGGTGTTGTTGGGGCGCGTCCCCCAGGTCGGGGCGAAGTACGCAGTGTCGATGATGATGTTGTAGAACTCGTTGACTGTCAGGTCGCTCCGTATCTGGCGGAGCATGCCTGCCAACCCGGTCACATGCGGCGAGGCCATCGACGTGCCGTCGAAGTTGGCATAACCACCCGGCACGCTCGACTTGACGCTGACGCCTGGGGCCACCACCTCGGGTTTGACGAGGTTCCAGTCGCTCCGCTCCCAGTTACTCGTGTCGTTGAAGGGCGCCAGGTCTAGCGTGGGGCCGCGGCTGGAGAAGCTGGCGATGAGCCGGCCGCTGGTCACAGCGCCCACGCCCACGGAGAAGGGATAGCCGCCGGGATAGCCCACCGTGCTGGCGCCCGGGCCGCTGTTGCCGTTGCTGAACACCGGTATGATACCGACGGCGCGCCACGCCAGGATGTCGGGCCACCACTCAGTGTCCGGATATTGGTAAGCCGAGGAGTCGCCCCAGGAGTTGCCCACGGCGTCTGGCTGGTCGTTCGTGTTCGGGTTGCCGTCCGGGTCCACCATCCACTGGAAGTCGGCGTGCATGTAGCTGAAGGGGCCCTTGCCCGAATTGTCGTAGATGCGGGCCGCGATCCACGTAGCTCCCTTGGCCTGCCCTATCTCTGTTGTCCCAGCGCTATTCCCGAAGTAGCCCGCTATGGTGCCCATGGTGTGGGTGCCGTGGCTGCCGGTCGCCGAGGGGAAGAGAGGGCTGATGCCGAAGGGGTCTTTCCACGAGTCCGCCGGATTGTGCCCCGGCTGTATGCCTCGCCAGCGTGGAGCTAGCGCCTCGTGGCTGCCGTCAACACCGCTGTCCTGGTTGGCCAGCACGCGCCCCGTGCCGTCGTAGCCGAGGGCCCAGGTCTGCGGCGCGTTCACCTGGTAGATGTTCCAGTTAGCCACCGCATCGTCCGAGACCCCAGAATTGAGGTCTTTCGGCGCGGTGATGACGCCGTCTTCGATGATGTAAGCCACGTCGTCACGAGCCGCCAGCGCCTGGATGGTTGAGAGCGGGGCCTCGACCGCGAAGCCATTGAATATCCAGTAGCTCTGGTAAATGCTCGCGCTCGCGTCGGTCCGCGCCAGGAAATCGCGCACCGCGGGCTGGGTGGCGTCCGCCTTGTGGCGAAGCGCCCAGATGGCTCCCGGCCTGTCGTTCGCGGGCCAGGTGCTTAAATCGGTCTGGTCTCGCAAGTGTACGATGGCCCTCATGCGCGTGTCGGTCGCTGCGTCCTTCAGGTGGCCGTACAGCTTGGCCGCCACCGCGCCGCTCAACGGCAGCCGGGCCTGCGCCCCCGCCTCGGCCTGCCGGCTTACCCCCAGGACGCCCAGGCTAAGGGCCGCGGCAAATGCCAGCAGTGCCACCATACGCGCCCGCTTACTCTTATCCACTCTAGGTTTCATTGCCCCTCCTCGCTGAATATGTAAACACGTTGCGCCGAACGCTCAGATACCATCCAAGAGTACAGTAGGCAATAGGCAGCGACTCATTCATGCCCCCTGCCTTCTACCTTCTGCCTCCTCGCGCGGACCGCCCTCTCTCCGTGTTCTCAATCGGGTGCGCCCAACCCACAACCGGAGCAAGAGCGCAAAACTCCCCGCGCGTATCCAGCCGGTATCCGACGTTCCCCTATACTAGCAAGCGGACGCGGCTATGTCAAGTGGGAATTGATAAATGTTACAACTTCCTGCCCCTGAGCCAGGGAAAATCGATCCTCCGCACTGCCACGCTCAGCAGCAGCAGTACCAGCGCGGGCGCGAGCAGGTACGACCACAACGGCTGCAGGTCGGGCAACACGCCCGGCAGCGCGGCAGCGTCCAGGGCTTCCTGCGGCTCTGTGGCGAACTCCTTGCCCCCGTTCAGCTTCTTCAGCAGGAGGTCGTTCGTGCCCGCGTTGAGCCACTCCCGGCCCCCCTGCGCTGAGAACCCCGCCATCTCGGTGCCCGTCGCGCTCCCTTCCTGCGCGATCCGTACCTCGTACGCCCCGGCCTCCCCCACCGGCACGTCGGCCTCGTAGCGCCCCGGCGCCGTCTGCGCCAGCAGCGTGGTCGTGACCGTGCCCGAGGGGCTTCTTATGCCCGCCGTGATGTTCGCCAGGTCAGCGAAGCTATCGTCCGCATTGAGGCTCTCCACCGACAGGTGCGCCGTGAAAGGCGACACCTGGTTGCCTTGCCCCGTCACCGTGATAGACGTTTGCAACTGCCTGTTGGTAGGGCTCGCCATCGTCCAGCGCACCGTCTGCGACCAGAACTGCGCGAAGTCTGACCACCCCAGCCATTGCTTTCCCCACCCCGGCCCCACGTCGGAGGTGTAAGCCGCCACCCTCCCGAGGCCGTAGTTCCAGTGCGCCAGCAGCGGGTGCCCGAGGTCTGAGGTCAGCGCCACCACGCTGTCGCCCTTGGCCGTGGTCAGGTCGTAACCACCCACCTGCGGGATCTCTTGCGGCGTCAGCCCGCGCAGCACCGGGCTGGGCGACTCGATGTGCGGCTGCGTGTTCCCCTCCACGGTCGCCTGCTTCAGCGCGAGGTCCAACTCTTTGAAGACGATCCGCGGTATGTTGTCTATCCGCTCGGTGAAGTAGTACCGCCCTTGCCCCTGCTTCGCCAGCCGGGTCAGCAGGTCCCGGTCGGCGTCCTCGCCCACTCCAATCGTAGAGAGGCTGGTCCCGTCGGCCCGCAGTTCCGATATGAGGGGCCCGTAATCCTCGCCGTGGAAGTCCTTGCCGTCGGTCAGCAGCACCAGGTGCTTGGAGGAGGCTTTGACGTTGCGAATCGCGTCGGTCCCGTCCCTGACCGCCGGGTAGATGTGCGTGCCCCCACCCAGCGGGATGTCGGAGATCAGCCCCTTGATTGTCTCCTTGTCGAAGTCTCCTTGAATCTTCTGCACAGGCACGGCCCACATCGTCTCCGTGTCGAACGTCAGCACCCCCACGGTGTCGTCCTTGCGCAGCGCATCGACCGCCAGCCGCGCCGCTTCCTTCGCCATACTGAACTTGGTGTCCGTCCGCCCCATCCCCATCCACTCGTCCATGCTCTGCGAGCGGTCCATGATGAGTATCAGCGCCGTGTCGCCCTTTTCGGGCCGCGGCCCCGGCTTGGAGGAGACCGGCAGCACGTCCTCGAACACGCTGTCCGGGTAGTTGCCCTTGGCGTAGCTGGTCTGGCCGCCGACCGCCACCAGCCCGTGGCCCCCGCGCCTCACATACTCCTGCAAAGTGCGCTGCTGGTCCAGGGTGAAGCTGGTAGCCGCGATGTTCTCCATGACCACGCTATCGTACTGGCTCAACTCGGTCCACTGGGCCGGGATCATCGACGGGTCGCGCACGTCCACGCTGATCTGCTGGCTGGACAGCGCCTGCGCCAACTGGGCCGCCTCTCCTGCCCGATCCTCGAGCACCAGCACCCGCGGCTGATCCTTCACCACCAGCGTCGCGGCGGCCGAGTTGTTCTGGTCCGAGGTGTCCGCGCTCCCCGACACCTGCGCCTCCAGCCTATGGAAGCCCTGGGTCTCCACCTTCTGCTCGATACGCAGCGTGTTGTCCCCTGCTTTTAGCCCGATCTGCCTCGCCTGCAAAGGCGCGCCATCCACCGCCAGCCGCAAAGTAGCGGTGGCCTCGCCTGTGCTGAAGATCTGTATCTCGCTCTGGATGCTGTCCCCAACCCTGGCGTAGGCGGGCATATCGAGCGACTTCATGATGATCTCCGGGCTGCCGAGCGCGCTCAGCGCCACCACCTGCACGTCGATACCCCTGGCCGCCACCCGCCCCGCTTCGTCCGCCGCGCTGCCCTGCGTCTGCCACCCGTCGCTGAGCACCACCACCCGGCGCTTGCCGGTGTTCCCCAGCAAGCTATCCGCCAGCCTCAACCCCGCCGCTAGGTCCGTCTGGTTCTCCGTCCCGCCGGCCTGCGCGGGCGCCTTCTCCAGCCCCGCGGCCCAAGCCTCCACGTCGGAGATCACCCGCGCATCGCCCGCCACGTCCACGAACTGAGCTCCGACCCCCGACCCACGACTCCCGACCCCTTTGGTCACCCCTCGCACATAAGCGGCCGCTTGCTGCCTGCTTTCCGCGCTCAGGCTGCCCGAGGTGTCCACGACCACAACCAGGCTCAGCGAGTTGTCGGGCCGGGCCAGCGCGGGCTCCGCGAGGGCTAGCAGCAGCAGCAGGGCGCTCAGGCTCTGCAACAGGATCGCCACGCGCCGCCGCCAGGGGGCCAGCCCTTTGAGGCGACGGGCGGTGAGGTATATGAGCGGCACCAATAGCAGCGCCAGCACGAGCACACCGGGATGTAGTAGGACGACTTCGCTCACACGCTACCTCGTTTCCAGCAATAGTAGAGCCATTCGGCCCCCAGCAGGCCCAGCACGATAGCGGCCAGTTGCGACCACTGCTCCTGCTTGATCTGCCGCTCCACCACGGCGGGACCCTGGCGGTCCAACTCCGGGTGGGCGCGGGGCCGGTTGTCCGACTCCACCCTATCGATCATGTTCACCGCGAACATCCGCGGCCCGGTGTCCGCGCCCTGCGCCGCCCTACCGGGCACGGAAATCGAGTAAATGCCCTGCATATCCGTTTCCGCGAACATGCCGGTACTTTCCGCCTGCACGCTCTGCCCGCCCGGGGTCTTCACGCTCGA
>JBJMMB010000161.1:0-2192 GCA_045805005.1 Chloroflexia bacterium
GACCACGCTTATGTCGTCCACCCACCAACCCGGCGCGACCCCAGTCTCGTCAGTCCCCAGCCGGAAGCGGAACCACACGCTCTGCCCCCTGTATGGCATCAAGTCAACCATCGCCTGCTGCCAACCCCCGCTGTCCCCGCTCCACACCTGGCGCCCCGCTAGCGGGTTCTGTCTGGAGCAAGGGTCGTTCAGTACCAAGCGGTTGTAACCGCCAAAGATGAACGAGGTGTCAAACCAGGTCATGCCGTCTCTCGACAACTCCAGCACCCCGCCGTCATAAGTCACCGGCCCCACAGCTTCCAGGTTAAACCGGTGCCAGAAGGTCAGCCTGGCCTGCGTCGCGTTACCAGGGACGGCGATAGGGGCCGTCAGCGTCAGCATTTGGTCGGCCACCTGGGGTACGTCGGGCGCGAAAGCCGCGTATTGGCCGGAGTGGCTGTCGGTCTGCACGGCGCTCCAACCCGGCGAGCCCGAAGTGTTGAACAAGCCAAGCGTGCCGCCCTCGAATCCCTCCACCACCGGGAGCACACATGGACCAGGAGTGGGGGTGATGGTGCTCGTACGCGTGACCGTCCAGGTAGGGGTCCAGGTAGGTGTGCCGGTTGGTGTGGGTGTTCTCGTAGGGCTAGGCGTCAAGGTGATAGTCGGGATCAGCGTGTTCGTTTCGGTTGGGCGCGTGCCGGTGATGGTCGGCGTAGGAGAATTGGTTGGCGTGTATGTCCGGGTTATCGTGGGAGTAGGCGTTATGGTGGGTGTAAGAGTGATGGTCGGCGTATTGGTGGGCGAGAAGGTGGGCGTGAAGGTACAGGTAGGCACGTGGGTATTAGTGGGCATGGCCGTCGGGGTGAAGCATGCCGCCTGCGCGAACACCACTGCCACGTTATCGATCCACCACCCCGGCCGGCTACCCGTCTCGTCCGTCCCCAGGCGGAAGCGGAAGGTTACGCTCTGCCCCCTGTACCCCATCAAGTCTACTGCTACCCGCACCCACACCACGCTGTCCCCGCTCCACACCTGCCGCCCCGCCAGCGGGTTCAGCCCAGGGCAAGCGATCACTGTGGCGTTATACCCGCCCCTAACAAACCCTGGATCGACCCAATTCGTCCCATCCCTCGACAGCTCCAGCACCCCGCCGTCGAAGGCCGTCTGCCCCGACCCTTCCAGGTCAAACCGGTGCCAGAACGTCAGCGTGGCCTGGGTGGCGTTCAGCGGTACGTCTATAAGCCCGTTCAAAGTCAGCCTCTGGTCGCCCACGCTCGCCACGTCGGGCGCAAACCCGGCATACAGCCCCGTATGGTGGTCGGTCTGCACCGCGCTCCAGCCGGGCGAGCCACTCGACTTGAAGATACCCAGCATGCCACTCTCGAAATCCTCAGTGATGGGCAGCACGCAAGGGCCTGTCGTGGGCGTGAAAGTCGGTGTGTTGCTGGGTGTGTTGGTCCGTGTGAAGGTATAAGTGCTAGTTGGAGTGGCCGTCGGGCGCGTGCCCGTGGGAGTTACAGTGAATGAGGGCGTGACCGTCCGTGTCGGCGTGGAGGTGCCTGTCCTTGTCCGTGTGTACGTTTGGGTAATAGTCGGTGTATACGTTGGGGTGCAGGTCGCCACATGCGTCAAGGTAGGTATCCCGGTGAAGGTGAGCGTCGGCGTGGCGGTAGGGCTGAAGCATAAGGTTTGGGAGAAGATCACTGTCACGTCGTCGATCCACCACCCCTGGTCCGCCCCCGTCTCGTCTGTGCCGAGGCGGAAGCGGAAGTATAGGGTCCTGCCCCGGTACGCGAACAGGTTCACCTGTACCTCCTGCCAGCCGCCGCTGTCCCCGCTCCACGCCATGCGCCCCGCCAGCGGGTTGTTCACCGCGCATGGATTGGCCATAATCCTCGAGTTGTAGCCCCCCATCACGAACTCGGGATCGGTCCAATTCGTCCCGTTGGTCGATAGCTCCAGCACCCCGCCGTCGAAAGCCTCCACGCCGCCCGTCTCCAGGTTGAACCGGTGGTGGAAGGTGAGCAAGGGGATGGCGTTTAGCGGCACCAGGATAGGCCCGCTGAGAGACAACCGCTGGTCTCCCATCGACGGAACGTCCGGCGCGTAGGCCGAATACACCCCGCCGTAGTGGTCCGTCTGCACCGCGCTCCAACCCGGCGACCCGCTCGACGTGAAAATGCCCAGCGTGCCGCTCTCGAACCCCTCCA
>JBJMMB010000162.1:0-7207 GCA_045805005.1 Chloroflexia bacterium
TAAACTGGGCAGGCAACGGGGGCCTGCCCCTACGAAAAGACCTCGTTTGGCTATTCCAGGGTGTAGGAGGGTTAGGGCTTCGCCGTCGGGGTCGGGCTCGTGCGGGGGAGCACCTGGAAGAAGCCTAACATCAGGGCGGAGTGGCTTTGCACGTGGCAGTGGTACATCCACATGCCGGGGCCGACCCCTTCTCCGGCGATGGTCATGAAGCCGAAGCTGTCGCCCGGCGTGAGGGGGTGGTTGTCCTCCCTGCCGTTCACGGCGTTCGTGCCCTGGGATGACGGGGGGTTGCCGGGGTTCGATGGGGTGAGCCATCGGTGCCCGTGCAGATGGAACGAGTGCAGGTTGTCCATGTAGTTGACGACGAGGAACTCCACCAGATCGCCCTCGCGGGCTGTGAGTGTGGGGGTATTGGGGTACTGGCGGCCGTTGATCGTGAGGTTGTGGAACACGAGCATGAAGGTCTTTACCGGCCGGGGGTCGCCAGGCTTGCGGACGATGAGCCCGCCGTAGAAGCCGTTTTCAATGCCCACCGTGCCCTCGTCGTCGCCCACCACGTGATCGTGGTAGTGCCAATAGCCGGCAGTGCCGGGCGCTGCCCGCCACTGGTAGACGTGGAAATCGCCGGGCTTGACGAAGGAGCCGCTGTGGCGGGTGCCGTCGCTGTCCTGGCTGTAGAGGACGCCGTGCACATGCAGGCTGACGTCCTTGTAGAACTCGTTTACGAGGGTGATGTTGAGCGTCTCTCCCTCGGTCATCTCGATGATGGGCCTGATACCAAGCTTTCCATAGGCGGGGGCCACGAAGCCCCACCAGCCGTCGTCCAGCACTTTGGCGACGAGGAGCAGGCTGCCCTTGGGGTGGATCGGTTGGTCCGGAAAGCTTGTCTGGGCGATGGCGGGCGTGGTGCTGTTAAGGAGGAAGGGCGGGAGGGCGGCTGCCACGAGGACGATCGCGGCGGCGAGTCGCGTCCAGCGACCCGGTACCGGCCAGCGGTTCAGGGGGCCGAGCTGCGCGGTGCATAAGACCAGGAGCACGCGGTCCGCGAAGAGCGCGAAGAGCGTGGCAGCGATCATCATTACCAGCGTGTCCTCCAGCACGAAAGGAGTGGAAACGACAGGGAGGGCCGCATGCTCTCCTCCTGCGTGCGCGGAGTCCGAGGGGTACAATTGGCCGAGGAGCGAGCCCGCGCCGATGATCGCCGCGAACAGGCCCGCGATGGCCGGGCCAGAGTTGGTGGAGGCCCCGGCCGGGGTGCGCCTCGTGGCCAGGTAGACCGCCGCGGCCACCAGCGGTACCGTCAGGGTGCCCTCCCGCAGCCACTGCGCCGTCGTGAGCCCTCCCAGGCCGTGGGCCTGCGCGTCCTGCCGGACCAGCTCGTGGAACCACTGCAGCAGTCCCACGCCGCCGTACGCGAGGGTCAGAGTGAGGATAAACCGGTAAGCAGACAGGCGAAAGGCGGGTGCGGGCGCGGGCGCCGGAGGCATAGTCGTGGGTGGGTTCATCTCGTTAGTCTTTCTACTCTATGTCTACGCGGGAGAAGGATTTGCCACCGCCGTGCTTGCGAAGTGCTCGCGGGCCGAGAGGAGCCACAGCCACAGCGCCCCGAGGCCCAGGAGCAGCGTGGCCAGGCCGAGCAGCCCACCGAATAGCGGTATGGAAGTCAATATCACGAAGGGCACCAGCCCCACGACGAGGGGGAAGATGCGCCGGGTGCCCTCTGGGTGAGCCCACTCGGGCCGGAAGCGCCCCAACAGCCAGCGCCCCGCCACCAGGCTCACAATGGCCTGGGCGACGAAGCTCACGAAGAAGAAGAACGCTAAGATTAGCACCGCCTCGCCCGCCAACCCGAGGCCCGCGACAAAGATCGCCAGCGCGTTGAGGGTGAGCACATGGAAGAGGATGGCGAGCACGACAGCCAGCAAGACGACACCCACAGCGATGAGGCCGAACACCAGCAGGCCGAGTGCTCCCCACCCCAGGCTGGCCGCGGGCCTGGATTGCACGTTGTCGGCGAGCCGCTGGGTCCAGCGTGGGGCGAACTCCGCGAGGAGTAGCCCGACCAGCAGCAGCGTCACGAAGCGCTGCACCCAGTCTACGACCATGGCCCCGCCGGAGCGGGTGCCCAGGCCGACCTCGTCGGTGCGCTCCCGCCACTCGACCGTCTCCCCAACCTGCCTTGGGTTGATTTGCCCCCGCGTGCCCGACTGGTAGATCAGCTTGCCGGCCACGCGGGCGTTCTCCACGAGCGTCACGCCCGGGCGCACCACGGGCACCGATGACACCGGCGCCGCGACCCAGGCCCACGCATCTATATCGCCGGTGTCGCCCACCTGCATATTCACGTCTCTGACTACCCTGCCCTGGATCTCAAGGCCGCCCACGGAACCCTTGATATCCCTGCCTACGCTGCCCGCCATGAGCGCCTGGTAGCCGAACACGAGCACATCGCGGCCCACGCTGCTGCCGGTCTGCTGCTCGAGGCTGTAGCCGACCCCCGCAACGTCGCGGGCGATTCGAGCCTTCGGGCCCAACAGGAGCACCTGGCCCGTAATGCGCGCCGAGCCGTTTATGATGCCGTTGATGGTCACCACGCGAGCCGCGGCGAAGACGCTGCCGTCCACCGTGCCGTCTATGGTGATCTCGTTGCCCACGGCTATCACGTCGCCTTTCACGGTGCCGTTCATATTGACCGTGCTCGCCGCCGCATAGAGGTTATCCTCGATGGTTTCATTAGGAGCGACCGTGACGAAGTCTCCGCTGCGCACGTCGGCGGCCTGCACGGGCGACGCCATCGCCAGGGCCGCGAGCGCTAACAGGAGCGCGACGCTTACCGAGGCTAATCTACGTGTTCCACTGGGTCTCATGCCCAATTCTCCTCCTGTTTTCCTGTTTCCACGACGCTCCACAGCGCCAGCGAACCCGCACATACAGAACAAGCCCATCCTTAGCTCAGGGGACGGCTTCAGAAGGGTGTTCAGAGCCCACCAGGCGGACCTCTTCGAGGAAGCAAATAAGAGGGCGGGCCGGTCGCCGCTGCCGGGGACTTATCGCCGGAATTATCCCATTTTTGGGCGTCCGGCGTCAATGTACGGCTGTGTAGCCAGCGGCCCGATTTTGTGGTATCCTGTGGCGGCACATAGCTGCTCCGGATGGCTTGCCGGAGCGCGAGCTCGGCCCCGGAACACGATTCCCGCACTACATTGATAGAGAGGCTGCCTTTGGATAGCGCCGCTTCCGTCACCCCCGCCATCAGCCTTGAACAGGTCGCTATGCGCTACGGCGGCTCTACCGGCGACGGGGCTCAGGCCGTGGTGGCCCTCGCCGGGGTGTCGCTGGATATCGCTTCGGGCGAGTTCGTGTCGCTGATCGGCCCCAGCGGCTGCGGCAAGACCACTCTACTGCGCCTCATCGGCGACCTGATGCAGCCCACCTCGGGGCGCATTCAGGTGCAGGGCAAGCCCGCTAACGAGGCCCGGCTGCGGCGCGACTACGGACTGGTGCCCCAGGCCCCAGTGCTCTACGACTGGCGCACGATCGTAAAGAACGTGGAGCTTCCCCTGGAGGTAATGAACGTGCCCTCCGCGGAGCGCCGGCAGCGCGCCGAGCAGCTATTGGATCTGGTGGGCCTCGCCGAGTTCCGGCACCACTACCCGTGGCAGCTTTCGGGCGGCATGCAGCAGAGGGTGAGCATCGCGCGGGCCCTTTCGTTTCAGCCGGGCATCCTCCTCATGGACGAGCCTTTCGGCGCGCTTGACGAGATGACCCGCGAACGCCTCAACGGCGAGTTGCTCACCATCTGGCGCGAGACCAGAACGACCATCGTCTTCGTCACCCACAGCATAGCCGAGGCGGTGTTTCTCTCGACCCGCGTTGTCGTGATGTCGTCCCGCCCAGGCCGCATAGCCCACATCGTCCGCATCGACCTGCCCGATCCGCGCGACTACCGGACCCGCGAAGACCCCCACTATTTTGAGCTGGTTTCGGAAGTGCGCGAGCACCTGCGGGAAACGCAATGATTTTGGACTTTGGTGGCCCAAAGGGCATCCCGATTTTGGTCACCCAGAGGGTACCCGCCCGCCCCCGAACGAGGCCTCGGCGTTCGCAGATACGGGGCCCCCTTGGGGGAGGCGCGGGGCAAGCGGAGCAATCCGAGGAAGCGGCAAATCCAAAATTCAAGATTCAGGGTCCAAAATGGCTTGCACCTGCGATAATCATTATCGTCGTTCTGGCCTTGTGGGAGTTGGTGGCGTTCGTGCGCCTCAACGGTTTGCAGGAGGGGACGTTCGCTTACAAGCAGCAGCAGAGCTACCTACCTTACGCGCACAAGGTGCTCGAGGCTTACGTGAACAACGCGCAGAGCTTCTGGGACGCCGGGGTGGTGACCTTCGGAAACGCGCTTGTGGGCTTTGCGATCGGCGCGGTGGTTGGGTACGCGCTGGCGCTGGTGATGTCGCGGACGCTGTGGGTGGCGCGCAGTTTCCTTGTTTACATAATAGGCTCGCAGATGGTGCCCGTGATCGCCCTCGCCCCGATACTTTACGGCATCATCCGTGACGAGACCTTACTGAAGATCACGGTGGCCGCCTACCTGACTTTCTTCCCGGTGACGGTCAACGTCCTGCGGGGCCTGAACAGCGTTGACCCGAGGGCTCTCGACCTGATGCGTAGCTACGCGGCCTCCACACTGGACGTTTACCGAAAATTGAGGATGCCGGCGTCGCTGCCCTTCCTGTTCGTGGCCCTGAAGATAGCCGCCACCGGCAGCCTGATCGGGGCTATCGTGGCGGAGCTGATGGGGGGCAACAAGGGCCTGGGCGTGCTCATACTATCGCTGCAGTACAACAGCTACGGGGGCAGCGATAAGTTATGGGCTCTGGTGATCGAGGCCGCGGTGATCGGGGTGATCTTCTTCGGCCTAGTCTCGCTGGCCGAGCGCCTGCTCGTGCCCTGGCAGCCCGAGTTCCGCCGCGCAGCGACGAGGAGGTAGGCTCTGTAATGGCCACGGTAGAAACCGAAACCCGATCCTCCAAGAACCGGCCCGTCGAATGGGCGAAGGCGGTGCTGCCGCCGGTGCTGGTGTTCGTGGTGGTGGTCGCGCTGTGGCAGATGCAGGTGTTGCACGCCCTGCTCAGGATACAGACCTTCCAGTTGCCGCTCCCGAGCCAGATAATAGACTCGTTCGGGCAGCGGGGGCGCGACCTGTGGATAGGTATCTGGTATACACTGGGCGAGGCGCTGGTGGGGTTGGCGGTTGGAGGGGGGTTGGGCTTTCTGACGGCAGCGCTGTTCGTGCAGTATGATGTGCTGCGGCGCGGGCTGATGCCCCTGTCGGCGGCGGCCAACGCCATACCGATCATCGCCATCACGCCCATAGTCTCGCGCTGGCTGGGGTTCGACCAGCCCACGCGCATCGTGGTGGTCGTCATAATGACCTTCGCGCCGATGGTGATCAGCGCTTACAAGGGCCTGACCTCGTTGGACAACAACTCGCTCGACCTGATGCGCAGCTACGGGGCCAGCGACGCGCAGACCTTCCGGAAGCTGCGTCTGCCGAGCAGCCTGCCCTACGTGTTCAGCGCCCTCAAGGTCGGGGCCACGGCCTCGATGATCGGGTCGGTTGTGGCCGAGTTCTTCAACTCTGCGGGGGGTATCGGGAAGTTGATTGCCAACAACATTCAAAGCGGCGATTTCGCGCTCGCATGGTGCGGCGTGGTGATCGTAACAGTGGTGGGCCTGCTCCTCTACCTGGCTATCAGCCTGGCCGAGCGCCTGGCTATCCCCTGGGAGAGAAGGCCTTAGTAATTACGAATTACGAATTACGAATGGCACAAGGCTAGATCCAAGATTAGAACAGGAGGAAAGAGGGTATGAAGGTGAAAAAGCAGATGGCATCTTTGGGGTTATTGGTGGTGATGGGCGTTTCGCTGTTGGCGGGGTGTGGTGGGGAGACCGCTACGCCTACTGCGGTGGCGGGCACGGATACCAACGCCAACACTAGCGGGGCGGCGCCGACTACCGCGCCGGGAGGTGCCGCGACCACAGTAGCCTCTTGCACTACGATGGACAAGCTGAAATTGCAGCTCAAGTGGCTGCACCAGGCCCAGTTCGCGGGGTATTACGTGGCGGCAGACAAGGGGTACTACAAGGAGCGCTGCCTCGATGTAGAGCTGCTGCCGGGCGGGCCGGACGTGGTGCCCTCGCAGAAGGTGCTCACCGGGGCCGCGGACGTGGGCATTGACTGGGTAGGGAGCACTCTGGCCAACCGCGACAAGGGCCAGCCACTGATCGACATCGGCCAGTTCTACCAGACTAGCGGCCTCTACCTGATCAGTAAGAAGACGGCGGGCATCACCAGCCCCAAAGACCTGAAGGGCAAGAAAGTGGGCGTGTGGACGGGTGGCAACGAGTTCGAGTTCCGCGCCCTCATGGACAAATATGGTTTCGACAACAGCATCGATAACAACAAGGACATGACCGTCATCAAGCAGGGCTTCGAGATGGACACGTTCCTGAACGACAAGCTCGACGCGGCCTCGGCGATGGTCTATAACGAGTACAACGTGGTACTGGAGGCCGGGGTCAAGCCCGATGACCTCAACGTTATCAACTACAATGTGGAGGGCGTGGGCATGCTGGAAGACCACGTCTTCACCACCGAGCAGAACGTCAAGGACAAGAAGGACCTCCTGGTGCGCTTCCTGGCGGCGGCCCAGAAGGGGTGGATCACCGCGATCAAGGACGAGAACGCGGGCGTGGAGGCCACAATGGCGAGGGTCGACAAGTCCACGACCAACCGCGACCACCAGGTAAGCATGATGCGCGAGGTCGCCAAGCTGGTGATTCCTCCTAACAGCACGTCGGACAAGGTGGGTTTCATCGACCCCGACAGGTTCAGGACCACGGCCGACATTGCCTTGAAGTTCAAGGTCATCAGCAAGCCCGCGCAGGACGCGTACACGAACGACCTGATTCAGGCTGCCGCAGCCCTGAACCAGTAGAGGGTTACGGTGTAACCGTGCCTCTGGGGGTGGTTGGGCTCCAATCGCCCAGGGGAGATCCCTCACCCCCAACCCCCTCTCCCTGTGGGAGAGGGGGTGAATAAAATGAACTTTGGGGACACCCCCAAACCCCCGGCAGGGGGAACCCTGCACCCCTTTGGCATGGGGAAAGGGAAGAAGGGGAATAGTTGGGGGACAACCCCCAA
>JBJMMB010000163.1:0-7150 GCA_045805005.1 Chloroflexia bacterium
TTGATTCCGGAAAACGCCAAGGACGCCAAGATTTATTAGGGGTTTGGAACCGCAGAGGCGCAGAGAACCAATAATAGGGACTCTGCGCCTCTGCGCCTCTGCGGTTCAATATCTTCTCAGGGAGTGCGTCCCGGCCAACCGATTCAATAAATCCTTGGCGCCTTGGCGTCTTGGCGTTTTCCGGAAGGAGCTTCCACACTACCCTATACCAGGGGCGCCTGTCGCTTCAGCGCCAGCAGGAGGCCGAAGATTAGCCAGAAGGTGAGGGCCAGGTCCATCGAGAAGTACGCCATGTCCATGAGGCCGTGGATTGCGAAGTCGATCATGGAGGCGAGGAGGGCCAGGGCGAGGGCCCCCAGGGCGGCGCTTTGTAGGCGCGTGTAAGCTTTGAGGGCCTGAGTGTAGAAGTAGGTTAGCGTGGCAAGCAGCCAGACGAGGCCGGGGAGGCCGAGGCGGAGCCAGAAGTCGAGAAGCATATTGTGGGGGTGCGAAACGGTCAGGAAGCGTATGTTGGGCACTCCATATTTGGGATCGACGTAGAGGAACTGGTCCTGTCCGATGCCCATAAGTGGGTGGTCGGCCAGCACCCGCAGGGCTGAAGACCAGATCTTCAAGCGGGAGATGCCTGTATTGTCGGTCGTATCAAAGTTGAACATTGATGTAATGCGCTCGGCGTGGACGAAGGGGAGGGCAGCCACGCCCGCGAGGAGGCCCGCGGCTAACAGCCCGATAAGCCAGCGGTTGCGCGTGATGAGCGCCACCACGACCAAGGCCACGAACACCCCGATCCAAGCGCCACGCGCGAAGCTGAACAGCGCGCCCAACCCAATGGGCACCGCTAGGAGAGCCGCTGCGACCTTCCAGAGCCGCCGCTCGGCCGGCAGGAAGATGGCGAGCACGATCGCGGCGGGCAGGGCCCGGCCCACGTAGATGCCGAAGGCCGTCGCGCTCGGGTAGACCGACGTAACCCGGCCCACGCCCTCCATGGTCCAGGTGTCGCCGAACAGGAACTGCTCCGCTCCCTCGCGGCCAATGAGGGCAGCCCCGATCAGCCAGGCCCACACCAGCCGCCAGATGTCGCTCTCGGTGCGCAGCCAGCGCATCATGAGGGCGAAGAAAAAGACAGGTTCGAGCACGGTCCACCGGAAGTCGCGGAAGGCAACGTTGCGGTGGGACGCATCCGGCACCAGGAGCCAGGCGGCTCCTACAGCCGCGAGCACTATAGCCGGGAGCAGAGAGCGGAGTTGCGGTAGGTCGATGGCCGGCAGCCTTCGTGTTCGGATGTAACTCCAGCCGTCGCGCACAACCCAGGCAACCACCTGGCAGGCAATGGCCGCCTCGGCCGGGGAGACATGGTAGCGCTCGGTGATGACCCGGGGCCTGAAGAAGAGTGGGGCCACGAGCGGCACCAGGGCCAGACTCAGCTGTGGACGGTAAAGGGTGAGGGCGAAGAACACAAGGAGGCCCGTACCGAGGCCCAGGAGGCCAGGAGCCAGGTAGTACACGCCAAGCGCGGCGAGCAGCGCGACCAGTATCGCCTGATCTGAGGTAACGATTGCGCGCGCCGAGGGCCGCGACCCGAGGGACGTGGCCTCCAGTGGTTTGGGCTGCGCTAAAGTGCTCAACCCGTCGACCCTCGGCGGGGCGCGAAGAGGGCAAGGAGCCCGCCAAATATTACCAGACCCAGGAGTAGGTTCAGCCCGGTTGCCATCATCCGGCGGCCGGGTAGCTGGTTGGAGACGAGGGGCGCCGCTGCTTCCTCGGTCACCCGGCCATCGTAGCGCCTGAGGTCGGTGAAGTACTCGTCGTGCAAGCCCGCGACGTATTCAATGGAGCGCCCGCTCGACCAGATGGCGTCGACGTCCGTGGATAGCTGGGCCGGGGTGGCTGAGCTGCCGAGGCCCGCCAGGTGCGCCTCGTGCGCAGTAATCTGTGCAGACAGTTGGTCTGCCTTGACCTCAGGCGGGTCGGGCGTCAGGCCGGTGGGCGGCGGGTAGCGCTTGATGTGTTCAACGAAAGGAAAAGTGTCCTTCCTCAGCCGCTCGCTCTTCGCGCCCAGGGAGCGGGTCCACGCCATCAGATCGTCGTCGTAGGTGCGGAGGGCCGCGAAGTAGGTGTCACTCGCCAGTGCGTATTGTTCAAGCTCATGTGCGAACTCGACTATCTTCACACCTTCATCACGGAGGCGAGCAAGGGCGGCCGCATCAGCTGGGGCCGCGTTAGCCGCTGAGATTGCCTGCTCGGCGTTCTGGCGTAACGCTCCAACGTCGTGCGACGAGATGTACGCCTGATAGCGGCTGCTCGCGAGGTCGAACCGGCTCTTGCTTGACATAAGATTCTCGCGCACGCCGGGCAGAACATTGGCGGCCTGGTCGTCATCGCCGGAGATGAGGTGCGGGAAGGGCAGAAGCCACGCGGCCAGCAGCGCGAGGAGGGCAGCGGCGGTCGCGTAGATTATTGGCCATCGGTTGGGTGGGCACACGGCTCTAAAGGTCAGAAATTCGCGAGGCGGCACTAGCGCTTGCGGCAGGTCATGTGCACGCCGATAGCGGCGCGGTCGTTCTGCCGAAGGGTGTCTTCGTAGTAGGCGAGCCGCCACGTGGGGATGAAGACGGCCCTGCTGATGACCTTGACCAGGGCTTGTCGCCAGTTGGGCAGGTCAGATCGTGAGAGCATTTCGCGCCGCCAGTAATCGGCCACGTCGTGTATCTGGCCCAGGATGTGGAAGGAGAACTTGAGGCCGGTGACGTTGAGGCCGTGAGCTTCGAGGAAGCGCTTCATCTGGCCGGTAGTGAGAATCTGGATGTGGCCGATATGGTCGCGCTTCCACCTGTGGATGGGGAGCAGCTTGCTATGCCTCAGGAGCGCGAACAGCGTGCGCTTGTTCCCCTCACAGGGCACGAAGCAGTGGAACGTCCCCCCTGGCCTCAGCACCCGCGCTACCTCGGAGGCGGCCCTATCCACGTCGGTAACATGCTCCAACACGTCAAAGAGGACCACGATGTCGAAGCTCGCGTCCTCGTATGGCAGGTCGAGGGCATCGCCTAGCTTGTAGTGGATCTTGCCGGTGCGGTCCGCTGCCTGAGCTTCGCCGAGGGCGATGTGCGAGATGTCGCAGCCATAGACTTCCAGGTCCGGCCTGTAACGGAGGAAGGCCCGTGTGTAGCGTCCCGCCCCGCAGCCCACCTCCAGGAGTTTGCCCTGCTGCGAGGCGATGGCGTCCAGGCAGCGCTCCACTCGGAGGGCCGCAAGGTCGCGGGTGCCGATGCGCAATTCACCCCGGCCTTCGACGGTGGTGGCGTCCTCATAGTCGAACTCGAACGGCTCCGGCTCGGCGCTGGTTGGTCTCTGTTTGGCTGCTACCATGCTGTATGCTCTCTCCTCGACATCGTTCTCTATTCCCCGGCAAGGGCCACGCAATCGATCTCGACCATGGCGCCCAGCGGAAGGGCGGCGACCTGCACAGTGGAGCGTGCGGGCGGGGAGTCGCCACCGAAGTATTGCTTGTAAACCTCATTCATTGCCCCGAAGTTGGACATATCGCTGAGAAATACGGTCGTCTTTACTACATTGTCGAGCGAAGTGCCCGCGGCCTCCAATATGGAGCGCATGTTATCGAGGACCTGCCGGGTCTGCTCGGTGACGCCACCCTCGACCAGGGTGCCGGTCGAAGGATCAAGGCCCAGTTGACCGGCCGTGTAGACGAACCCGGCTGCTCTGATGCCCTGAGAATAAGCCCCAATGGCGGCCGGGGCGTGGTCAGTTCGTATCCGTTCCTTGCTTGCCAATTGGGTACCTCCGGTCGTGTATGTTAGACGATAGACGATAGACAATGTACGAGGGATTGTCCGCCAGCTACTTGATGCCCAGCGCGGCCATGAGCGCGGGTAGGTTCTCGTAGATGTAGTCCGGCTTGACCTCCGACCGCTCGGTCTCCACCAGGGTCGAGGCTCCGGTGAGCAGCAGCGCGGTGGGCGTGCCGATGCCCTTGCCCAGAAGGATGTCGGTTTCCAATCTATCGCCCACGCAGAGCACCTCCGCGGCGGGCAAGTCGAGCTTCAATAAGGCCATCTCTCCGATGTAAGGATTGGGCTTGCCTATGACCACGGGCTCAACGCCCGAGCAGGTCCGGACCGCGGCCACGATGCTCCCCGCGCCCGGCCACAATTCGCCTCCCTCGACCGGCAGCGTCGGGTCGGCATTAGTCGCGATGAACGCGGCTCCAGCTCGGATTGCCGAGCAGGCCCGCTGCAACGAGTCGTACGTCAACTTGAAATCGAGGCCCACCACCACTACATCCGGCTTCCACCCCTCGGGCCGAAACCCCGGAGCCCTTACGAGCAGCGACAGCAGGGCGGCCTCTCCCAGCACATACACGCCCCCACCGGTGGGATAGTGCTGCATCAAGTAGAGCGAGGTGGCCAGGCCCGAAGTGAAGATCGCGGCCGGGTCCACCCTGATCTCCATCCGCGCAAGCTTGGTGCTATACTCCTCCGGCGAAAGTGTTGAATTGTTGGTCAACAGTATAAAGGAGAGCCCGGCGGCGCGCAACGCTGGAACCAACTCTCGCGCCCCTGGCAGGGCCTCGTTGCCCCTGTACAGGACCCCATCCATATCAAGTATAAGGCCGGAGAACTTCCCCTCTAACTCGGCTCCCATCCGCTGCTGTGCTTCCTCCTGGCTTTAGGCCATGTACCGTGCCTATCAGACCACGTTGTGCTATTATCCATCAGCCCGGCCCACATGTCCAATAGAATAGCGGCTGTAAGCCTTCACACTAAGATTTGCCTAGGGTAGGGGCGAACCTTGTGTTCGCCCTCTCACCCAGGCACTAAGGCCATAGGGCGAACACAAGGTTCGCTCTATACGCGTCAAGCTGAGAGATTGAAAGCAGGATTTAGAGCCAATGACGCCATAGGGGCAGGCCCCCGTTGCCTGCCTTGTGCGTGCACTACCAATGCCGGGGTCGGGGAACCGGGCAGGCAACGGGGGCCTGCCCCTACGGAAGGTCCTGCTCGGGCGTCAAGATCGCCACTCAGCATGCACAGCGGTCCTTAGCTCGATGCGTATGGGGCGAACACAAGGTTCGCCCCTACCCGCCATGATTCGCGTTAGAGTGTTGTTAGGCGCCCTTCGTGTAGAGATAGACGGTCCGCAATCCATCGTCCACCGTCCACTGCCCATTGTCATTCTAGCTACAAATAGTATCCAAACCCCAATTTTCCGTTTTCCGCCCCCCACGCACGCCCCATCACCCAAAAGCGGAAAAACCGGAAATTCCCGATCCTGGCCCCTCCTACCCATCATGCTGCAAATAGTATCAACCCCCGAGCCCCAAGCCCCGGAGAGATCGTCCATCGTCTCTTTTCTGACCCCCAACCTCCGACCGCCGACAGCCCCATTGACCATTCGGTGCACACCTGCTAGAATCGGCGCAGCTATGCGCATAAGAGTTGTCAGGCAGCGAGGCGATCCCATCTACTTCCGCTCTAACGGTCGCACGGTGTCGTTGGTGCCTGAGGTTGCTGTACGCGAGTGGAGAATCGGAGGCGACGCGGGGTTCGTCTTACACAGTTGGGCAGATCCCGTGGTGTTTGTGATAGATGAGAAGGGCGTGCGGAGAGTGACATTGCGCGACCCGAGGATGCGGCGGCGCGTGGCAATTGTCGGGTTGCTGGCCGTGCTGATCGTGTGGCTCACAACTTCCGTTCGCAGAACACAGGGAGATGAGCCTGGTCGAGGGGGTCACGCATGAATGACGCTGGTGCTCAAGGGTCGACTGGCCCAATCAAGCCGGGCCTCCTGGAAATGCTCGGGGAGGCGCGCACGCTGAAGCGAGGGTTTATTGACGGCCTCAGCGTGGATCAGCGTGAGGCGGTCGGTGACCAAAGGCGTTGGTCCGCACGCGACCTCATAACCCACGTGACCTTCTGGGAGCGGTGGCACGCCGGTCGGCTGGCGGCGACGCTTCGGGGTGAGGAGCCGGTTAACTCCTGGGACGAGGATGAGTTTAACAACAGGCTGTTGGCAGAGCACCGCCTGCGGCCCTGGGCGGAGATTGAACGAGAGGCGGAGGCGGTTCACCGGGACCTGGTGAGCACCGTCCACGGTGCAACCGAGGACGAGCTGGCTGACCCACAACTCCAGCCCTGGCTGCACGGCCACCCCCTCTGGCTCAGGCTAATCGAAAGCTCATTGGAGCACCCCGTATTCCACTACGCCGAATTCTACCGTGAGAACGGGGACCTCCAGGCCGGTAATCGGGTACGCGAAGCAATGGTGGACTTGTTGGTCCGGCTCTTCCCCGAATCGATAGTATACTGCCACGCGCTCTATAACCTTGCCTGTTTCTACTCCCTCACGGGGCAGCCCGGCCCTGCTATCGACGCGCTTAGAGAATCGTTCCGGCGCATACCCGACTTTGTCGAGTGGTCCAAGCACGATAGCGACCTGGATTCGCTGCGAGACCTGCCGGCGTTCCAACGCTTATACCAGGGCGAGGCCCAATAGATAACCCCGCCCTATTTTGCCTCCGGGATGATCTGGTACCCCGCTGCCCGCCACGCGGCCATGCCGCCGTTGAGGTTGTACACATTCGTGTAACCCAGGCGGACAAGGGTTTCGCTGGCAATGCTGCTCATTGCGCCGCTGTAGCAGGTAAACACGATCTTGGCTCGCTTATCGGCGGGAAGCTTCGCAACTTGCCCTTCTATCTGGTCGTACGGAATGCGAGCGTCCGTATCCGGCAGTCTACCCTCCGGTGGCGTGTGTACGTCCACCAGGTAGAAGTCTTTGTGAACGAGCATCGACTTCAGGTCACTTGGCTCTACGTTCATGTAGGAGCCGTAGCTGGTCTTTACCAGGGCTCCCACGCGTGCTGTCGGGGAGGGCGTTGGAGGCGTTTGCGTTGGCGTGGCGGTCCCAGGGGCAGCGCAAGCAGTAAGAGTGCTTAGTAGGGCCAGCCCGATGGGGACGAGGAGAGATACCCTGCGCTGCGCCCGGTTCGCGGTCATGTTGTGTTCCTCCGTGTTAGTGTTAGTGTAGCTCCTGTGGGCGCTTGCATGCAAAGTACAGGCTATTTGCCGCGAGCCCGCGTTACTACGTCGTGGATGGTATCTACAACCAGTTGGGGCGTGTCCATCTGGATAAA
>JBJMMB010000164.1:0-6299 GCA_045805005.1 Chloroflexia bacterium
CCGGCAGATAAATCTGCGGGCTACCTGAACGAAGCCCGCCTGCGCGGGCTGCTTACCAGTTAGTGGGGTGATTAGTCGCGGGCGGTCTGGGAGCAAAGGTCGGCTTCACGGACTGGAACAGTCGCCGAAAGGCGACATCGCGCTTTATGGGAGGATTTCAAGTATGGAGCCGGAGATTACGGGAGATGAGCTGAACATACCACCTCTTCCGCCACTGAGGTGGAACGATTACTACTGGGTTGCAACCATCGTCCTCACTTCATGGGCGGGCTTTCGATCTCGCCAGGGTCGCTTTAGCTCGATTGACGAGTCGGTCACGTCGGATGGCTCGGTAAACCTGATGATCCGCACGCCAGACCGTAAGCAGTCTACGCCATCCGCAGAACAGGTGGCGGCCTACCAACAATTGATAGAGCAACAGGAGAGTATACGTGAGACACCCCTTGAAGCGATTTTCGCGCAATATCCTACCTGGCGGGAGGAATATATAGAAGACTATGGTGAGGAAGAAGCTGAGGAAGAGATTGAGGAGGTAGTGCCCGATATACAGAGGCCGGAGCAGCTAAAGGAGCTTATTGGGCTTTCGACAGTTCATATTCACACCCACGCTAAGGATGGACTGGCATACGTCGGTTACCAATTTGGCGCAAATTGGGACGACGAGCATGGGCTAGGAGTAATGACGCACGCCGGACGTGTAGTTGACATTGGCCAAGCAGATACATCCGTCCTGGAGTGGATTGCCGAGGAAGATGATGAGGACGGCGAATGAACCGGGTTTAGAATTGTAAGCTAACCTAATACGTTTCCCAGCGCCTCCTTGAAGATGCCTTTCAGGAGGCGTATTTTGTAGCGGTTATGGGAGAGGGGGCGGGCGTCTTGTGTGAGGAGGGAGGCGAGGTCGTCGGGGTCCAGGTCGTTGGGGTTGGAGTTGGTGAGTGCGGCTTCGAGTTGGGGGGGGCGGAAGGGGATGGGGGCTACACCGCCGAGGGCTACGCGGGCGGTTTGGATTTGGGAGCCGTCGAGTTGTAGGTCGATGGCTACGCCAGCGAGGGAGAAGGCCCAGGCGGCTCGGGCCATGGCTTTGACGTAGGTTGATTTGCTGTAGGGGTGGGCCGGGGGTAGGGTGATGGCGGTTATGATTGCGCCTTCGGGGAGGGTGACGAAGGTGCGGCGGGTGGGGGTGGGGAGGGCGTAGAGTTGGTCGAGGGGGATTGCTTGTTCGGCGGAAGGGGTGCGGAAGCGGACCTGGGCGTCTAGCGCGAGGAGGGCTACGGCGGGGTCGGAGGGGTGGGCGCTGACGCAGGGGCTGGATTGGGGGTCGGTGGCGAAGATGGAGTGGTATTCGTTCTCGCCCTGGCGGGCGTAACAGGTGTCGCCGCCTTTGAGCCAGCAGTTGTAGGGGCCGCGGTAGTACCAGCAGCGGGTCTGCTGGAGGAGGTTGCCACCGAGGGTGCCCATGTTGCGGAGCTGGGGGGAGGCGGCTAACTCGCATGCCTGGGCGAGAGCTGGGTATTGGGCGCGGACGGTTTCGTTGGAGGCAATGGCGCTGAGGGTGGTGAGTGGGCCTATGTGGAGACCGCCTTCGCGGGGCTCGATGCGGGAGCCCTCTTTCCAGGAGGAGATGTCGACCAAGGCGAGGGGGGAGGCTATGTCGTCTTTGACGAGAGGGATGAGGTCGGTGCCGCCCGCGAGGATGGCCGCTCCCGCGGTGGTTTGGAGGGTTTGGAGGGCTTCATCGAGAGATTGGGTTTTTATGTAGGTGAAGTTATTCATGCCGGGCCTTTCGGTTTAGGAGATTCGGATTTCCCATTTTCCCATTTTCACCATTTTGGAGATTCTTACGCGTGAAATTAGGAAAATGGGGAACCGTAGATAAATATCTAACTGGCTATTGGGGAGCAGTTTCATGCGTTGCGATCTTCGAGGGCCTCCAGGATGCGGCGGCGGGTGGCGGGTAGTTGGGTCAAGTGGATGCCGGTGGCGTTGTGGATGGCGTTGGCTATGGCGGCGGCGGCGGGGATGATGGGGGGCTCGCCAGCGCCTTTGGAGCCTATGTGGTTGGCCTCGGTGTCGGGGCGGTTGATGGCCTGGACGAGCATCTGGGGGATGTCGGCTGCGGTGGGGATTTTGTAGTCCTGGAGGTTGGGGTTGAGGACTATACCGTCGGGGCCTACGATGCGCTCTTCGGTGAGGCCGAAGCCGAGGCCCTGGAGGATGCCGCCGTGGAACTGGCTGCTCAGGCCCTTGGGGTTGACCACCCGGCCAACGTCGTGGACGGCGGCGATGCGGAGGACGCGGACCTGGCCGGTGTCAACGTTGACCTCAACCTCGGCGATCTGGGCGCCCCAGGTGCGGAGGGGCTGGGGCGGGTTGGGGCCGCGGAAGCCTTTGCCGGAGACCATATAGTTGCCGATCTCGGAGAGGAGGTCGGCGATGGAGTGGGCGCTCTCTTTGCGGCCCTCGATGGTGATCTCGCCGTTGGATATTGAGAGACGGTGGGCGGGGGACTCGAGGAAGTGGGAGGCGATTTGGAGGAGCTGCTCGCGGGCGTCGGCGGCGGCCATGCGGACGGCGGGGCCGATGGAGGGGATGGTCAGGCTGCCCATGCTCTCGGGAGCGTAGAGGCCTTTCTGAGTGTCACCGAGCCGGAAGCGGACGGACTCGATGGGGACGCCTAGCTCCTCGGCGGCGATCTGGGAGAGGGCGGTCTTAGTGCCGGTGCCGATGTCCTGCATGCCGCAGATGACCTCGACGGTACCGTCGGGGTTCAGTCGTACGAGGGCGTGGGCTGGCGGGCCGCCGCCACCTCCCCATAGCTGGCCGGCCATGCCGATGCCGCGCCGCCAGGGGCCGTTCGTGGGGAGGGAGCACTTTTCGGGCAAGGGGGATTTGGGGTCGAGGCCCATAAGCTCGAGGGCTTTGTCGTAGCACTCCAGGAGGGGCTTGATGGTGTAGTCGTTGCCGGTGACCTGGTCTTTGGGGGCGTGGTTTTTGCGCCTGAATTCGAGGGGGTCCATGCCGAGCGTCTCGGCCAATTCGTCCACGGCGGATTCGAGGGCGAACATGCCTTCGACGAAGCCGGGGGCGCGGAAGGCGGCGTGGGTGCCAAGGTTGACCCGGACACCGACTGTGTTGGTGCGGACGTTGGGGCAGCGGTAGAGCTCTTTGGAGGGGCCGGCCACCTCGTTGGTCCAGGTGCCGTAGGCCCCCAGGCAGTAGAGAACCTCGTGATCGATGGCGACCAGGGTGCCGTCGGATTTGGCGCCGATTTTGAGCTTCTGAATGGTAGCGCCCCGGTTGCCGGTCAGGAGGTTCTCCTCGCGGCGGTCGAGCATAAGCTGAACGGGGCGGCGGGCGGCTTTGGCGAGGAGGGCGGCGATGATGGTCTGCTTGAGGGCGCCACCTTTGCTGCCGAAGCCTCCACCCATGTACTCGGATATTACGCGGACCTTGCTTTCGGGCATGTCGAGGGCGTGGGCCACGCGACCGCGGACGGAGAAGATGCCCTGGGTCGATTCCCAGACGGTTAGCTCTTCGCCCTCCCACATAGCGACGGCACCGTGGGGCTCGAGGGAGTTGTGGAGGGCGGTGGGAGTGCGGTATGTGCGCTCCACGGTGACATCGGCGGATTTGAAGCCCTTAAGGACGTCGCCGCGGCTGTAAAGCTCGCCCTCTTCGTCGCGGTCACCCTTGAGGATGTTACCCTCGGGGTGGATGATGGGCGCGCCGGGGGTGATGGCGGCCTCCATGTCGAGGACGAAGGGGAGGGTCTGGTATTCGGCTTTGATGAGCTTGAGGGCCTGGCGGGCGGTGTGGAGGTCGTCGGCGGCGACCGCGGCGACCTCTTCGCCGGCGAAGCGCAGCTCGTCGTCGAAGAGCTTGCTCGCGCCGGAGTACCAGCGGATGGGGGGCGCGTTGTTGCGGGAGAGAACGGCCCTGACGCCGAAGAGCTTTTCGGCATCGGAGGTATCGACGCTGAGGAGGCGGGCGTGGGGGTGGGGGCAGCGGAGGACGGCGGCATAGAGCATGCCGGGCGGGTGGACGTCGTAGGTGTAGCGGGCCGCGCCGGTGACGCGCTCGCGGCCGTCGACCCGACCGAGGGGCTTGCCGACGACGGCGAACTCGCGCCCTGGCTCCCACGCCTCGGGCTCATCTCTATCGACAACGACGGTCTCCTCATGGACCTGACCTTCGATTTCGACACGGGTTTTGACTACTTTGACCATGGTTCCTCCGAATGCGTAATGCGTAATGCGTAATGGTGGCGCTCTAAGCTTGGGTGGTAGAACCCTCTATCCTTCTCCCGTTACGCATTACGCATCTTGCTGCGCCGCAGTACTAAGCACAGCTTGAACGATGCCCTGGTAGGCGCCGCAACGGCAGAGGTTGCCGGACATGTATTGTTTGACTTCGGCTTCGGTGGGGGAGGGATTTTCGGCCAGGAGGGCGGTGGCGGACATTATCTGGCCGGGGGTGCAGAAGCCGCACTGGAGGCCGTCGTGTTCTATGAAGGCCTGCTGGAGGGGGGTTAGCTCGCCGCTGGGGCTGGCGAGGCCCTCGATAGTGGCTATGGTTTGGGAGTCGCAGGCGGCGGCGAGGGTGAGACAGGAGAGGATGGGGACGCCGTCGCGGAGGACTGTGCAGGCTCCGCAGTGGCCCATGTCGCAGACCTTTTTGGTGCCGGTGAGGGAGAGGTCATCGCGCAGGAGGTCGAGCAGGGTACGGTGGGAGGGGACCGATAGCCTGTAGGGCTGGGCGTTGACGGTGAGGGTTATTTCAAGGGTTGAGGGACCAGCGGGTTGGGCCGGGGCCTGGGTTTGTGACTGCATTCAGTTCTCCGTATGTTTTTCATTGGGTCGCACCCAGCCGGCCAAAGGCTGCGGGCCCTGGGGGGCTCAAGCATTGGGTGGCCCAGGCGCTGGTTACAGTATAAGGTACAAGAAGTGAGCGTGCGAGGTTCTTTGGGCCACCGGGGGTGGGGAAGCAATATGCATGCCCAGGGACCTCTACACCGCTATTGGCGGCGGTGCTATAATATCTTGCCTCTGCTCTGGGGTGGCACCCGGTTATCGGGCCGGGTGCGGATTGAAATCGAGGGGGTTGCGCTGATGCAGGTGGGAGTGGGGTTGCCTACGGGGTTGCCGGGGACCGGGGGAGAGCTTGTTATAGAGTGGGCTCGGAGGGCGGACGAGGGGCCGTTTTCTAGTTTGGGGGTGATTGACCGGCTGGTTTATGACAGCTATGAGCCGCTGGTGTCGCTGGCTGCCGCGGCGGCGGTGACGCGGCGGGTGCGGCTGGCTACGACTATTGTTGTGGGCTTGTTGCACAATACGCCGGTGCTGGCGAAGATGGCGGCGTCGGTGGACGCGCTGTCGGGGGGGCGGCTGGTGCTGGGGCTGGCGGTGGGAGCCCGCAAGGAGGACTTCGAGGCCGCGGGGGTGGATTACGCCTCGCGGGGCAGGCGGATGGCGTCGCAGCTTGTGGAGCTGCGGGAGCTTTGGGAGGAGGGGATCGGGCCGAAGGCGGCTCGGTCGAGCGGGCCGGAGCTGCTGGTCGGCGGGTTGAGCGACCAGGGGTACGCCCGGATGGCGCGGTATGCGGATGGGTATGTGCATGGGGGCGGGCCGCCGAGGGCGTTCGCGAGAGCGGCGGACAAGGCGAGGGCGGCATGGGCGGACGCGGGAAGGCCGGGCAGCCCAAGGCTGTGGGCGCAGGGGTATTTCGCGCTGGGGGACGAGGAGACGGCGGAGGCGGGCATGCAGTACATGCGCCAGTATTACGCGTTCACGGGGGCTTTCGCGGAGAGGATCGCGGCGGGCTTGCTGACGACGCCGCAGGCTATAGCCGGGTTCGTGCGGGGGTATGAGGAAGCGGGGTGCGACGAGCTGGTGCTGTTTCCGGCGGTGCCGGGGATTGAGCAGCTTGAGAGGTTGGCCGCGGCGTTAGCATAGCAATGCCGCTACCTGAGATCGGTAGAGAGCGCCTGTAATTATATGAAGATAGAAATTGACGTGCCGGATTACTCCCCCGAGGGCGGATTGCGGATGCGGTGGGAAGAAGGGTCTATTATCTCGGCTACAGAGGATGGCGGCGCGATTCTCATTAGAGCTAACCATGAGGGTCTGGTGTCGCTTGCTCGCCTTCTGTTGACGTTAGTGAATGAGGGAGTGCCATCCGGTGCTCACTGGCATTTGGATGCCCATAACGCTTTTGAGGATGGCTCCATTGAGATTGTTATTGAGAAGGTCAACTCTTAATGAGCTATGCCGTGACTAATTCACGATCCAAGAAGATAG
>JBJMMB010000165.1:0-7096 GCA_045805005.1 Chloroflexia bacterium
CCACGCGTAAATCTACCCAAAAAACAGGACTTAAGTACCATTGTAATCCACCTCCAATTCTCCTGTATAATGTATTCGTTTATAGAATATTTGTACCTTAATAACCCCCAACCCCACCCAGCATCCACAAACCCAACCCGCGAAGGCGGGCTTCGTAAGTGTAGCCCGCAGATTTATCTGCCGGGCCGCCTGCAGCCAATCTCCCGGGCAATCCCCTTAGCTACAAACAGTATCCAGCCCCAAATTTCCCAAATTCCTCCCCCACGCACGTCCCATCCACCAAAATGGGAAAAATGGGAAATTCCCCATCCTGGCCCCTCCCACCTATTATGCTGCAAATAGTATCAATCCGCACCCACCCCACCGGCAACATCCGGACACAGTTATACGAAATAACTTCAGCGGTATCCTCTCTTCCCAACCGCCCACCCCGCTAAGCGCCTCCCGGCCTGCCCATTCATTCCTCAAAAACTCTGCGCCTCTGCGGTTCCAAACCCCATAATACCTTGCGGACTTTGCGCTCTTTGCGCCTTTGCGGTTCGTCTCCAGCCAGAAGGCGCGTCCCGGCCTGCCTATTCAATAAAACCTTGGCGTCTTGGCGGTTTCTCAACCTATAAGTTCGTAGTCGGGTGCGGCCTGTGAGCCCGTTCCATCGTCCATCGTCAAACCGCAGCCGAAACCCCCACTAACTCTAGTACCGCCCCCTTGGCCATACCCACCGTGATAGCCCGCATCTCGGGGCCGCCCTCCAGGTCCCTCGAAGCCACGTCCAGGCGCATGGTGGGGTGGGTGCCGGGGGCGCGGAGGGCCTTATGAGTGCGGGGATTGCCCCATGGCCCCCAGATTGTCTCGTCGCTCGGGCCGTAGAGGTGGAGGGTCGGCTTGTGGAGAGCGGCGGCCACGTGTAACGGGCCGCTGTCCACCCCCAGCACAAGGTGCGCGCGGTCAAGCACCCAGGCCAGTTGGCCGAGGTCCGACGTGCGCCCGGCCAGGTTGTGCAATTTGCCGGAGGCCCCGGCCTCGATGGCCTCCGCCAGCGGGCGCTCGGCAGGCGAACCGGTGAGGGCCACCGACCAGCCCTCGCCTGCCAGCCACGAGGCCACCTCCGCCCAGCCCGCTATGGTCCAGAGCTTATTGGCCGCGCCTGTGCCGGGGTGGATCACCACCCGCCGAGGAGTATCCAACCACCCCACAGGCACACCCGCGGCCGGGTTCGGGCGGGGTGGGGTGAGGGCAGGCTCTCCCATCTCTCTGTTGACGCGTACCGGCTTCAAGCGCTCCAGGCTCGACCCTGGGGCGGCCCTTCGGACCAACGCCTCCATCAAGTAGAGGTCTTGCACCACCTCGTGCCTGCCCGGCGTGTAGGGCACCGCGCTCGTCAGCCACTCCCCCATGCCGGGCGTCCGGTAACCCCACCTGCGCGGGATCATCGAGGCCCAAAGCAGAGCCGCGCCCCACCAGTGGTCGAACCTCAGCACCACGCCGAGATCATACCCGCGCCGCCTCAACTTCCCTGCCTCCCTGCCCAGCAAACTGTAAGGCTCCAACATCCCTCCCCGCTCCCCACCATCTATACCGGGGAAAGGCAGAGTATCCAGCGAATCCAGGTAAGGACTATCCGCCCACATAGCCCGCCCCCACGGCCCCACCAGCCCATCAATGGTCGCGCTGGGGAAGGCCCTCCTCAACCTCACCAGGGCCGGCGTGGCAAAAAGCAGGTCCCCCAGGTGGTCCGGCCTCACCACCACTATCCGCCTCACCGCGCCCCCTTGATGACCCCCCTCGCCAAACGAATGCCCCATAGCCAGGCGCGGGTACATCGCCCTTATGAAGGCCGTCCTCATCTTAGACTTTGGATCTCGGATTCCTAAAATGCTAGATCCCCTAATTCGTAATTCGTAATCCGCAATTCGTAATTCGTAATTCGTAATTCCCGAAAGGGAAGTAATTCGTTATTCGTAATTCGTAATTACTTACCCCGCCCCCAACAGCGGCACTTCCGACCACGTGTCCCATATACCGTCGTCGTTCTTATATTTCAGCACTACGCTCTCCACGTCGAAGCCTATGTACAGGCGCTGCACGGCGAGCTCGCTATACACCTTTTCCAGTTCGTCCGGGTCGGAGAAACGTCCCACGGTGAGGTGCGGCGTGAGTTGTTCGCCAAACTCCCCCCCGTACGCCGGGTATTCGGGAAACGCCGCCTGAATAGCCCGGTAAAGGGAGAGCACGCGCTCGGGGTCTGCGATGCGCAAATAAAGCACGCCGCTCTCCCTGAAGACCGCGAACCCCCTGATGGAGAGGCGCCTGGGCGGGCAGGCGGCCAGCGCCTCCGCCAGCCTCGGCTCGACCTCCCCCAGCAGGTCGTATGGAGCGAACGGGTAGACCAGTGTGAAGTGGGGCTCGATATTTCTCACCATATCGGGCATGTAAAGCTGCCGGTAGTGGTCGGCATACCCGCAGACATCGCGCGGTGGCACGATTATGATAGCGGTCTCGCCCGTGGGGTGGTATTCCTGCATGGCGCCTTGCGTGATGTGTGCTGCGCTTCGACCCTGGCCCAGTTTAGCCCAAAGGTATTACATAGCGCAACTAGGCCCGCGCCAGCACACCCGCGTACACGCGCTCAACTGCCTCCCATACCTCTTCGGGAGATATTAGGGAATTGTACGCTTCGCCCCCGGCCGCGGCCCGTCGGAGGGAGCCGGCGTCGGAGCCCGAGCTTTCAGGGGCCACAACTGTGCTGCGGCCCGATGGGTCCCAGGGACCGAAGCGCGCCGGGTCGCTTGGGCCGAAGACGGCCACCACGGGCGTGCGAACCGCCGTCGCCAGATGCATGGCCCCGGTGTCATTGCCCAGGAAGAGACCGCACCGTTCGATCATGGCCCCCAGTTCCCCCCAGCCAAGCTTGCCCACCAGGTCAACTACGTACGCTCTGGTGGCGGGGAAAAGTGCGGCCTTGACGGCGTCCGCGGCTTCGCGGTCCTCTTTACCGGGGCCGCCCAGCAAGACCACAGTCGACTCGTAGGTCTCGGCCAGCCAGTCGGCTATGCGCGCCCACCCCTCCGGGTGCCAGCGCTTGGAGAGGAGGCGCATGCCGGGGTTCACCCCGCCACCCAGGTGGATCGCCACGTATCCCACCTCGCTCTCCCCCTCGTCGCCCGCTTCCCGCAGCGCGTTGGTCGCCTCGGCGCGCTCCTCCTCGGTGGGATAGAACTCCAGGTAGGCGCGCTCCTCGGGGGCGGGCAGGCCCAGAGCCCTCACCACGTCGAGGTACCACTGCACCTCATGGCGCGCCAGGTTGCTGGGGCAGCGCACCGGGTGGGTCAGCGCCAGGCCCCGGTTGCCGCTGTCCAGCCCCGCGCGCGCCGGCACGCCGGCCAGGTACGGCACCAGGTTGAGCAGCGGCGAGCGATCGAGCACCAGCGCCGCGCCGAAGCCCTCGCGCCTTATGAGCCGCACCAGCGCCATGTAATCGGCCGTCGTGGTCGCCTGCCTGCCCGCCGGGGAATCTATAAGGCTATCCAGGCGGGGGTTGTTCTCCACAGCGCGGAGGGACCACGGAGCCACCGCCATGGCGATGTGGGCCTGGGGCAGAGCCTCCCTCAGCGCGGCAATCGCGGGTGTGGACATGAGCACGTCGCCCATGCAGCAGGGTTTGATTACCACCACACGCCGCAGCCGCTCGTCCGAAGGCGAGAGAGGCCTTCCGCGCCCCGGCTTCAGGCGCCAGGGCAGGCCCGCCACCCAGGCGGCCCCCCCTACGGCTCCCGAACGGAGATCAGGCACAGCCAGTCGCCCTCCTGCGTCCTCTCCCGCACAGGCAGCCCGGCGCTCCCAAGCGCCTCCACCACCCTCTCGCCCCGGTCGATGAAAATCCCCGAGGAAATGAGCGTACCCCCTGGCCGCAATAGCTCGCGCAGCGGCTTCGCAAGCTCAATTATCACGCTCGCCAGGATGTTCGCCACCACCAGGTCGTAAGGTCCGCCCCGGCGCGCCGCCAGGGTCGAGCCCTGCTCAACTTCTATCCGCTGGGCCAGGCCGTTGCGCTCCACGTTCAGCAGCGTGGCCTCGACCGCCACGTTGTCCGTATCCAGGGCCACCACCCGGGTGCCCGGCCCGCCCAGTTTTCCGGCGGCAATGGCCAGTATGCCCGACCCTGTGCCCAGATCCAGCACCCTCATGCCGGGCCGCACCCACTCTTCGAGCGCCAGCAGGCATAATCGGGTGGTAGGGTGCAGCCCCGTGCCGAAGGCCATGCCGGGGTCGAGATCGAGCACGACGTCTCCCTCCCGCGGGGCATACTCCAGCCAGGAGGGCTTGATAACCACCCGCTTGCCCACGCGCAAGATGCCATAGTAGGCTTTCCAGGCGTTGGCCCAATCCTCCTCCTCGCGCACCTCCACGCGCAGGGGCCCCACCTCGCGCATCTGCCCCAGGTGCCACAGCGCCTGCTCCACCTGCCGCCTCTTCTCAGCCCCCTCGGCGTCGTTAGGAAGATAAGTGCGCACGCTCACAGGCCGCGTCGGGTCTATCTCCTGGTGCGCAAGCGTCTCCCAGTCGGCGTACTCCTCCTGGGGAGGTGCCACCATCTGCTCGACCACCACCCCCTTGTTATATCCAAACCGCGCGAAAAGCTCGCTGACGGACTCGACAGCTTCGGGGTCCACTTCCACGGATAATTCAAGCCAGGTCATAGGCGTAAAACGCAAAACGTAAGGGATGTGGGCTCGCTTGGTTCGTGGACTACGCACCAAGTACGCCTACCACCTTTACGTTTTACGCATTATCTAAACGTCTCGTCTATCTCGGCTTCCGACGCGCCTACTACCTGGGTGTGCGAGTAGTCGCCGAGGTTGAGGGTCTGGTAGGAGCCTTCGACGGTGGCGTTTTCGCCTATGATAGCGCCGAAGAGCATGGCGGAGGTGATTTTGGCCTTCGGACTGATGATGCTGTTCTTCACGATCGAGTCGCGCACGGTAGCGCCTTCCGATATGGAGGCATAGGGACCTATAACCGACTGTTCCACCGTGGCCTCCGCCGACACATACGAGGGAGGGATCACCAGCGAGGTGCCCTGCATGTAGGGCTCCTTGTGCTCGTCCAGCTTGCGCAGCAGGTAGCGGTTGCTGTGCAGCACCGCATCGGGCGTACCGGTGTCCTCCCACACATGCGTCGGCGCCGTGATGAACTTCGCCCCGTCATCGATCATCACCTGCACCGCGTCAGAGAGGAAATACTCGCCGTTGCGGTTGCGGCCCGAGTCCATCAACTTATGGATAGCTCGGAATAGGGCCGCCGATTCCTTGAAGTAGTATATGCCCACCAGGGCCAGGTTGCTCTCCGGATCGGTGGGCTTCTCGACCAGTTTGGTCACGTACCCATCGGGGCCCTCGACGGCGATGCCGAAGCGCGACGGGTCGGGCACTTCAGCCACATAAGTCACCCCGTCGGCGTTCTGCAAATTTGTAGTAATGCTCAGGTCGGCATCGAAGAGGGTGTCCACGAAGATGCTCAGCAGGTCGTCCTTTATATAGTCCTCGGCGAGGGCGATGGCGTCCGCCTGGCCGCGCATCACCTTCTGCTCGATGAAGCGAAACTTGAAGTCGTAATGCTTCTTGGCGTACTCCTCCATCTGCTCGCCCATCCTGCCGGTAATGATGATGACCTCCTCCACGGGCAGTGGCTTCAGATCATCAAGGATGAAGGCGAGCGAGGGCCGGCCCGCCACAGGCACGAGGGGCTTCGGGCGGGTGAGAGTATGGGGGCGCATGCGGGTGCCGTATCCACCCGCTGGTATGATTACTTTCATGGGGCTCCTCTGCAAGCGGAATTCGCGTCTGATTGTGCTAGTTTAGCCTAAAGAGGGTAGCCGCGCAAGGGCACAATTCTTGCCTTATTAGGGATAATGGATCAGATAATTGGGGTCAGGCCCGCAGACAGACCCTGACCACTGAACCCTGATTCTGGCCACAACCGGAGGGAAAAATGACAAACCAGCATAATAACCCGGGATACGATACCCCCGGCAACGATACCATCATCAAGAGCACCAGCCCTGCCGTGCCCTCGCCCAGCAAGACCGGCCAGGAGCGCCTCAGCCCGCCTGACCCGGCCGCCGTGCCTCGCGGCGAGACCCCCGGCGACGCTAATCCCGCGCTGGACGAAACGGTCGGCTTCGAGCAGGGGCAGACCGGCACGGCCGACCTGCTGCGCGCCCGCGAGACCGCCGAGGAAGAGGCCGTCCGGGCGCGGGGCGATATACACCCCTACCAGGACGAAGGCCTGGGCGATGCGCCCGACGAATTCGACCGCTCCGACACCGGCCGCCCCACGTGGCCCGATGACCGCCAGGAAAACCCTATCGAATACATGGAGTCGCCAAGAGCCGACTCGTCGCTAATGGCCGGTTCCCCGGATAAACTGCCAGGCGCAGGCGACCTCACGATGAAGGGGCGGACCGACATGACCGTCGAGAGGGGCAGCACCGAGGCCGCGGCGCGAGAGACCCGCTCCGGCCTGCCCCCAACGGGCTTCAGCGCCGAGGAAGATGAATACGAGAGACGAGAGATGCATACCCCTTCGGAGCCCTCCGACCTGGACCGCATCGCTCCCGGAATGTCGAACATACCACCAGAGGAAGATAATGAGCAGCGTTAGTTATACCCCGGCCGGGGTGCCAGGTGAAGCCGGGGACGAACACATGGAGCCAACCTCGGTTATTAGCGCCATTTTCACAAACCAGAGCGCGGCGCAGGCCGCAGTACGCGAGCTGCGCGAGATAGGCATACCGGCCGAGGATATCTCCCTGATCTCCCGGAAGCAAGAGCACCCAGAAGAGCGGGCACTATCCGGCGCGGCGAGCGCGAGCAGTGACGGGCCAGGGGAAGACGAGCCTACCTATCGCGCCACGGGCGAGTTGTCCAACGACGTGGACCTACCGGCCGGCGAGGCCGAGACGGCGGGCCGGCAGACCCCGGTGTTCACCGATTTCGTGGTGCCCCCGGACGAGCCGTTGGGGGGCAGCGAGCGCCTTGGGCTCTCACGCGACGGCACTACGGCGCGGCGCGATGAGGCTTACACGAACCCCGCCGTC
>JBJMMB010000166.1:0-2913 GCA_045805005.1 Chloroflexia bacterium
AGTCCTGCGAGGTCGACTCAAGGGCCTTGAGGGCCGAGCCGCGCACGATAGGGGTATCGTCGCCGGGGAACTCGTACTTGTTGAGGAGGTCGCGGACTTCCAGCTCCACGAGCTCGAGAAGCTCCTCGTCGTCCATCATGTCCACCTTGTTAAGGAAGACGACGATGGCGGGCACCTGCACCTGGCGGGCCAGGAGGATGTGCTCGCGGGTCTGAGGCATAGGGCCATCGGGGGCCGAGACGACCAGGATCGCGCCGTCCATCTGGGCAGCGCCGGTGATCATGTTCTTGATGTAGTCGGCGTGGCCTGGGCAGTCCACGTGAGCGTAGTGCCGCTTATCGGTCTGGTACTCTACGTGGCGGATTGCGATGGTGATACCGCGCTCGCGCTCTTCGGGAGCGTTGTCGATCTGGTCATAGGCCACGAACTGGGCCCTGCCCTGGATGGCGCACACCTTGGTGATGGCGGCGGTCAGGGTGGTCTTGCCGTGGTCTACGTGGCCGATGGTGCCGACGTTAACATGTGGCTTTGTTCTCTCGAATTTCTGCTTTCCCAACTTAAGGATCCTCCTTGGATTTATCGACCCAATTTTTTGTGGGCCGCCTGAACTGGTCACGAATCATGAATTACGAGGCGTTCGGGCTTCACAATCCACAATTCTTACTTCATGATTTCCGTATGACGGTCACAACCTGGAGCCCACGATCAGGATCGAACTGATGACCTCATTCTTACCAAGAATGTGCTCTACCGACTGAGCTACGTGGGCACGGGCGCAAACGGGCGCGGTAGGCGCTATCTTGCAGTACCATTGTACATAGTAGATGCAATGCGCTGGTGGGCAGTGAAGGATTCGAACCTCCGTAGGGCGAAGCCCGACTGGTTTACAGCCAGTTCCGATTGTCCACTCCGGCAACTGCCCAGGGAGCCGACGGTCAGATTCGAACTGACGGCCAGCTGTTTACAAAACAGCTGCTCTACCACTGAGCTACGTCGGCGCGCCAAGCCTGGCCTTGCGGCCTTGCGCGCGATGTTACAGGTGTTAGGCGCTGGTATACGGCTTTTTAAAGAGGTCTCCGCAGAGACCGCAAGCTATTATACAGTACGCCAGGGGGCATGTCAAGCGAATCAGGGGCTTTTGCTATTGCATTACCGGTGTGGGAGTGCTATCATGTAATTCCTCCACAAGCCACGGGCGGCCAACTATACCCGCGGTGGCGCTTATGGGAGTTTGCGGGCAGCGGGGCGTGCGTTGCCGGCACACTTTGCGGGGCGGTTTTGCTTTCGAAGCAATATGGAGGGGGAGCCCAGGAGGAAAGGAGGAGCAAATTCCGGGGAAGTGGCGTCTGTGCGGCCACCCCCTTTTCATGGCACACGATTTTCGGCGTTAGCGTGTTGACGGCACGGTGACGCAGCGGCGAGCCTCGCCTCCCTGCATTTCTTCATAGCCCGAGTGTGGACTCGCCCTTATTATAAGGAATGGAGAGTAGCACTGTGAGTGGCATCAGCAAATCGATCATGGCTGTCGCGGCCTTTATGGCCCTGCTGGGTGTGGTATGGGGCGCAACAGTGTTCGCATCGCAGGCCGGAGCGTCTCCTGCTTTGCCCGTGGCCGGTAAGGTCCAATCCACCGGCTCATATTACAGCAATCGTCCGTTGCAAGGCACCCCGACGCCCACCGCATGCGCCGGGACGCCCGCCTGGTCCGACGTAACCCACACGCCCGTGCTCAAAGGCCGAGCGCTGGGGGTTAATTTCGCCAGTTCGCTCTATCTATTTGGCGGGCGCCCCGACAATACCACCTACACCCAGGACGTCTACCGCTACGACCTGACGGGCGGCACCTGGACCCATCTGGCCCAGCAGTTCCCCGACCTGTTTAGTTCTAATATGGGAGGGGGCCTGCTCACCTTCCCGGAGGGGCAGCGTGTATTCATCGTGGGTGGCTCGGGGGCCGGCAGTGCGGTTATCACGCGCACCCTTGCTTTCAACCCCGCCGACGGCACTTTCACCCCCAAGGCCGGCTGGCCGATTAGCCTACCCGTGCTGCCCGGCGGTTGGGCGGTGTACAACAACAAACTGTATGTCTTTGGTGGGCTGGAGTTCCTGCCCTCCCTCGTGGGGCACGACGAAATCTGGGTGTACGACCCCACCACCAACGCGTGGAGTCAGTCGGCTGCCCACCTGGGGATAGCCCGCGCCTACATCGCCACCGAGCTGATGCCTGACAACCTGATTTACCTGGCGGGCGGAAGCCAGGGCGGGGCGAACCTGACCGACGAGGTGATATTCGAGAAGTTCAACCCGGCCACGAATACGATAGCGCGGGGGCCCGACCTCCTCATCGCCAAGAGCAACAACAGCGGTTACAACTTAAACGGCAAATTCTACGTGCCCGGTGGCGGGTACAACACCGTGACGACCGATGTGCAGGTGTACGACCCCGGCGCGAACGCCTGGAGCATGGGGCCGCCTATGCTCTTCCCGGTGCGCAACTACTCGAAGGGCTACGGGCTGAACGGCTCTATCCACGCCATAGGGGGGCTGGACGCCCTGGCCGCGACCTGGTACGACTACAACCAGCGGCTTTCCTCACCGCCCTGCGGCACTCCCGGCACGGTGACCGCCACGCCCACGCGCACGGCCACACCGTCGTGCGGCCTGCCGCAGCTCTGGCAGAACGGCCCGACCCACTCGCCCGCGCGCCAACTGTTCCAGGGCGGGATCGGGCCGGACGGCAGTTTCTATGCGGTTGGCGGCCAGGACGCTGCCTCACCGAGCCAGCCTATCGCTGAGACGGCGCGATACGACCCCTCGAGCAACTCCTGGCAGTCGGGGCCGCCACTGCCGGTACCGGTGGGCCAACTGTCGCTGGGGATCAACATACCGTCGAATAGCGGTTACGTGGCGGGG
>JBJMMB010000167.1:0-35963 GCA_045805005.1 Chloroflexia bacterium
ACGCCTCTGAGATGGGCCGCTCGCTGTACGAGCGCCTGGGCTTCGTGCATAGTAATGAGATGTATTACCCCATGCAGGTGAAGGGTCCGGAGGTAGTAGAGGGGGAGCATACCGAGCCTTCCGGCCGAGGAGCGGGGGGTGAGAGGCCGGCGGTGATGTTCATACCGGGCACGATTGCCCCGGCGGATTTTACGTACAGCGGGCTGCTTGAAGTGATCGGGGATGAGATAGAGCCTATCTTGAAGGACCTGGAGGTGTATGCGGGAGAGGCGCCGCCGCCGGGTTATGCGCTGGAGACTGAGGTGGAGGGGATCATGCGCGTGGGCGACGAGAGGGGGCTGGGGAGGTTCCATCTGGTGGGGCACTCGATTGGCGGGGCGGCGGCCCTGGCTTTCGCCGCCGAGTATCCGGAGCGGGTCAGGAGCCTGGCCTTGATCGAGCCTGGGTCTATCGCTCGCGTCGACTCGACCGCCGAGGAGGCGGCGGAGACGGACCGGATACTGGCGCTTCCACCGGAGGAGCGGTTGAAGGAGTATTCGCGCCTGCTGGTGGGGGAGGGGGTCGAGAGGCCACGAGGGGCGCTGCTGGAAACGCCGCCGCCCTGGATGGCCAAGCGGCCGGCGGGCATCGAGGCTACGAGCCGCGCCCTGAGGGCGTACAAGCTCGATTGGGAGCGCTTCCGCACGTTCCAGCAGCCTGTATACCTGGCGAGGGGCAGCCTGAGCCACCCGAGATGGGAGCGGCAGGCAAAGAGGCTCGCGGGGCTCTTCCCCAATATCCGGGTGGAGGTCTACGAAGGGCGAAGCCACATCGACGCCCCCCATCGCTCAGAACCCGAGCGATTCGCGAAGGCGCTACGCGAGTTATGGTCAGCCGCGGAAGCTTAGATACAAATCTAAAATCTAAAATCAGCCCGGGCTCTTCAAATCTTAATCTGCCACTCGCCCATCTCCTCAAGTACGCCCGTGAGCACATCTTGCCACTTGGAGCCTGCCTGGGCGCGGAAGATGCGCACCTGGTGAGGGCTCACTTTGACCAGGTTGGGGTACTTGCGCTGCAGGCGGGCGCGCAGCGATTCGGGGATTACGTGCTCTTCGGCTGTTTGCAGGGCGAACTCGTTAGCGAGGGCGCGAATGCTTTCGACGCTTGCCGCGATGGCCAGGCCTTTGAGGCGAACGACCTCCAGGAGGTTGGCGGCGGGCTCGGGGAGGGGGCCGAAGCGGTCTTCAAGCTCCCTGGCGAGATCCCGAACCTGGGTCGGGGACATGCTGGCAGCCATGCGCTGGTAAAGCCGTAACCGCACCACATCGTCGGGCACGTAGTCCTCGGGCAGGTACGCGGTGATGGGCAAGTCAAGCGACACCCCGGGCGCTTCGTCGGCGTCCGGGCTCGGGGGTCGGGCGTCAGGGACCGGGATCTGCGTACCACCCCCGACCCCCGACCCCCGAGCCCGGACCCCCGATCCGGCTGCCTGCCTCCGCTCGGAGCGGGCTTTCTCCACGGCGGCGGCGAGTAGGCGGGTGTAGAGGTCGAAGCCCACAGCGGCGACGTGGCCGCTCTGCTCCGGGCCGAGGAGGTTGCCCGCGCCCCTTATCTCGAGGTCCTTGAGAGCGATGCGGAAGCCCGCGCCGAGTTCGGTGGCCTGCTCTATGGTGGAGAGACGCTCGCGGGCGGTCTCGGTGACTTTGCGGCCCGCGTGGTAGAGGAAATAAGAGTAGGCGCGGTTGGTGCCGCGTCCCACGCGGCCCCGCAGCTGGTATAGCTGCGCCAGGCCGAGCTTGTCCGCGTGGTCCACTATGAGAGTATTGGCGTTCGGTATGTCCAGACCCGACTCGATGATTGTCGTGCAGAGGAGTACGTCGGCTTTACCCGCTACGAACTCGGCCATGACTTTCTCCAGGTGGTCCTCCGGCATCTGCCCATGCCCCACGACGACGCGCGCCTCGGGCACCAGGGCCTCCAGCTCATCGCGCAGCTTGTAGATCGTCTCCACCCGGTTGTGCACGAAGAAAACCTGCCCGCCGCGCTCCATCTCGCGCAATATGACCTCGCGCACCAATTGTGGACGGAAGGCGGTGACGTAGGTTTTTATAGGCAGGCGGGCCTCGGGAGGGGTCTCGATAAGCGACAGATCGCGCACACCCGAGATGGCCATGTGGAGGGTGCGAGGGATGGGGGTCGCGGAGAGGGTGATGACGTCCACCTCGGCCCGCAACTGCTTGAGGATCTCCTTGTGCCGCACGCCGAAACGCTGCTCCTCGTCGATAACCACCAGGCCCAGGTTCCTGAACTGCACGTTCTTAGATAGGAGCATGTGGGTGCCGACAATGATGTCGATCTTGCCCTCGCCCAGCTCTTTGACGATCCGGGCCTGGTCCTGCCGCGAGCGGAAGCGCGAGAGCATGGCGACGCTGACGGGGAAAGCTGCCAGCCGCTCGCTAAACGTGGTGTAATGCTGCTGGGCAAGCACGGTGGTGGGGACGAGCACGGCCACCTGGCGGCCGTCCATCACGGCCTTGAAAGCCGCGCGCAGCGCGACCTCAGTCTTGCCGTAGCCCACGTCACCGCAGATGAGGCGATCCATGGGGCGGGGCTGCTCCATATCGGTTTTCACCTCGGAGATGGCGCGCAACTGGTCGGGGGTCTCGACGTAAGGGAAGCTCTCCTCCAGTTCGAACTGCCAGGGGGAGTCCTGTGCGTAGGCGTGGCCGGGAGCCATCTCTCGGGCCGCGTACAGTTTCAGCAATTCCCTGGCTAGCAGGTCGGTGGCCTCCTTCACCCGGCGCTTGGTGCGGCTCCACTCGGCGGTGCCGAGGCGGTGGAGGTGAGGCGGAGCGCCCGCGCCTATGTAGGGGGCCACGCGGTCGGTCTGGTCGGCCGGGACGTAGAGGCGGTCGCCCTCGGCATAGAGTAGCAGCATGTACTCGCGCTCGGTGCCTTCGCTGTTCATGCGCACCAGCCCGCCATACTTGGCGATGCCATGCTCCACGTGCACAACGTAGTCGCCCGTCTGCAACTCCAGCAGCATCTTCTCGCGCAGGATCGCAGCGGCGTCGGCGGTGGAGCGGCGAGCCGGCCCCGGCTGGCGATGGGCGGCCACCTGGGAGCGCCCGAACAGCTCCGTGTCGCTAAGCACGACCAGGTCGGCCACGGGCCCGGCCATCAGTTGCCACCCCATTTGCAGGCTCCCCTGGAGCAAGTTGATTGAGCCGGGGGAGGGAGGCGCGCTCAACGTTTCGGAAATGCCGGTGCCTCCCTCAGAGAGGGCCACCGCATCAACGCCCGCCACGTAGCCGTCAGTCGAGGAGCCCCCAGCCGCGGACCGAGGGCCGGCAGCAGCGCCTTTGCGGAGGGTCGGGTAGATATCCTCGTCCTCCAGCAGTTCTCGGAGGCGGCTCGACTGCTGGGAGACTATCACGACGCGGGACTTCTGCTCGCGCATCGCCTTTAGATCAGCGATAGCCGCCCCAATGTTGCCCGCGTAGAGCCGGAGAGGGGCGAACGTTGGGGCTTCCAGTGCGCCTTGTGAGGGGCTGTCCGGCGCACTCCCGATGGCCAGAGTGGGGAGGCCGCGACCGTGGGCGGAAACCTCTTCCCAGCTCAGGTAGGGCCGCTTGAGCGACGCCGGAAGCTCTCCGTTGTCCACAAAACCGGCGTAAAGCTCGCCCGCCTGGCGCTCGATCTCCTGTGCTTCCAGGCGGATGAGTTCCAGGTCATCAAGGACGAGGAGAGGCTGTGCGGACGATGGACGATGGACGATGGACGATGCTGATCCCACAACCTCATCGTCCATCGTCCATCGTCCATCGTCTCTTCCCTGGCCCCTGGCTCCCATTATCGGCAGATAGTCTGCCAGGCTGGCGAGTTGGTCGACGTAATAGGGCATGAAGAGTTCCATCCCCTCGAAGCAGTCGCCTGAAGCGACCTTGTCCATGTCGACGGTCCACTCTTCGAGGACTTCTTCGCGCAGGCCCGAGGTGTCAAGTTGCCGCAATTGCGACGCGGCTTGTTCGCGGCGCCAGAGAGGCAGCTCGCACGAGGGGGTAACGAGGAGGCTGTTGGCCTGCCTCTCGGAGCGCTGGGTCAGAGGGCTGAAGACACGAATCGAGTCGATCTCATCACCGAAAAGCTCGACCCTGATGGGGAGGCTTGAGGTGGGAGGGAAGAGATCAATGATACCACCCCGCCTGCTGAACTGCCCCGGCTCCTCCACGAGCACAGAGGACTGGTACCCCAGGTCCACCAGGTGCGCCAGCAGCTCGTGCAGATTGACCCGCTCACCCCTCCGCAGAACCCGCACGGCATGGGCCATGTCCGGCGGGGCCATGGTGGGCTGCATCAAGGCGAAGACGGAAGTGACTATTATAGGGGCCACAGGTTGCGGGCCAGTGGCAGACGATGGACGATGGACGATAGACGATGGGGTATGAGCGCCGGTGCCGGTAGCGCCAACGGACGACGAACCGCTATCCCTATCCTTATCCCCATCGTCCACCGTCCATCGTCCATCGTCCCTTCCCCCGACCCCCAGGTTCGCCAGCACTCTCAAGCGTTCGCCGGTTATAGTTGGGTCGGGGGCTATGCGCTCGTAGGGGAGGAGGTCGGGGGCGGGGAAGTGGTAGATGGGCGTGCCGGGTGGTGAGTAGGCCAGAAGACCTTCATAGAGCTGGCGGGCGCGATCCGAGCGGGGCGTGACCACGATCATGGGGCGGCCCTGCGGGGCAGTTACCTGGTCGTGCATGGCGGAAAGCAAGTAGGGGCGCGCGGCGTCGAGCGGAGCTTCCACCGACGCGCTCTCCCCCGCGGCCACGCGGCGGGCCGTCGCGGCGTATTCCCGCCGATCGTACAGCAGAGGCAGGAGGCCCGAAAGGCTCATGCCTCCACCGCCGGGGCGGTATTATAGGTGTTCATGGCGCGCTCGATGCCGTCCGTGAGCACCGACTCGATGGCCTCAGCAGCCCGCTCCAGGGCGTCCTCCACCACTTTTCGCTCCTCGCTGTTGAAACGGCTGAGCACCCAATCGATCTGGCTGGCCTGGACCTGCACCGGGCGGTCGACCCCTATGCGCAGCCTGGGGAAATTCTGGGTGCCGACGTGCTGTATCACGCTGGTGATGCCGTTGTGCCCGCCCGCCGAGCCTTTACCCCGAATTCGTATGGTGCCAAGAGGCAGGGCGATATCGTCGTACACCACGAGGATGCGCTCGGGAGGCACTTTGTAGTAACGCGCCAGGGTACCAACCGCCTGGCCGCTGAGGTTCATGAAGGTGCGCGGCTTGGCGAGGATCACGGGCACACCACGGATCGTGCCGCGGGCGATCTCGGCGTTGGCCTGCTTACCGGAGAACCTGAGGCCGTGGAGGCGGGCAAGCTCGTCCACCGCCATGAAACCCGCGTTGTGTCGCGTACCCGCGAAGCGCGGCCCAGGGTTGCCCAGGCCCACGATCAGCCAGAGGTCATCTGAGCGGGGAGAGTTGCTGTTAGGAGGGGCATTTCCGAGCATGGCACCCCAATTATAAACGATTTTGGGGGCTGCTGGGGGTCTAAAACCGGAACGGATTCAGGCCGGCGAGGCTGCGGGTTCTGCCCTTGTGCGGATCCATCAGCCTGTGCGTCTTGCCTTTATGGGGGTCGACCACCGGCAGCGCAGGCTCGGAGTAAACCGGCTGAGAAGGCTCAGGGAGCCTCGCGGGTACCTCCATTTTCTCGGGCTCGACGTAGGGGTCGACATCGTAGATCACGGCTGGTTTGCTGCGCCCTTTCACCGTGGCCGTGCCCAGGAGGTGAACTACCAGCCTGCTGGCATTGCTCATTACTTCCTCCGGCGCGGTGACCAGGGCAAGCCCATATGTGTCTTTGGTTATGAGCACTTGCCCAGTAGCAGCAAACTCCTGAATGCGCTTGGCCAGGTTGACGGTGTCGCCTATAGCCGTAAAGTTTCGCAGGCTGTCCGACCCAATGTTGCCCACCACAGCCTCGCCGCTATGCAGACCGATCGAGAAGATCAACTTGTGCTCCCACGAGGCGGTGAGCTCGCTTATCTTACGCTGCATCATAATTGCTGCTTGCACGGCCCGCCAGGCGTGGTCGGGCTGGTCCTGGGGGGCGTTAAAGAGGGCCATGACGGCATCGCCCATGTACTTGTCGATGGTGCCGCCGTATTCCAGTATGGCCTCGGTGGCGACGCCCAGACACTGGTTCAACAACTCCAGCAACTCCTCAGCGGGCAATTCCTCGGAGAGGCCGGTAAAGCCGTCGATATCGGCGAAGAGCACTGTCACCTCGCGCTTCTGCCCGCCTAACTGCGCGTTTAGTGGGTCGTCGAGGAGAGTGGAAGCCACCTGCGGAGCTATATAGCCATGGAAAAGCTCATTCAACTTCTGGTATAGGGCCGCGTTGTCGAGGGCCACGCCCAATTGGTTGCCGAGCGACTGGAGGATGGAAACAGCGGCGGAGCTGAAAGCATCGGGTTTGCTGCTCTCAAAATGGAGCACCCCGAGCACCCTATCCCGCGCAGACATGGGTATGATCAGCACCGAGTGGATATGGGGTCCTGCCAGCGAGTTGGCTATATCAGACCAGCGCTCGTCCTCGTAGACGTTGGGCACAAGCACCATCTGGCCCGTGTAAGTGGCGAGGCCCACAACACCAACTGGCATGCCGTTATTGGAGTTCTTCAGACGCACCGCGGGAGGGTGTGGGCTGCCTGCTATGTATTGGGCTTCCGCGGCGTAAACTATGTCTTCTTTGTCGAGGAGACCTATTTTGACCACGTCATAGCCAAAGTAGGTCTGCACCAGGGGAGGTATTTTGGCGAGGAGCGTGGCGGTATCAAGTATAGAGGTAGCAATATGGCCTATCTCGCTGAGCATCTGCAACTGGTGGGAGCGGCGGCTCTCAGCGTCGAAGAGGCGCGAGTTTTGCAGGGCTGTGGCAAGCAGCATGCTGAAGAGGTAGGCAATCTGCAGGTCGTCCTGCGAGTAGTAGTCGGGGTCGGACTTGGCGAACGAAAGGCAGCCTATGATGTGGCCGCTGGCGATGAGGGGCAGCACCATGATGGAGCGGAGCCCGGCGGCGGCCAGGCGGCCTTCGAGCCCCGGGTGGAGCATACCTGTGAAGCGGGCCGGGCGAACCTTCAAAGGGCGCTCGGAAAGGTTCTGCACTGTGAGCGGCCTACCGCTCGAAAGGACGGAGCCGGGCAACCCCTCCCGGGCGTTGAACGTCTGCGTTCCCATCGAATCGACGTAGTTCCGGGGCCAGGCGAGAGAGCGCAGACTGTAGGTCTGACCGCCTTCCTGGAGCATACCCACGGCGCAGTAATCGAAGCCGAGCGCGGGGCGGGCCTTCTCTACAAGCACGTCCAGGATGTTATCGAGGTGCAGTGAGGAGTTTACGGCCACCGCCACGTCGCTGGTGGCGGTAAAGCGCGTAGCCAGGACTTCTGTCTCAACGAGGAGTTTGTCCAGCTGCGCGAGCAATTGCTCGGTGGATTGCTGATCCCTCAGGAGCCCTGTTTCGCCCAGCGGCCGGGTGCCCAGCTTTCGCAGGGGACCCGTCGGCGTATGCCGCATCCGGCGCAATGATTTGGTAGTCATAACAGAGTCGCCTCGTACGTGTCTAACAACGAGCCGCAATAGCCCTGCGCTCTGTTCCCATTCTAAGGTGCTGAATGGGTGATAGCAATTACCAACAAGAAGTATTGCGCCGGTACTTTATTCCCAGTGGCTTACTTGATTTTGTTGTATTCCGCGATGGCCTGCTGTAATTGGCCCTGCTTCATGTAGAGGTCGCCCCGAGCCTGGTGGAAGCGCACGAGGCCGTCCGCCTCTTCCTCCACGTCGGCCAGCAGGTCAGCTACTAGCTGGAGCATGGGCGCGGGCAGGTTGCGATTCTGGATCAGGCGCCTGTACTCATGCAGAGCGTGCTCGATATGTCCGGACTGGGCGTAGGCCACTGCGAGCGCCATGCGCGCTCCGAGGTCTTCGGGCTTCTCGTGCACGAGGATCTCGAGCGTTTCGAAGCCTTGCAGGCTGGTAAGCGGCCCGGTGCCCCCTAAGACACCCGCTTGGATGCCCTGGCCCGCTCCCGCGGGTTCAGGGGCAGGGGCCGTTGAGGAAGGCGAGGCTGGGGCCGGGGCTAGCGCGGCGGGTGCGAGTGCGGGTGTGGGTGTGGGTGTGCTAACGGCTGGCTCGCTGGCCGCCTGCGGGGCGGCTGTGGCCTCCGGCTGCGTGCCTGAACGAACCGCGGCCGCGTCCAGGTTGAGGAGTCCCGATTGCCCGGGTCTGAACTTGGACACGCGCACCTTGAAAATGCTTTCAGGGCTGTCCAAAATAGCCTCGGCTTGCTCATGATCCTGCTGAGCCTGCTGATCTTGCTGAGATGGCGCGAAACGATCGGTTTCGAGGTCCAGGGTTTGCTCCACGGCCTCCTCCGGCATGGCGGCCGTCATGTCGGCCTGTGGCACTGGGTTTTCGCCGTCTATCCACTCAGGGGCATCCCAGTACTCAGGAGAGCTGGATTTGATCTTATTGAAGAGCGTATTCGTAAAGACCCTCTCGCGAGGCTTCGCGTACGGAGCTTCAGGAAACGTTCCAGGGAGTAGGCCGGTGTCGGAGGAATGCAGCAGACCGGTGCTCACCATTTCGTGATGCAGGAAGCCGGTGCTCGTTTCATCATCCCTGAGGTCGAGCTCTGTAATGTCGAAGGGCATTACGTCGAGGTCTCCGACAGTCAATTCCTCGGTGCTGGTCACCGGGAACGGGGTGTCGGAATTAACCGCCGCTAACTTCTCGGTGGGGGGCGCGATCTCGGCGGCCCCGGCAGTTATACTCGGGATCCCCATGGTCTCCAGCTCCAGGTCCAGCTTACTCGTCTCGGTGGCCGTCCAGGCGGCCGAGTGCTCTCCCCTACCGGGTATCTGGCTGCTGGGTGGGTACCCGCTTGCGGGTGAGGCGGTTGTCCGTTCATTCCCGGCCTGCCTGGAGGGGCTTTCCATGATCTGGCCCAGGAGCAGCCTGGCTGCGTCGGCATCGGGGTTTCTGAAATCGGCCCGGTCTTTGCCCAACAGCTCGGCCAATTCGTCGAGGTTGGCGGTAACCATCAAAGGTTCGTGAGGCATGAGCGTTAAGCCGGTCAATTCCTCGGTATTGAACCCGAACCGTTCTTCCGTCTCGGGGAGTTGGATCATAGTGAAATCAAACGGCTCGATTGGCGGGAGTTGAGTGAAGCCGCTCGGATCGTCGGCAACGGAATCCTCATCGTCCTCACCGGAATCCGCAAGCTCTTGCGCCTGCATGGCCTCCGGCTGCGCCCCGGCCCGGATAGAAGCCTCCGGCTGGGCCGCGGCGTCTATGAAGCTCCCGGTAGAGGGATAGCTGGTCGCGCCCAAAACGGTTGCGCCCGCGAACTGCTCGCCGGTAAAGGCGGGAATATCCTCAAGATAGCCGGCGGTGGCTCCCTGGGTGGTTTCACCGTCCTCGGCGTCCGCGTCCCCGTCCTGCAGCCAGAATGGCAGGGGCTCATCTACGGCTTCGACTTCGGCGGCGGGCTGGGTCTCCGGCGGGGAGGCCATACCCATGGCGGCGACCTGCGGTTGAGGGGCCATGGAGGGCTGAGCGGGTTGCCCGACAGCCGGCTCACCGCCTGCAAGAGCCTGAGCCTGCGGGGCGATGGTGCTCTCCATGCTCTGCACAGCGGGCATGAACGCGTCCATATTGGGGAGCGCGGGAAGGGGCTTGGAGTGGCCCGAATTGAACATGAACGACTCGAACTCGAAGTCGTCGGCGTTGAATTGCCCGGTCGAATCCTCATCGCCACTGCCCTCGTCAGCCAGGCCCAATGGTTCAAAGCGGGCCACGGCTTCCTCCATGGACGCCTCGTGGCTCGCCTCCGACTGCATATCAGGTTGCGCGGTCTCCACGCCCTGAGCATCGATTTGGGCGAGAGCCATTGCGGAGGCGGGTATTTCCGCCTCGACCGGCGCAGCGGTATCTTGCGCCTGCTGAGCAGTACCCACCTGGGCATGAGCTTCGGAGGTGCCGAGCTCCGCAGCCGCAACCTGGGGAGCCATCGAGCCGGCGTCGGCATCCGATTCTTCCACCAGCCAGGAAGGCAGGTCAGTTTCGGGCGCGGAATGCTCCGGCGCGGGTACGGCAGACCCGGCGGAATTCGTATTGACTCCTTCGGCCACAGGCACGGATTCTACCTGCTGCTCGGCCTGCGCCTGGGGAGGCTCGGGAGCGGGGCTGCCAGCAGAGACGGTGCCGGGCTCACCGGTGGCGTCCTGAGCGAGGGCGACACGATCGGCTGTGGCGTCCGCCCGCACAGGCGGGGTACTGTGCGCGTCGATCATCGACTCGTCCAGCGATACGTTCGTCCAGCCGCTGTGATCCGAATCGGACGTGGCACCCGCGAATAAGGCGGCGTCTGCTATTAAGTGGGACAAGTCAGGTGCCGGGGGAGCGGCGTCTTGCGAGCCTCCGGCTGGGACAGCAGGCTCATTGACCTGCGCGCCCATCCAACCGGGGCTGGTGGGTGCCACCCCGCCTGCCAGGTGCGACAGGTCCGGAGCGGGCGTAACCTCCGGCTGGGCCGGAGCGCCGCCAATCAGGTGCGACAGGTCAGGGGTAGAGGTTGCCTGTGACGCAGGACCGGCAGCTTTGCCTTTGGCGGCTTTCTTGGCGGCCGGAGGACGCGAGTCCTCGGCGAAAGACGATTCAGGGACGGCAGGCGCAGCGCTTGCGGAGGCCTGAGTTACGGGCAGCGCAACCGCAACCGGAGCGCCCGTTGCGACCTGGCCGCCCTCGCGGAGGGCCAGCAACACCACGGTGAAGTCTTTGACCGATGCGAGCAACTGGTCGTTCCAGCCCCCCACCGAAGCAGGATAGCCTGCTGGAGTGGCTACATCAGGCATCGACGGATCGCCTGCAGCGCGCTGGTCCACGGGACCTGACGTCTCGATAGCAGCAGCGGCTGTGGGCACGGGAGGCTCGCCCAGCGGGCCACTCGCAAGGCGCCGGCTCAAGGGGCCGGAAACGGGGCGGGAGGGCTGTATTGTATTCTCGACGTTCTGCCCGGCACCCTGCCCGGCTTCGAGGGCAGAGGCAGGCGGTGTTTCGGGAACGCCCGCATCGGCCACGAATGCACCGGGCGGGGGAGCGGCAGCCGGAGCGGAGGCGTCAGCGGTGGGGGCAGCCACGGTTTCTCCCGAAATCCAGGCAGGAGCAGGGCTCCCATCAGGGGCCTGAGCTTCGGGCGTTACAGGCACGGCGACCGGCGCCATGCCCTGCGCATCGCCGGCATCGAACATGAACGACTCGAACTCAAGGTCATCACCGCTAAACTGCCCGGAAGGACCGGTATCTGTACCCGCAGCCTGGCCTCCGGAGAGGGCCACTTCCTCCAAAGAGAAAGGCTCGGGCACGCCTCCGTTTAGCTCGTCCTCGGCGGAGTGGTCCGCATCCCGGCCGTTCTGATTTAGATCTCGGCTGACTTTAGCCATAATATGGCCTCCTATCCAGTGTTAGCTCTCTCGTAACGTTCATTCCTCGCTCGCCGCGTTGTCCAATTGCCTGTAATAGTTGATCAATAATTGCGTGCGTTCGGGGGTGGCCCCCTTGTTTTGTAGATAAAGTTGCAGGGCCTGTTCCGGAGTCATCTGCTCTATGCCCTGGTCTCCCAGGACGCTTCGGTGGTGCCTGGCGACCTGGGTGGTGACGGAACTATAGACTGCGCCGGTGGCCGTGAGGGCGCGGCGTATCTCGTCGTGCCGCAGGTCGCGCTCGTGCTCGGCGCTGGTTTCGATGACCAGGCGCACTACGGCCTCCCTGGCATCCTCAGCGCGCTCTTCGATCCTCCGTAGCACCTCTTCGGTGGGCGACTCCCGGTCGGCATTGACCTTTATGGTGAGGAACGGGCGGGCGGCCACCTCCTGGAAGGTGTGGGTAACTTCGCGCGCGCCGTCCTCGCCGGGCTCGCCTATCTCCACCAACACAAAGCCCTTCTTGTCCTTCTCTTCCCCGAAATCTATCCTCTCCAGCGAGCCGGGATAGACGATAGGGGGCCGCCCATAGCTCAAGACCTGGAATTTATGGATATGGCCCATCGCCACGTAATCGAAGCGCGGGTTCGCGATGATAGATTTTGGTATGACCACATCCTGCCCCAGCATGATGTCACGCTCGGACGAGAAGACCGCCCCCTGGACAGAGGCGTGCGCGACGAGTATGGAGGGGAGGGTGGGGTCCAGTTCCTCCACCTGCCTGTCGATGAACTCCTCGATAAGCTCCAGGGTCTTGCGATTCAGCTCGTCGGGGCTCAGGTTGCGATTGTCGCTGCTGCTGAGCACGAAGGAGCGCGAGAGCCAGGGGAGAGCCACCACCTGCACCTTGCCCACCCGAGTATCGATGACGTGCAAGCCGGGCTGGTGGGCTATGGTGACCTGGGGCACGGCGAGCACCGAGTAGATCTCGACGCTATTGGCGCGCTTCCAGGTGTTGGGGACATCGTGGTTGCCGACCACTATGAAGGTGGGCATGCCCGCTTCGGAGAGCCTGCGGATGAGGCGCGCGAACTCCCGCTGGACCGTTGGGGTGGGATCGCGGTTCTTGAATATGTCGCCCGCGATCACGACAAGGTGGATGTCGTTTTCGAGCGCCCAATCAATCGCTGCGTTGAGCGATTTAATGAAGTCCAGGAGGCGGGTAGAAAGCCCCGTTGCGGGGTCTATGCGGCCGTAGTTTTCTACTCCCAGATGAATGTCGGCCAGGTGTAATATTCGCAGTGCCGGCAAGAGTGATAAAAGCCTCTCCGGGCAGGCGCCGCGTGGGCCCCCACCATAACTACAAATCCCGGGCCATCTCCACACGAACACGCCCGGGCGAGCGCGCCAGGCGCCCCTTTTTGCGAGTATAGCACCCCCAATCTTGGGGTGTCAACACGTATCTATGGTACAATAGTCATGCCTATCAGGGGTCCATTCAGAAATTAGGGATCAAGGGATAGGGGTCAGCGTCTGCCTGCAACCCTTGTCCCTAACCCTTGATCTCTGGTCCCTAGTCCAAGGAGTAAAGCAATGGCTCATCGTGTAACTCTCATCCCCGGCGATGGTATCGGTCCCGAAATTTCGGCGGCGACGCAGCGAGTGATCGATGCGACCGGTGTATCGATAGAGTGGGACGTAGTAGAGGCGGGTGAGGCGGTTATCCCCAGGGCGGGCACGCCTCTGCCCCCCGAAGTGATCGAATCGGTGAAGCGCAACAAGGTAGCTATTAAGGGGCCCATCACAACGCCGGTGGGCAAGGGGTTCCGTTCGGTCAACGTGGCGCTGCGCAAAGAGCTGGACCTGTTCGCCAACGTGCGGCCCTGTAAGACCCGCCGGGGGGTAAGGTCGCACTTCACCGGCGTGGACCTCGTGGTGGTGCGGGAGAACACCGAAGACCTCTACGCGGGCATCGAGTTCAACGAGGGCACGAAGGAAGTGGGCGAGTTGATAGAGTGGATATCGCAGGCCAAGCAGGCGAAGATCCGGCCCGACTCGGCTATTTCGATAAAGCCGATCTCGATCTCGGGCAGCAGGCGGATCGTGGAGTTCGCGTTCAAGTACGCGGAGGAGAACGGCCGCAAGCGGGTGACTGCGGTGCACAAAGCCAACATCATGAAAGCCACCGACGGCCTCTTCCTCCAGGTGGCAGAGCAGGTCGCCGCCGAGCACCGGGGCATCCAGTTCGACAACGTGATCGTGGACAACATGTGCATGCAGCTCGTGCAGAAGCCGGAGCTTTATGACGTGCTCGTGCTGCCGAATCTCTACGGGGACATCATATCGGACCTGTCCGCGGGGCTCGTGGGCGGCCTGGGTCTGGCTCCCGGCGCGAATATTGGGGGAGACGTAGCCCTGTTCGAGCCGATACATGGAAGCGCCCCCCGCTACGCCGGGCAGAACAAAGTTAACCCGATGGCTATGATCTTCTCGGGGGTGATGATGCTCCGCTGGATCGGAGAGCGCGAGGCTGCCGATCGCCTGGAGCGAGCGCTCGACGAAACCATCGCCGCGGGGGTGGACGTCACCTACGACCTGAAGCCGAACCGCGACGACCCAACCGCCAAAGGCACCACGGACGTGGCCGACGCCCTGGTCCGAAAACTCCACGGAGGCTAGGGCCTTCCCCAATACCACAAAGGGGCGCAGGCCCATCCCTGCCCGGGGCCTGGGGGTGTCCCCAACTATCTCCACAATAAAGGGGTGCAGGGGTCTCCCTGGCGGGGGGCTTGGGGGTGTCCCCCAAACTCTCCCCCTTCCCCACACAAGTGGTGCAGGGTTCCCCTGCCGGACGCTTGGGGATTGGAGCCCAGCCTTTTCTAATCCTAAGTGGCAAGTTAGATAAATATCTAGCATTGCCCATTTTCACCGTTTCACGCGTGAGAATCTCCAAAAATGGTGAAAATGGGGAATTGTTCATTCCTTGTTCACCCCACCAACCCCTCACTATGCGGTTCCAAATCCTTGGTTGGCCTGTTCCGTGGCCTGCAGGATAGACCCTCAACGCCAGGGGGTATTTGCCCGGACGTAGAGATCGATCGCGCCTACCAGAAGCGGAACCGTTACGCCTGCTAGAAGGAGAGCCCGGATGCCCCAGACGGTGGGGCGCTCCAGGGCGCGATAGACCTGGCGGCCGAGGGGGGCGCCTGCGGCCATGGCGGGTGCGGCCGCGGCTATCGCCAGGTAGCCCAAGGGAAATGTTCCCCATGTAAGAGTGGTTAGCAGGCCGAATAACAGGCCCGTGGCGGGCCACGCCCAGCGCTCGGGCACGCGAGCCCTAATGAGCATGACTATTGCTATGGCAGCGGGCAGGAGGGGGAGGGGCAGCCAGGATGCCGGGTCGTGAGACGTGGGGACAAACTGGTCGAGACGGCGGGCCGTCGCACGGTCGCCCAGCAAGGCCACGAGCGACCATAGAGAGACGACCGTAAGGAAAACCCAGGCTCGCCGGTCAAGCCCGCGAACGAAGGCCAGGACAGCGCCTGCCCAGAGTGCGCCCAACGGGATCAGGAGCAAGTTGGTCCTGTCGAGGTTCCATTGGAGGTATATCGCAAAAGTGTGTTGGGCAGCGGGTTGGGCCACAAGCGTTGGGATGGCCGCTACCGCCCGCACGCTATCGGGCGTGTTGTTGTGGTAGAGCGGGCCCATGAAGGGGGCGGCTGACACGGCGAGCACCAGGTAGCCGAGCATCAGGACCGTGTACCACCGGAGCGGCCGGTAGGGCCGCAGCGCCAGGCGGCAGGCCGCGAACCCCAGGCACACGACCAGCAGACCCCAGCTGATCATGGCGTGGGGCTCCGACCAACTCGTCTCGTCCAGGCCGAAGCTAGTGTGCCACAGGTTGTCGAGCAGACCCGCCAGGGCAAGCGTAAAGAAGCCTCCCGCCAGTATGATCATGGATCCAGGCACGGAAAAGGGCACCGGCGGCAGGCTGAGCTCCTGCCCGAACCACGACCGGATTCCGGGTCGCAAGACCATCGAGGCGACCATGAGAGCAGCCAGCGCCACCACCGAATACACGAACAGGTGAGGAGGGGAGTAGAAGGTCTCAAAGACGTGCCTGGCATGCCAGGCGCGGTCCCAGGTCACGCCCACCGCTACGCCGCACACCAGGGTGACCAGGGCGAGCGAAAGCAAGCGATGGGCGCGACCCAGGTCGGATGCTAAATTCTCGATTGGCAGGGACGCGGCAGGGTGCTGGTTCATAGCTTACAGGCATTATAAGGTCGCGAGCGTAAAAGCAAAGTTGCCAGGATGTAAATTGCTTGTAAAACTGCTTTTTAGACCCCGACCCCTGCCTCCTGCCTCCTGGGCCCACACATGCTATAATATCTCGCACGTGGGAAGACCTAATCAATGAGTTCTACTGTTAGCCAGGCCGGAAGCCCGAACGCCGCGCTCGGTGAGGCGGGCTCCCTGGCAGACCACGACCCTCAGACCCAGGCCCCCGACCCCAAAACCGTGGAGCCGCCGCGCGACTCGTGGCTGGCGCTCTCAGGAATAGTGCTGCTGGGCGGCGTATCCGGGATAGCATATTACCTCGGGTTCGTGCGCCCATATCTCCTGCAAGACTACTACCGGCAGCCGTTGCAGGACCTGGCAAAGATAAGCGGGCATACAGCCAGGTCGGCCAACGAGTGGGCGCTCACCTGGATCGTGCTGTTCGCCTGCTACTTCCTGGCGTTTCACCTGTGCCCTTCAACAGCGAACAGCTCGCGCCGGTTCAGGAGGATAGGCATCCTGCTGGTATGCGCGTTCGCCGCCTTCTTCGCGATCAACCTGATCTTTATGTACCCGGTGGGGGCCGCAGACCTTTTCGACCAGATCTTCCGCGCGCGCCTCACCGCCCATTACCAGCTCAACCCATTCACGACTATACCGGACAAGATCGTGAACGACCCCCTGAAGGCGTACGTGGCCTGGAGCGGCGACCCCTCGCCTTACGGCCCGGCCTGGGAGTTGCTTGCCGCCGGGGCAAGCCTGCTGGCGGGCAGCGACCTCTGGAAGAACCTGATAGTGTTCAAACTGCTGGTGACCGTGGCCTACGGCGTGAGCGTGGCCCTCACCTATGGGATATTGCGCGTCGTCAGGCCGGACTGGGCGCTGAGGGGCACTCTTTTCTTCGCGTGGAACCCGCTGCTGCTGTTCGAAGTGCCGGGTAACGGCCACAACGACGCCATTATGGTCATGTTTGTGCTGGCGGCGGTCTATTTCATGGCGCTCGCTCGCCGCGCGCTGGTGCTGCCCGCCATTATGGCCGCGGCCCTGGCCAAGTTTGTGCCCGTGCTCCTGGCGCCCGCGGCGGTAGCCGCCATCTTGAGGGATAGGGCGAAGGGCGGAAGGACTACCTTTGACGCTTTCTCCACCCTGGCCGTGGGCACGGTTATTGCCATAGGGTTGGCGTTGATGCTATACGCGCCCTTCTGGACGGGCACCAGCAGCATCGGAGCTTTGGGGCGGCAAACTCTGTTTACGGCATCTCTGCCAAAAGTGGCGCTCGATGTGCTAACAAACGACCTCGGCATGGACACAAATGATAAGATAAAGACGGCGGAGGGCCTGGTTCGCAATATCGCCCTGGCGCTGACCGCCGGTGTAGCGGTCGGCTGGGGGATAAGCATCTTTCTGGGCGGAAACGCGAGGACTCCCGAGGAGAGGCGAGCCCTTGTGGATCGAACCCTGGTAGCCTTCTACGAAATCATATTCTTTTACCTGGCGTTCGCATCGTTGTGGTTCCAGCCCTGGTACCTGATCTGGCTGGTGGCCCTCACCGCTCCGGTCGCCCGGCTGACTAACGTCAACCGCACGATGCTGTTCTGCCTGGGAAGTGTAGCCAACTATTTCGTCTGGGACTACATCTGGCTGTGGAACCGCACCACAATAAGAGAGATACAAATAAGCTCGGCGCTAGCCATTTACACCTTGCCGCTGCTGTACACGTTATACGTAGTGGTCAGGGATCGTAGATCAGGAGTCAGGGATCGCGGGGAAACACTAACGGTAACGGCTAACCCCTAACGCCTGATCCCCAATTGAGGAGTACATATTCAGGTTGAAAACATTAATAATACTGCCCACCTATAACGAGATCGAGAACCTGGAGCCGCTCGTTGAAGAGATCCTTGAGCGAGGCCCGTACCACATCCTTGTGGTGGACGACAACTCGCCTGACGGCACCGGAGAACTTGCCGACAGGCTGGCGCAGCAGCACCGTGGCAGGGTGCACGTCATGCACCGGAAAGCCAAGGAGGGCCTGGGCAGGGCTTACTCGGCAGGGTTCAAGTGGGGGTTGGCCTGCGGCTACGACGTCCTTTTCGAAATGGACGCCGACTTCTCCCACGATCCGGCTCACCTATCGCAGTTCATGCGGGAGATAGAGGCAGGGGCCGACCTGGTGCTCGGCTCCCGCAACATCAAGGGAGGCGGCACGCGCAACTGGTCCCTGCTGCGCCAGTTCATCAGCAAGGGGGGCTCGCAGTACGCCCGCTTGATCCTCTTCTCGCCCTACCACGACCTGACCAGCGGCTTCAAGGCCTTCCGCAGAGACGTCCTGGAAGCGCTCGACATCGACAGCATAGAGTCGAACGGCTACTCCTTCCAGATAGAAGTAACCCACCGGGCCCACCAGATGGGCTTCAAAATAAAGGAAACCCCCATCATTTTCGTGGACCGCAAGGTAGGCACCAGCAAAATGAACAGCCGCATCGTCCTGGAGGCGATGGCGGTGGTGTGGAGGATAAGATTCAGCAAGCCTGCGAGAAGGCATCAAAGAGTCGTGGCGGGAGCAACGGGTGTAAAGCGTGAAACCTAGGCCCCGGTTTACGCATTGTCTCTCGCATTCACTTGACGCCTAATTTCTCCAGTTCATCGGTCGCATGCTGGCGGTTCCAGGGCACGGGATTTAGGCTCAATTCCTTACGATAGTCGGCAATTGCCTGGTCTTTCTTTCCTTGCATGGCATAGACCTGTCCTCGCGCCAAATAGACATAGTCCTCGTCCCCACCTATCTGGAAAGCGCGGTCAAAGTCCGCAAAGGCAAGATCATACATTCCTTTCTTGCCATAAGCGAGACCTCTATCACTGTAAGCGCCCACATAATTCGGATCAATTTCTAGCGACTTCTCGTAGTCTCGAATGGCCTGGTCATAATCCCCTTTCAGCGCATAGACCTTCCCACGTATGTCATAAGCGTACCGATTCTTGGCATCTAGCTTGATTGCTTCATTGCTATCACTCATAGAGAGGTCGAGATTGCCCAGGAGCAGATTCGCAGGCGCGCTAACCTGATATGCGTCGACGTATTGCGGATTAAGTCGTATGGCGTCATCATAATCCGCGATTGCATTGTTATAGCTACCCAGCAGCGTGTAAGCGTCTCCGCGGGCCTCGTCAGTACGGGCATCGGGAGAAAGTTGGAGAGCCAGCGTGTAATCATTAACTGACTGCTCGTAGTCACCCTTGAGGAAGTGACTTCGCGCACGCCCACGAAAGGCCTCGACATAATCTGGCTTTAGCCTAATGGCCTGCGTATAACTGGCTATCGCCTTACTGTAGTTTCCGCTATCCTGATAAGTTCGCCCCTCTTCGTAGTAGTGCTGAGGACTCATCGGTGTAGGTGTCGGGCCGCTTTGGAGAGGGGAATCGCAAGCAGCCAACAGGAATAGCGCCGCGACGAATAGCGGACTAGCCTTGAGATAAGCTTTGACTACACGGACCTTCACAAGGAAAGCCCGATCGGGCCTACATTTCCAACTCATCCCCTACCGGCAACCCGGCATCCCCGGAATGACCACGCTCTGCGTCGCGCCGATAGTCACCTGGTTGCCCTCTACTATGTTGTGGGCGGTGAAGAAGCCCTGGTTGGTTTCGAGCGCGTAGTAGTAGGGGCCGGGAGCGTCGACCGTACTGGTGTCTAGCGCGTTCATATCGCGGATGCCGATGATTTTGCCGTCCTTGTCGATGAAGGCTATACTGAGGGGCAGAATGGTATTGGCCATCCAGAAGCCGCTGGTGGTTAGCCCCTGAAAGTCGAAAAGCATCCCCTCATCGGGCGGCATACTCGAGCGGAACATGAGGCCCAACTCCCGGCCCGGCTCCGTGTCGGCCACCTCGACCGTCATCCTCACCTGCTCGCCCTGGCTGTTGGTTATGGTCAGTGGGGTCCGTTTGAACGCCGGGCCGGCGGTGAGGGTGGCCTCCGCGCCGGGGATAGCGGTGCCCGCGAGGGCGGTGGGCGGCACCCATGCCGTGGTGGCCTGGACGATAGAGGTGAAGGTGGCTGCGGGCACCGGAGTGAGGGTCGGCGCGGGCGAGGAGACCGCAGGGGGCTGGGCGGCGGGCTGGTCTACCTGTGTGGGCGTGGGAGGAACGCCTGCATCGCAGGCGTAGAGGGCCAGGAGGCAGCAGGCCGCCGCCAACAGAGCCAGGGGTCGTCTCATACTATCAGCGCTCACTTTCCGCCCGCGGCGTACCTGACTTTGTAGCGGAACGTGCCCAGTTGCGACAGGAGCAAGTCGTAGGGTGCCTTGTTCTCAGGGTGATACTCGAACACCGCCCGCTCGAAATATTGCACCGTGTAGGTCTTACCGTCCTGGTCGCTCCGCTCCTGGAACTCATCGGATATAGGATACCCCTGCTGCGCCAGCCCGCCGTTGGCCCGCCAATACTCTAGGAACCTGCCTTCCACCCGCTTACCCGTCTCGGGGAAGAGCAGCGAGCCGGGAGCGGTGTTAGGCTGCTGACCTGTCGCGCCGTTGGGGTATTTCTGCTTATACCGGAAGCTGCCGAGCAAGGAGAGGAGCACGTCGTTGGGCGGCGTGTTCTCCGGGTGTAGCTCGAAGACCGCCCGCTCAAAATACTGCACCGTGTACGGCTTGCCGTCAGTATCGGAGGTCTCTTTCAACTGCTCCGAGATGGGGTAGCCTTGCTGGGCGAGCCCACCGTGGGCGTTCCAGTAATCGAGGAACCTTCCATACAGGCTCTTGCCCGTTTCCGCGAAATAGCGGTCGCCGCTCTGGGCATTCCGAACGTGTGCGTCGAAGAAATCGGCTATAGTCTTGCCGATATCGAGGAGCGAGGGGTCGATCTGGCCCCCGGCGGGCAGGAAGCCATGCCCGGCGTTCTTGACCATCACGAGGGTAGCCGGGGCCCCGGCCTCCTTGAGTTTGTCATACAGTTCCCGCGACTGAGAGGCCGGCACGATCTGGTCCTTGTCGCCCTGGATAATCAGGAAGGGAGGCGCGTCGCCGGAAACGTAGTTGACAGAGCTGGCCCGCTTGAGCGTTTGCTGGGCTTTCGCGGGGGTGGTGCCAAGTATCAACTGGACGAGGTCCGGGCTATATAGGCCGAGGTTGAAGCCGGTAAAGTCTGCGGGCCCGTACAAATCGGCCACGGCACGCACGCGGCTCGACTGGGAGGCGTAGCCCCCGGTGCCCTCGAACCCGGCATCTGGCCCGGTCAACCCGAGCAGCGACACCAGGTGCCCGCCCGCGCTATCGCCAAAGGCCCCTATGCGGTTGGGATCAAGGTTCAAGGCGGCGGCGTTAGCCCGCAGGTAGCGGACGGCGCACTTCACGTCCTCTATCTGCGCGGGCCACTTGTATTGCGGCGCGAGCCTGTAGTTGACCGAGGCAAGCAGGTAGCCCCGGTCCCGTAGCTGCCCGCCGCCCACGGCGACCGACTTCTTGTCCCCGCTCGTGTAACCCCCGCCATGCACGAAGACCGCCACCGGCCAGGGCTTGTCCTCGAAGGCATACGGGAAATACAGGTCCAACTTCAAGTCGACGCCGCCCGCCGTGCAATAGGTAACGTCCCGCCTGATGCTCCCCGGCTCGATCTGCGCGGCGGGGACCGACAGCCCAGCCCGCCCCGCGTCCGGAGTTCCACCGGGCAGCAGCACCCGTGGCGCGAGGCCGATCCACAGGGCGACGATGAGCGTGAGAGCGGTGAAAGCAGCCAAACCGCGAACGGTGCGGGTCATGCGAGGTCCATTTCTAGTAGCTGAACGCCGGTACACACCCGAATATTATACGGGATTCCCCGCGGAGGTGATAACGAAGGGAAGTTTAGGCTACTTGGACCAGTAGTCCGCCAGGCTGGCCTCGGCTACAATTGGCACGTTCTTGAGGATTACCTCGCCCGCCCGCACCATAGCATGCTCCACCACATGCTTCACTTCCTCGGCCTGGTCGTTGCGCACTTCCACCACAATTTCGTCGTGCACGGTGTTCACGGTGCGGGCCTCCCAGTCCTTGAGGTCTGAGCGCAGGAAGATGAGGGCAAGCTTGGTCATGTCGGCGTTGGAGTTGTGGACAACCATTCCATTAGCCATGAACTGGCCGCTTTCGCTGTTCACCACATCGTACATGTCCACGCACTCGTCAGTGAATTCTATTGTATCGACCAACTGCGCCATCCCATACTGGGGGCTTATGCGTTGCCTGCGATCGGCTTTGATCTGCATGGCTTTCGCCTGCTTCGTGGGGTTGATGAAGCCGATCTTCTCACAGAACAGGGGCATGTCCTTTTTCATTACCCGCAGGTTGATACGCATGTGCTTATTGGTATACACCGATAATCTGCTGCGTATACCAAACAGCAGAAGGGCTTCCTGAACCTCTCTCGCCCACTCCAGGTGCTTATCGCCCTGCCCGAATGTGAGCATGGCCCCGTCAGGGTGAACGGTGCCGTCTCCATCGAACAGGCCTCTGAGGTAAGAGGACAGCAGGGTGCTATCCCGCCAAACGAAGGCGGGAATTCTGTCCTTCACGCGCACTGATAGTAATTGCTTGCCCAATCCACGGGAGCCTATCGTCAAGGTGTGAAACCTCTTGGGCTGTTTCTCGTTCACCCTGATTGACCGGGAAATGTGGCCCGGCTGAGAACTTATCGACGTCACGTGATCAAGAATCGCTTCTTCGTGCTCCGCTACCATGAGCCCCACCGTTTTGTCGCTCACACAACCATCGGAGGCTATCCTGCCTAACCACTCCCCTTGGTGAGCGCGATCTTGTATTTGCGTGATACAAGCCCGGTGGACATTATGGATTTCGCTGTGCGCAGCGACTCCGATATCCAACGGCAAGTGCCAATCAGGGACGGGGTTGGTCAAGCAGACCCTGTTTTCCTTGCGTATCTCGGCGGGCGTCTTCCACTTCCACACCCATTTATACCCATTGTTGCACGCCACCCAGAATTTGTGATCGGGGCTGCACTCGATGTAATGCCCACCGCGCAGAGTCATCTTGACGAGCTTTTTCTTCCCGCTAGGTAAGACGGAGGCCTTCACGTATTTAGTGCCGTCCCAAACTTCGACCTGTTTGCCGGAGAGCTCTTTGATCTTGATATACCCGTTGGTGCGCTCAAAAATGCGAGTATTCCCGCTGACGCAGCCCTGGATTGGACTATTTTTCCCCTGGCGCTCGATTGCGCCTATCTGTCGGCGGTATTCATCCTCGTTGAGGCGCTTCAGGCTTTCGTCCGGTAAACTGTAGAAGCGCTTGCGGCCCAGGGTGGTGACGCTGTAGGTCAGGCGGACCGCGTCCTTGGCGGCCTTTTCGAGCCACTTTTGGACGCCAGGGTAGGCCTTGAAGTAGCGGGCGATAAGCTCCTTGGCTTCGTCGAGGCTCACACCGAGGCGCGGGGCGAGGCCACCCGGACCCATGCCGTAGGCCAGCCCGAAGTTGATGGCCTTGGCCGCCGAGCGCTGAGGCTTCGACACTTCCTCGAGGGGCACGCCGAACATCTGCGAGGCTGTGAGGGAGTGGAGGTCGCCGCCCGACTGAAAAGCGCTCACAAAACCCTCGTCGCCGCTAAGTTCCGCAAGTATACGGAGTTCGGCCTGCGAATAATCGCACGTCACCAGCTTGTAACCCTCGGGTGCCACGAAGCACTTGCGGAAGTCCGAGGTGGCCGGTATTTGCTGCACGTTGGGTTTAGTACAGCTAAACCTCCCCGTATCCGCGCCATGCTGGTTAAAATCCGGGTGGATGCGGCCTGTCTTGGGGTTGATGAGGCTGAGGACGTTTTCACCGAAGGCTGACAGGGTCTTCTCATGGCCGCGGTATTCGAGGAGCTTCTTTACGGCGGGGTGGTCGAATTTGACGAGAGTGGCCTCCATTGAATCGGGCAGGTCTACTCCCAGCTTAGACAAAGCTTCGATGAGCTGCACATTCGAGTTGAGGTTGATGGAGGGGATGCCGAACATAGTGGCCTGCATAGAGGTAGGTTCGAGAATCTCAGCAAGCTCGGCGGCAGATTTGTCTCGCTCAATGGTCACCTGATCGATGATCCTGCGCCAGCCGGCCTCGTCTATTTTGACCCCCGCCAGCTCCATATCACCCACCGCGGGTATGCAGCGGAACTCCAGCTCGGCCACCTGCATAAGCTTGTGCTTCTTCAGCTCGGGTAGCTGCCGCTGCTGGATGGGAACCATGATGAAGGCATCGCGGGCGGCGTAGTGAAGCTGCTCATCTTCCAGGTAGGCGTCGCCCTGGCTCGCGACCTTGTAGAATGCCTCGCGCACCGTCTTGTCGAGGGTGGCTTCGAGGTATTTCTGGGCTATCGCCTTTAGAGAAATCTCGCGACTGATGCCCGATGTGAGCACCCGCTCAGCAAGCATCGTGTCGAACAGGCCCGAGAGCGTTATGCCCGTCTGCTGCTTGAGCATCTCGTACTCGAACTTGGCGTTCTGAGCTACCTTGAGCACTTTTGCGTTTTCGAGTATGGGCTTGAGGGCCAGGGGGACCAGGCGCTTGCAATCTACTATGTACACCTTGTCCGCCGTGGCGACCTGCAGGAGCAGGAGTTGCACCGTGTGTGGATCGAGGCCCGTGGTCTCGGTGTCGACGCCCAGTACGCTCTCCTGGGCCAGCAATTCAGCAACTTCGGCCAGGCGGGAGGGGTCCTGGATTAGCTCGTACTCGAACTCGTTAAAGGCCCCAGCCGAGACCTTGACCGGGGCTGCGTCCCCCTTATATGCGCTCGCCTCGTCGTCGTTGAAGAGCGTCATGGGCATCGAGTCGGTTACGGCCAAATCAACAGATTTTGAATTTTGGGTTTTGGGTTTTGGATTTCCTGCCGTCTCTAATCCTGAATCTGTAGGCCCGTTAGCCGGTGCCCCACCTGTTGCGCCCGGATCATTGGTGGGAGAGTAGCCGTTGCCATTAGTGTAGCCGTTGAGGGGTAGGGCCGGGGCGTGGCCGTTGGCTGGGGCCGCGGCCGTGGGGTCTTCGGTAGGTGCTTCGGCAGGTTGGAGTTGGTAGTCTAAATAGAGCTGCCAGTAGTAGTGGCCGTCGCGGGATTTGCGCTGTTGAGCCTCGGTTGTGAATGTCTGGGAGGCTTCAGGGAGCACGGTTGCGACAGCGTGGGTGCAGAGGGGACACTCTCCGTAGGCGGCGAGGTAGAACGAGTTGCAGTGCGAGCAGCGGGCATAACGGTCATCCACCTGTAGGGGGGCGGTGCAGTGCTCGCAAGGGGCGTAAGGGCGCTTGCCAGGGCCCCCGTCCGCGGGCAACGAGGTCCACTGTTCGCAGCAATCGCAGAGAAGCTTCATAGGGTTGGAGGCATATTATATCCTCCTCCATCATATCTCCGCCTTCGTATCCACAATTCCGGAAAAGGGGAGCAGCCTCCTCCCTGCCGGCAGCTTAGAGTGTTCCTGACTTCACCAAGGGGTGCAGGGTGGACCCTGCTGGGGTTTGGGGGTAGTCCCCCTTCCCCCTCCCCAACATGAGTGGATGTAGGGTGCTCCCTGCCGGGGTTGGGGCATTGGAGCCCAATTATCCCCACTTCCCCAAGGGGTGCAGGGGTCTCCCTGTCGGGGGGTTGGGGGTGCCCCCAATGCTTCCCCATCCCCTTATCTTCATTGGCAAAGGGGTGCAGGGGGCTCCCTGCCGGCGGTTTGGGGGTGTCCCCCAACTATCTTCCCTTCCCCTATTTTGTCTGTAAGCATGTGCGCCCGCTCAAAGTTACCCTGCGCTGCAAAAAGCCTACAGGCGTGCCACCCTCACTTTGATACCGCTGGGGATGAACGCGTTGAAGAAGCCTGCGTGGACCGGCTGCTGGCCTTCCAACGGCTCCAGGCGGTAGTTGCGCAGCACGTGGGCCAGCAGCGCCTTTGTCTCCACATTGGCGAAATGCTGACCGATGCACACGCGGGGACCGCCGCCGAAGGTGACCAGCGAGTATGGCGTGCGCTTGTCCTCCTCGCGTGGGGGCGCGAAACGGTCGGGGTCGAAGCGGTCGGGGCTCTCGAAGACATGGGGCAGGCGATGGCAGCCGCCGAGCGAGAGGCGAATCTGCGTGCCCTCCGGTATGGTGTACCCCTCGAACTCGTACTCCTTGAGCACACCCCGCGGCACGTTGATCACCGGTGGGTAGAGGCGGCCTGTTTCGCGCACGAAGTTGTCGAGCGTTTTCATGGCTCTGACCGTCTCCACTGACAAAGTGTCCTCGCCCTTGCCCAGCACCTCGTCAAGCTCCGCTATCACCCGGTTTCGATGCTCCGGGAGGGTGGACAGCAGGTAGAGGGCCCAGGCGCTGAGGGTCGTGGTGGTCTCGTGGCCCGCGACCAGCAGGATGTTGAGGTGCGCTAGCACCTGCCCATCGCTGAGGGCCTCGCCATTCTCGTCGCGAGCGTGCACGATCTGGCCTAGCACGTCTTTGGGGCGCTCCTCAGTGGGCGCGTTACGCCGTTCGTGAATCATGCGCAGCAGCATGGCTATCGACTCGTCGCGCATGGCGAAGTAACGTGCCTCGAACTCGTCCCAGGTTTCCTCGCTCTCATCGAAGCCGTGGAGGATCGCGTAGAAGACCTGGCGCAGGCGGTCCACCTGCTCGCCCGTCTCGAAGCCCGCCAGCGCGGCCGCCGCAATGTCGAAGGTGATCTCACGGGACTCGGTGTACAGGTCCACCCACTCGCGCTCGGGCCACTGCCTGGTGCGCTCCTCGATCACCCGCTGCATCACGGGAAGGTAGGCGTCCATGTAGCCGCTGGCAAAGGCCGGGTTCCACATCCTGCGGTGGCGGGCGTGCTCGGGGTCGTCCATGTTGAGCAAACCCTTACCGAACACCTCGCCCAGCAATGGGGTCCACCCCAGGTCGTGGCTGAAATGGTCGCGGTGGCTGTTCATCACAAAGCGGTTGGCCTCGGGGCCGATCATCGACACCCGAGTCATCCCCGCCTCCGGCCCGGATGTCCCCACCCACCGGAAGATCGGGCCGTGCTCTATGGCCTCGCGAGCCATGACGGCGGACAACTGCCCGTTAGCAAAGGCTCCGTCGAAATGCGCTACATGAACCAAAGGAAGATCTGATAAGCTCTTAGTCATGGCGTTACCTCCAAGAAATTATACATGCATCTCAAGGATTGCGCCTTAAGAATTCTTGACAATGCGTTAATACTCTCTTGATTTAGGTATGCAGCCTTGTTACAATTAGCTCACTCAGGTATGCGCGTTGCGCTACCGGCGTTCGCGAGCGTTTTATTACTTTATCTTCTCGCCCGCCGGCCTGCCCTCGGACTCGTATCCTTGTATTCTTTCATACCTTTCGCTAGAGCTTCTATAGCTCCTGGCCCTGTTCGCTGCTGTTCGGTCGCAGTCAGGTGCTGCTTGTGCGAAGAGGTAGCGAGTTTTCGATTCTTTACCGTGGGCGCCGGGCAAGTCGAAAACACGCTGTTGTGCGATAGAGTCAGGGGAGCAGATGGCGACACGTGCCATCCGGACTGCCCCCGGTCACCTTCGGTGGCTGGCGTGGCTGGCGCCGGCAATTTTGATATTAGCTGTTGCGTTGGTGCTTGGCGGCACGTTCGCCTCGGCGGGTCGGTCCGCGCGCGACCCGATGTATGGCGCAGCCCCACATGGCCCCGCGCCCGTGATCACCGGCACGCCCCTCGCTTCCCCGGCCTCCACCAAGGCCTCACAGATAGCTGCCGATACCGACACCGACACCGACACCCCCACCTTTACATCCACGCCTGCGTCTGCCACTCCTACGCCTAGCCCATGCGTGGCAAGCGCCGACTACGTGGTCGTTCCATCCATGGGGGCTACCGTCGTGCCGGGCAGGGACTTCGTCTCCGGCTCGCGTTGCGATGATTGCACGGTCAACCTTGCGTTGCCGTTCACCTATTCGCTCTACGGCCGGCCTTTCACGAACGCCATCATCGGCTCGAACGGCACAATCGGCTTCGTGGCCAACCCCAACGGCACCAACCCGACCTGCCCGCCCGCCGCGGGCTTCGACTATACCATCTTCCCATACTGGATCAACCTCGACACGCAGACGCTCAACTGCAGCGACTGCGGGCTCTACACCTCCGTCAGCGGCCTCGCCCCCAACCGCATCTTCAACATCGAGTGGCGCGCCCGCTACGGTTGCTGTCTGGGCAATAACGCCCCCACCCTGAACGGCACTGCCAACTTCGAGGCCCGCCTGTACGAGGGCACCGACCGCTTCGACCTGATCTACGGGCACATCGACCAGCCGGGCAGCTATCCGGTCATAGGGGTGCAGCGCGACACGGGGAGCCGGCACACCGAGTACACCTGCGGCACCACCGGCCCACATGAGGGCCTGCAACTCACCTTCCGCCCCTACAACTGCTCCGAGGCCACCTTCACTCCCACCTTCACCCCTACTCCCACCCCCACCGGCACACCCCCTACTCCCACCCCGCCGCCCGAATGTGGACCGGGCTCATCTTATGTTACCCAGCAGTTCCAGGGCGTGCCCATACAGCCGGGCCTGACCGACATTGGTAACAGTTGCCTGGACTGCTCCACCACCCTCTACCTCCCTTTCCCCGTACAGCTCTACGGCCAGACCTTTACCTCGGTCAACGTAAGCTCCCACGGCAACATGCAGTTCTCCAGCGGCGACATCGCCTACCAGAATAGCTGCCTGCCCAACCCCGGCTTCAGCTATTCCCTCATGCCTTACTGGGACGATGTGCGCACCAACGCCCCCGGCACGGGGATATTTATCGCCACCAGGGGGCTCGCACCCAACCGCACCTTCGTCATAGAGTGGCGCACCAACTACACCTATGTAGCGGGCGGGGCCAACTTCGAGGTCAGGCTGTACGAAAACCAGGATAAGTTCGACTTCATCTACGGGCAGATCGACCAGGGCAGCAGCAGCGCCACCATAGGTATACAGAAGGACACGGGCAGCACCCTTACCCAGTACCTGTGCGACACCGGCGGCCTGCGGGCCGGCACCCAGATCACCTTCCGCCCCTACGCCTGCGGCGAGTCTACTTTTACCCCCACCCCCACGGCCACCCCATCGCCCGTTTGCGGGCCGGGCTCTAACTATATTATCGACCAATCGACCGGGGCTTCCATCGTGCCTGGCACCACTGATGTCGGCAACCACTGCCTCGACTGCACTACCCTGATCTCACTTCCTTTCCCCGTACAGCTTTACGGCCAGACTTTCAGCAGCGTTCGCGCCAGCTCGCACGGCAACTTGCAGTTCGCCAGCAGCAGCGTGGCCTACCTGGGCTGTCTGCCCAACCCCGCGCTCGACTACACCATCCTGGCCCACTGGACTGACATCCGTACCGATATTACGGGCACCGTGCCCAGCGGCATCTTCACCTCGGTAACCGGCTCAGCCCCCAACCGGATTTTCAACATAGAGTGGCGGGCCTGCTGGTACGGCGGCACCTCCTGCGGGGGCGATGTCAACTTCGAGGTGCGCCTCTATGAAGGGGTCGATAAGTTCGACATCGTCTACGGGCAACTGAGCGCCAACCAGGGGGCCGCGGTAGGAGTACAGCGCGCAACAGGAAGCGCCTACACCCTGTTCACCTGCACCCTGCCCAACGTCCTCAGCCCAGGTATGCAGCTCACATTCCGCTCCTACACCTGCGGCGAGGCCACCTACACACCCACCCCGACGATTTCACCCACCTTCTCCCGCACCCCCACACCCGCCTGCGGTCCTGGGGCCAATTACGCTATACAGCAATCGGAGGGGGCGGTCATCGTGCCCGGCACATTTGATACTGGCAATCACTGCTTCGACTGCGTGAGCGTGATCGCACTCCCCTTCCCCGTAAGCTTCTACACCCAGACTTACGGCCTGGTACACGCCAGTTCACACGGCAACTTGCAGTTCCTATCCGCCGACTTCGAGTACCAGAACGCCTGCCTCCCTTACCCGGCGCTTGGGCCGTCGATCATGCCCTACTGGGACGACATTAACACTGCCTCCCCGGGCGCGGGCGTGTACACATCGGTCAGCGGGATAGCGCCTGATCGCATCTTCAACATCGAGTGGCGCACCAACTACTTCGGCGGGGGCGTGTCAAACTTCGAGGTCAGGCTGTACGAGAACTCGCCCGGTGGCCGGTTCGACATTATCTACGGCCAGGTGGACCAGTCGGGGAGCAGCGCAACCGTGGGCGCCGAGGCCGACGGAGCAGGAGGGCAATTCATCCAGTTCGAGTGTAACACGGGTGGCCTGCACAGCGGCTTGAGGCTCACATTCACAGAGCCGCTCTGCACCACCCCCACGTTCACGCCCACCGCCACTCCCACGTTCACGCCCACTGCCACTCCTACTGTCACTCCCACCCCTACTCAGGTGCTTGTGTCCCACCTCAACTGGGAGGGCCGCCCCTCGCAGCCGAGCCCCAGGCAATCGAGCCCCGTCACCATGACCCTGCGCCTGGCTAGTGGAGGCCCCGCCTACGAGTGGCCGGGACCCGGCATCACCGCCACGACCGACAACAATGGCATATTCACTGTACCACTGGACAGCCTGGCCCTGGGAACTTACAACTGGCGGGTGAAAGGCCCGAAATTCCTGTCCGTCAGTGGCCTCGTCACCCTCACCGGCAGTCCCAGCACGAGCTTGGAGGTCGGCCAGTTGCTGGTCGGGGACTGCAACAACGATAACGTGGTAACCTCGCTCGATTTCATCATCTTGAGGAACTCGTTTGGCAAGAGCCCCGGCCAACCTGGCTACGACGACCGCGCCGACCTCAACGGCGACCTCGTGGTCACCATCCTGGACTTCAGCCTCCTGAAAGCCAACTTCGGCATTTCCGGCTCGCCCCCCATCGGCCCCACCACCCTGCACCCCGGTGCTCACTAAGGAGAACCATAATGCCAGGACGCCAGGCTATTAATTCACCGCAGAGACGCGGAGAGCGTAGAGCCCAATAACAAAGGTCTCTGCGCTCTCCGCGTCTCTGCGATGCCAAACCCCTTCTTAATCTTGGCGTCTTGGCGTCTTTGTGTTTTCCGGAAGTCGTTTTGGACGTCGTTTTGGCGGTTGCTTAGTTTTGGTTGGAGGCTTCGCTCAGGAGTTGCTGCACCACCTTGTCGTGGTAGTCGTAGTCGCCCTCGCCGAAGTGGGTGTAGCGTATGTGCCCCTTCGCGTCGATGAAGTAGAAGGCGGGCCAGTAGCGGTTGCTATAAGCGCTCCAGGTCTTGAAGTCGGGGTCGAGGGCTACCGGCCAGGTGACGCCCTGCTCTTTGGCGGCGGCGCGCACGTTATCGGGCACGCGCTCGTAGGCGAATTCGGGCGAGTGGATGCCCAGTACCACCAGACCTTTGTCCTTGTACTTGTCGTACAGGGCCCGCACGTAAGGCTCGGTGTTCCGGCAGTTGTAGCAGCCAAAGGTCCAGAAGTCCACTATCACCACTTTGCCTCGCAACCCCTCGAGCGTCAGCGGCTCGGAGTTGATCCACTCGGTCAAGCCCCTCAGCTCGGGCGCGGGGCCGAGGTCCTTGAGGGCCAGGGGAGGGTGGGGCGGGGCGACCGATTTGGGGTTTGCGTTCATGCTCATGCTCGTGCTTACTTTTTCATCTTGTGCCACCTCTGCGGATGCCGGCATGACTGTAGTGGGAGCAGCCGTGGGAGAGATTGCGGTAGCGGTTGGCTCAGCGGGCTGCATGGCCGCGGGCGCGGGCGGGAGGGAGGCGGCTTTGCCTTCCGTCGTTTCCAGCTTGTCTAGCTCCTTTTGGATGGGCTCCTGTCGCTCGAAGCTTGTCAGGGCCGTGGCCCACTGCGTTGGCAGGGCCGCTTGTATCCTGGCGTCCAGGCCGAGGAGAAGCGCGAGGCAGGCCAGCACGGTGAGTGCTCCAAAGGCCCGCTGAATGGCTTCGGTATGGGGCCGCAGGCTCCTGGTCTGGGAGATGAGACCGCGAGTGCCGTATGCGATTGCCAGCATGGGCACTCCGGCCCCGAGGGCATACGCGAAGCCTATACCAACGGTGGAGGTGGAGAGGCCACCCAGGACGGCCAGCGCGATCACGCTGCCCATAATGGGGCCAACGCAAGGGGTCCAGAGCAGACCAAGACCCATGCCCATGAGCAGCCCGCCCCCGAAGCCGGAGCGGCGGCCGCCGCTGCCCGCTACTCGCGAAACAGGACTGAGGAGCCGCTCGATGACCCGCCCCCACGCGGGCAAGAGCATCGACAGGCCGAAGAGACCCAGGGCCACGATCGCCAGGATGCGCAGCCACGCAGTGGGCAGGGCCAGCGCCTGCACCGCGGCTCCGGCCACCAACGTGGCGAAGGTGAACGACACAGCGAGGCCAAGCACCACACCTAGGGGGCGCAGGCGGTCGCCCGTTGCACCAGGGGCCGTGGTGGAGGCAGTGGAGACCACTATCGGGAGCACAGGCAGCACGCAGGGCGATACCACGGTCGCCACCCCCGCCAGGAAGACGAAGAGGATCAATTCAGGTGTCATGGGTATATTGTAGCAACGTAAAATAAAGAAATCGCGCGCAAATATTACAGGAGTCTTACTTCTTCCTCACCACGAAGCGCATCGGGTAAATGCCGTACTTCGCCCAGGTGGCCTGGTAGCGCGACTTGACTGAGGTATCGGGGCCCGAAAGGTAACGCTCGGCGTGGGTCTTCTCGAAGCGCGGGTCCCGCTCTACCCGAGCTAGCATCTCAATGAAAAGCGGCGACACGTCGGTCATGATGCTGAGCAGACCCCCTTCCGCGAGCGCGTCATGTGCGTGGTCCAGGAATGCCTGGCCCCACACCTTTCGCTTGCGGTACTTCGGGCGCAGGCAGGGGTCGGGGAAATGCAAATAGATGGCCCCCAACGAGCCCGGCTCCAGCAGAGGGTAGACAAGCTGTATCCCCGCCTTGATGAACTTAATGTTGTCCAGCGACATCCCCCGCGCTCGCTCGACCGCCGCGTGCAGCGACTTCAGGGAGATGTCTATCCCCACGAAGTTGACCTCTGGCCGCTCCGCCGCCAGATCGCATAGGTGCTCCCCGGTCCCACACCCTATCTCCAGTTCCAGGGGCCCCTCGCGGCGGAAAAGCTCCACCGAAGTAAGGTGCGGGAACTCGCCGACCCTGTGGTACAAATCCGCCGCATGCCACTCCAGAATATATCTCCGAGCCGTATCCTCATCGGGCGCGTTAAGCTTCAGGTGGCGAATGGCGAACGATTTCCGGGTCATACACGTGGCTTCAGTACCGAGTACCGAGTACTCGGTACTCGGTTCTCAGTAGCTGTCCAGCCATGCTTGCTCGTCCTGGGCTTTCAGGAGCTGGAGGAAGTTGATGACGTAGTGGACGGTGAGGGGGAGGAGCAGCCCGCCGGACCAGAGGAAGAGCAGGCAGAGCCACATGCCCAGGATGGCCGTGAGCACCACGCCCAGCGCACCCTGGGGAGAGTGCATGAGGCCGAAGATGGCGCTGAAGCCTACCACGAGCAGAGGAATGGGCACCGTAGAGCCGAGCCCGCCGAGGAGAAGCGAGCGGAAGAGTAGCTCTTCGAGCAGTACCGCCAGGCCGAGAGCGGCGGGCACCAGCAGCCACTCGGGCCGGGTGCGGGGCATGATGTTCTTCATTACTACCGGGGAATATATCTGCTTGCCCCACACCTTAATGGCCAGCGTGGTCGCACCGTTAGCCACCAGTTGAGTGGCCAACCCAAGGATGAGCCCCAGCCCCACGTCGCGCCCGACATTGTCCAGCGTCCAGCCTAACTGCTTGAAAGGCACGCCGCTGAGCGCCCCCAGACCTATGCACAGCAGCACCACTATCCCCTTGACCATGTTCTCCACCGGGGCCAGAAGCAGGTTCTCACTTACCGGCAGCGCGCGCAGTATCCGCCCGCTCTGGTAAGTGACCCAGGCCAGCCCTACCGTCAACCCGAGTGATCCGAACACAAACAGGGGATACATAACCCTAAGATAACGGCAGCAGGACCGGCGTGTCAAGGTATTGTGAATTAGTTGCCGCGAAGTCCAATGAATGTGTTTTTCTGATACGCAAAGTCACCCGGATGCTATTCTGTACCCGTAAACAACATAAGTGTCAAGTCGACCTAAACCCGATCCGATTAAGCAGACAACCCACCCCACGACACACTTTGTACGACACGTGGGTTTTTCAATAGCCCCATCCTACTCGCCACTTACCCGAAACTAAAAGCTGTAACCGCCGAGAATCGCATCTAGCGAAAGGTACGAGAAACTTTATGCGCCACACCGCGCGGCCAGATCAGCCGACATCTCCTGAGCCCGGCTCGACCCGGCGGAGAGTATACGCCCCACATCTCCAGTCGATTCTCGCGACCCTGCTACTGCTGGCACTTCCGGTGCTTCTGGCCCTGGCGTTCGCCACAGGCCCCGCTCCAAGCGCCGTGTATGGGAACAACCCCTCCGGCGGCAATGCATCAATGGCTTCATTGGCACCAGGCGTCCTCAGCGTCCCCACCGGCGGGCAGTCGGCAGTTGGCAGTCAGCAGTCAGCAGCGCCCGGCGGGCAAACACTGCCTTCTTCCGGTCGCTTACTGCCGGCTGCCGAGAGCCCCTCCGCGTGTGACCCTACAGATGCTATCCAGGAGGGTTTCGAGGGGAGAGGTAGCGGTTCGTTGGGAGCGTTCAGCAGCGTGGTGCCCACCTGCGTGCCGGGCGGTTGCGGTTGGAGTGCCGTGACCTCGCCCGCTCCCCGAACGGGTACCTACTCGGCGTATGTGCCCGACGTAGCCAACCTATCAGACCAGCAACTGGTTAACACCGACCCCATAGCCATACCCGCCGATGTGATAACCGCCTCGCTCAGCTTCTGGCACAAATACAGGTTCGAGTCCGGCTCCTTCTTCTACGATGGAGGGGTGGTGGAGATTTCCACCGATGCGGGCGCAAGCTGGCTCACTCCAACCTTCACGATAGGAGGATACGGCGGCACGATCTCCGGATGCTGCTCCAATCCGCTAGCGGGCAGGCAGGCGTTCGTTGCCAACAGCTCCGTGGGAGGCAGCGTATACGTTCCCGCCCAGATAGACCTGGTGGCGTATGCGGGCACCAGCATCCTGGTGCGGTTCCGGGAGGGCACAGATACCGTCGGCGGAGAGGTAGGATGGAACATAGACGACGTAACCGTGCAACTGAGCGAGCCGTGCCCCACCGCCACTCTCACGCCCGCCGATACCCCTACAAACACACCCACCGATACGCCCACCAACACCCCTACAAATACCCCTACGCCCCCGAACACAGCGACTAACACACCAACCGATACGCCCACGATAACACCCACAACCACTCCCACCAATACGCCGACAAGCACCCCCACCAATACGTTCTCGCCCACCCGTACTCCAACCAACACTTCCACCCCAAGCAATACCCCTACTAACACACTTACGCGGACCAATACGCCCACGGACACCCGCACCAATACGCGAACGAATACACCAACCAATACACCCACGACCACTAACACCCCGACAAACACCACAACATCCACTCATACATCAACCAGCACTCCGACCAGCTCTCCCACCGCTACACCCACACGGACCAACACCCCCACGATCACTCCTACTTCCACCGATACAGCGACCATAACTTCCACACGGACCAACACTCCAACGATCACCCCAACTCCCACTTACACCCCTACCACTACGCCTACAAATACGTCGAGCGGCACACCAACCACCACACCCACGACCACACCGATTAACACGTCCACAAACACCCCAACTGCAAGCAACACTTCAACTGACACACCTTCGATTACCCCAACCCGCACGAACACGCCCACCATCACCCCAACGTCTACGCCAAGCAGCACACCCACCGGCACCGCTATCATCACGCCAACCCACTCGAACACCCCAACCAACACATCCACTAACACGCCCATCAATACCCCAACGGTTACTCCGACATCGACGAACACATCGACTGGCACTCCAACGGATAGTCCTACCAGGACGCCCACTCTTACTCCTACACCCACATCCACCCATACACCCACTCAAACCCCCTTACTTACAATTACTCCAACCAACACCCATTCACCCACTGGTACAGCCACCAATACAACCACGGACACCCCCACTGATACTCCTACGGACACCCCAACAAATACCCCCACCTACACGGTAACTGGCACGCCATCCTATACACCTACCAACACCC
>JBJMMB010000168.1:0-4286 GCA_045805005.1 Chloroflexia bacterium
CACTCCCACTGACGGTCAGTCAGGTCGGTTGGGTAACTTTGGTTGGTCACACTCCAAGTTTATCTGCTCGCCCTCCTGACCGTCACCCCTTTTCAGACAGTTTCTTAGATCTTATACTCTCTCGGTGACCGTCTCCACAGCCTCGGCGATGGCCCGGTCTATATCGCCTTCCTGGTGCTTCTTGCGGCTTATTTTCACATAGGCATGGAGGATCTTCTCCAACTGGTCGTCGGTAAGGTTCTCCACGTTGATGAGCTCATCGTGGGCGGGGCCTATGACGTGGATGATTTCATTCAGTTTCACGTGCAGGGCCTTGGTGTCCCGGCTCTGGGCGTTCTGGATCAAAAAGACCATGAGGAACGTGACCAGGCTCGTGATCGTGTTGATTATCAGTTGCCAGGTATCCGAGTAGTTGAAGATTGGGCCCGTGACCAGCCAGATCACCATTACCATTAGCGCGCCAAGAAAGGCGGCGCTGGTGCCCGACAACTCCGATACTCGCGTGGCAAATTTCGAGAACCATCTGTTCATAATCGATATCTCACATCCTATCTCTTTTGCTTACTCTCTTTTTATTGCTGATTCGCCCCTTTAGTAGATAATGGCAACGCCCATCTATCGTGGGTCGCGGGGAAGGGGGCGGTTGAGGTTTGCCGAATCCAGACTGAGGTAACAGCAATGATTGTGCCAGCCAGCGTGATGCTAGGAGTGCCTAACAACACTCGAACGCGAATCATGGCGGGTAGGGGTGAACCTTGTGTTCGCCCTCTCCCCCAGGCACAAAGGCCAGAGGGCGAACACAAGGTTCGCCCCTACAGGGAACGGTTTTGTTAGGCACATCAAGTGCGCACTCTTTACTGGGACCCAACTCAAAAATAAGCGTGAAGCGTTATAATACCGAAGCGCAGTTGCACCCCAGGCCGGATTTCTGATGGAGAGTGAGGATGCCGGAAAATACACCAGGCGATACAAGCGTGCTGACCAGGCTGTTCAACCATAATACCTGGGCAAACCTGAAATTGCTGGACTTCTGCGCGGGCCTGAGCGAAGAGCAGCTAGATGCTACGGTTATTGGCTCCTTCGGTTCCATACGCGATACTCTCGTGCATTTTGTTAGCAGCGAAGTAGACTACGTGAATCTAGCAACGGACAGGCTACCGGCGGTGCCGCTCCCGGGTGATGACTTCCGAGGGTTCGAGGCGCTTAATGAGGGCGTGCGTTGGGCAGGTGACGAGTTGCTGGGGTTGGCGATAGCGGCGCGGGCCGACAGCCTCGTCCGGGTGACGCGGCCGGGGGAGCCGATTTTCGAATATCCGCTCGCCGGTCTTATGGTCCAGGTACTCAACCACTCGACCGAGCACAGAACACAAATCTCAACCATCATAACCCAACTGGGTATAGAACCGCCCGCCCTGAGCGGCTGGAAGTACATGAGGGAAATGGGGGAATTCCGAACTGAAAACTCAAACATTAGAACTTAAGAAAGCGGGGTTGTGCCGATGGCTCTCAATTTAGGTATCATCGGTCTGCCCAAGAGCGGCAAGACCACCCTTTTCAACGCCCTCACCGGCAGCCACGCCCAGACCTCGGCCTACGCCTCGGGCGACGAGCCGAACGTGGCGGTGGTCAAGGTGCCAGACCCGCGCCTCGACGTCCTCACGAGCATGTTCCACCCGCGTAAGACCACCCCCGCCGACGTGAAGTTCACCGATGTGGTGGGCGTGTCGGGCAAGCCCATCGATCCCAAGGAGCCGATCTCCCGCCAGACGCTCGGCTTCATAAGCACAGTGGACGCCCTGGTGCTGGTGGTGCGGGCCTTCGCCAACCCCTCGGTGCCGCTGCCTGAGGGCACCGATAGGGTTGACCCGCTCCGCGACGTGGAGAGCATGATGCTGGAACTCTCCTTTTCCGACCTGGGCATCATCGAGCGGCGGCTGGAGAGGATCAAAGCGGAGATAGCCAAGATGCGCGGGCCGGAGCGCGAGATGCGCGAGCACGAGGAGGAGGTGTTGGCCCGCATCGGCCCTGTGCTCGAAGCGGGCACCCCCATCCGCGACATGGGCCTGAGCGAGGACGACGAGAAAGCCGTACGCAACTACGGCTTCCTCACTGCCAAACCGGTACTCATTGTGATCAACCTGGGGGAGGAGGGCCTCGACAACGCGGCGGGGTTGGAGGCGCAGGCCCGGGAGCGCTACGGCGGCGAGAACACCGACGTGGTAGGCATACCAGCGCAGGTGGAGATGGAGATGGCTCAGCTTCCGCCGGAGGACGCCGCGGAGTTTCGTGAGAGCATGGGCGTGGGGCCGTCGCGGCTGGAGGAAGTGGTCAGCAAATCGTACTCCCTCCTCGGCCTCATCAGCTTCCTGACCGCCGGGGAGGATGAGGTGCGCGCCTGGACGATCCGCCGGGGCACCGTGGCCCAGCGCGCCGCCGGGGCCATCCACTCCGACCTGGAGCGGGGCTTCATCCGCGCGGAGGTCGTCCACTACGACGACCTGATTTCCGCGGGCGGCATGGCCGAAGCCAAAAAGCACGGCACCGTCCGCAGCGAGGGCAAGACCTACGTTGTGAAGGACGGGGACGTGATAAACGTGCTGTTTAACGTATAACCGCTCAAACCCGCATTTCGAAGAAAGCTCTCCATTTGGAGCACCTGGCCCAGAGCTTGACCCTCCGCTTCTCCGGAAGTAGCGACCTGGTTTTGCATACTTTCGGGCTATTGTGAGCGTCAAGCTCATTGGCTATAATTATTGGGTAGGCGATACGATGCCCAGCCTCGCCCTCCAGGAACCTTGACGATCCGCGCAGACGTTGTAGTACAGGTTCAACAGCAATCCTCGAACATTCCCATCCAATCAGCCCTAAACGGCACGCTTTTTGCATCCTGAAACTGTACAGGTCCTCCTGCTATTCTCAAAGTCCCAATAATCAGCAAAAAGTAAAAGAAGAGGCATACTATGGAGATCGTCACAAGGGCGAACAGGCCTTCGCGCACCCTAAAAGCCTGGCACATAGCAATCGTTGCCGCGCTGCTAATAATGGTATTGGCGGGCGGGCGGGCCGAGGCGAGCAGGCTGGCTGATACCGCCGGCCAGACCTCGCCGCCTCCCCAGGCCGCCACCCCCGCACCCGCCGCACCCGCCACCGGCTCGGGCGCTACTCAGGCCGGTACCCCCGCCCCTGCCCCCGCGCCTGCTGCTCCGGCCCCGGCGCCCGCCAAGCCTGTAGCCGCGAGGCCGTACACCGGCAAGCGCATAGACGTTAACCTGCGCACCCAGACCCTCGTGGCTTACCAGGGTAACACGGCCGTCTTCAGGACTCGGATCAGCTCGGGGGTAGCCAAGCACCCCACCGTAACCGGCACCTACTATATACGTACCAAACTGCGGTACGACCGGATGACGGGTGGGGTCGGGCGCGAGCACTACGACCTGCCCAACGTGCCTTACGTCATGTACTTCTACGCGGGCTACGCAGTCCATGGCACCTACTGGCACCACAATTTCGGCCACCCGATGTCCCACGGCTGCGTCAACGCCAGCACTGCCGCGGCTGCATGGCTGTATAATTGGACTCCCTACGGCACCCCGGTAACGATACATTATTGAGCGGGCGAGCCATCGGATCGGGTGAGTGGTAAGGTGGTGAACGTGCGGCTCGGCAGCGAAGGCGCGGGGTAGCTGTCGCGGAAGTCGATAGCCGCGGGCTTGAACGAGCCGTCGCGGCGCACCAGGCCAAACCACGATTCGACGGTGGGCGCGATGTAGTGCTCGGGCGTGCCGAGCGGGTAGTCCTGCAACGTCCACTGCATCACGCCCGCCAGCGCGCCGGCTTTCGCGTCGCCCAGCATCGCCCTGTAGAGGAATTGCTGCGTGGCCTCGTCGTACACGGCGTTGGGCCGCGTCAGCTCTGCCGGGCCGGTGGGCCAGCCCATCTCCTCCAGCAGCACCGGTTTGTTGGTGTTGGCATGTACTGCGTTGATTTGCGTTCGCAGCCCCCCTGCGTCGTAGCAGTGGAAGCTCACCATATCCACTATGTCGATGAGGCGCTTGCCCCCGGCCGATTGTGCCCACAGATTCTGGTACTGCCCCATCCCGATGGTCACCAGGTGCTTTTTGTCCAGCCCGCGAAGCGCGGTTGTAAAGTTGGCGGCCCAGTTTATTACCGTATCGGGGCCGTTTTTCATTTTCCAGGTGTCGTAGAACTCCGGCTCGTTGTGCAAGTCCCAGCCCAGCACCCGGTCGTCTTCTGCGAAAGGCCCCACGATGCCTTGCAGGTAGTTC
>JBJMMB010000169.1:0-9859 GCA_045805005.1 Chloroflexia bacterium
ATCACCCGCCGCGCCGCCTCGCGGCCCTGCTCGCCGTACCGGCTCTCCATCAAGCCGAGATAGGCTTTGCGCCTGCCGTGGTTCAGCGCCATGAACATCCGCAGGTGGTGCAACACGAACTCATGCATCACCACCACCCCCGTGTGCCGCAGGAGCGCCTCGTATATATAAGCGTGAGCGGGCGAATTGCCCATCTGGTATATCACGCTGTTGTACCGGCTCGCCACCCTGTCGAAGCCGCGCGCCGGCAGCACGTCGAACCGCCTGGCGATCTCCTCGTTGGAAGGCCTGTACCCCCTGTCAATAAACACATCGACATCGACCTCTCGCCCGCCCACAGTGGCCCCATCCAGCGTAAGTAGCAACTCCTCACTATAGTCCGAGATGCCCGACTGAATCGGGTTGAGAGGTGTGAAAAAGGCCAGTTTCATCGCATTGCTCAATTACGCATTACTTCCGGCTGACGCCGAATTACGAATTACGAATTGGATTTCGGCGAATTCGTAATTCGTAATTCGCCGGAGGCGGGAGTAATTCGTAATTTACGAAAGGAGGGCGTCCACGACAGCGTCCCATGTGATGTTCTTCACCCGCTCGCGCCCCGCGGCCCCGAGTTGGGCGGCTTTGCCGGGGTCGGACATGATGGCAGCCAGGGAGCGAGCGATGGACTTCGGGTCGGGCGGGCTTACCAGGCCCGTGACCCCGTCCTCCACGAACTCCAACACCCCACCGGAGCCGGTTGTCGTGATAACCGGGCGGGCCGCCTGCAAGGCCTCCACCGCGCCATAGCCGTAGTCCTCGTCCACTGGCGCGAAATAGACGGCGCGGGCCTCCGAGTAGTAACGCGAGGCCTGCTCGTCGGAGACGAACCCGGCGAACTCGACGCGAGCGGTGAGGCCCAACCGGGCGGCCCGTTTGCGAAGCGAGTCCGCGTCCGGCCCTGTGCCCGCTATCACCGCCCGCACGTCGGGAGCCTCGGCGAGCGCATCCAGGAGCAGGTCGACACGCTTCGCGGCGTCCAGGCGGCCAAGGGAGAAGATGTAGTCGCCGTAGGGGCCGGGCTCCAGTGACAGTCCTGAGCGGATGGGCGGGTAAAGTGGCGTGCCCTCCAGGCCATTGAAGCGCCGCAGCCGCTGGGCGACGTTGCGCGATATGGTGAAAATCCGTTGGCTCTCCGCCAGGGTCGTGTTGTCCATGCGGGCGATAAGGCGGCGCACCCGCACGTCCTCCGGCGAGCTTGTGAAGTCAGAGAGAGGCGTACCGAACCAGTCGTAAGCCTGCCGGAACTGGTGCACCAGCCAGGTGACCTTCCTGGGGTGGCGCACCACGTAGGAGGGCCACTTGGTGCAAATCGCCAGATCCACGCGCTGACCGTTCGCTTCGGTGATGTCCACCATCCGCCAGGCCAGCGCGCTCGACACCAGCTGCTCCCGCGGATACCACTTGTAAGGCAGCGCCACCACGGCCACCTTATGCCCCCGGGCCTCCAATGCCTCCCGCAGCCCGTCCACCAACACCTCGTTGCCTCCATAAACAAAAGGCACTTGGGCGGTGCAGAGGGCGATGCGCATCGCTTCGCGCAATTACGAATTACGAATTACGAATTACGAATTGGGTTGAAACTAATTCGTAATTCGTAATTCGTAATTCGTAATTAACTCACTCCTCCATCCTTTCTTTCTCCAACTTCGTAATCCGCTCCTCCAGAATTTGCCACTCGCGGGTCATGCGCTCCTGATAGGCGTTTATCTCCACGATGGCACGGGCGGTGGCCGAGTTGAAGCGGTTCTGCTGCTCGACTATAGGGTTGATGTACCAGCGCAGGAGAAGACGCACCAGTCGCTTGATGTAGGCCCCCAGCCTGCCCACAACTCGCAAATCCCAGGTTACGGGCAGGTGGGCCGACACGAACCAGGTGTCATTTACAGCGTCGGCGCTGCGCCGCAGCTCGGCCAGGTTGAGGGCGTGGGGGTCGCTCGGGTCGCTGATCGCCATGCGAGCACGCCGCTCGCGCACCTGCTCCCGCAACTCTGCGAGCACGGCACTTACGTCGGGGGTTGGGGGTTGGGGGTCGGAGTTTGTCGCACGAGCACCCACTACCCTTGCTCCTCAACGTAATACGTACCACGCAATACGCTCCCGGCCTCACGCTCCAGTTGCTCCACGCGCACGCGGAGGGCCTCCAGCTCGGCCGATAGGTTGTCAACCGAGGCGTTGCTCCACTGGGAGGCCAGCCCGGCCGTCATGATCGCCTCGATGCCGGCCCGCGCCTGTAGCTCGGCCAACTGCTGGGACATCTCCCGCAGGGTGCGCGCCACCGAGGCATTATAGTCGACCTGCTGCTGCAAGATCGGCTGCACGTACCAACGCGTCGAGAGGTTGTTCAACCTCCGGCGCAAGCTCACCACCAGGCTACCAAGCACGGGCACGGAGGAGGTGAAGGGCCGCTCTCGCACGCGCCAACCACGCATAACCGAGGCCACGTGCCCCTGCATAGTATCGAGCTTATGGCGCGTATTGCGTATTACGTATTGCGTATTGCGTGCGTCCTGTGCCTGGGTGGTAGAACCCTCTTCCCCTTTACGCAATACGGAATACGCGATACCCTCGCTGTCGAGCACGCCCAGCGAGGCATCGCGGTCCTCGGGAGCCATGTCACCGCTAACGCGGGCTGCCTCGGCGGGCAGGAAATCGAGCATCACCTGCTCGGGTGAGTATTGCTTAATAATGTAGCGGAGCCTGTTCACATGGTAATACGTGTAGTAGCGGCTGCTCTCCCGGTCCAGGGTGGCCGTCTCCTGGTGATACGCCACCGCCTTCGGCTGGTAAATCACCCTCAACCCCTCTTTATGGGCACGCATGCACAGGTCCACGTCCTCATAATAGAGAGGAAAGTAGTCCTCGTCAAAGAACTTGAGGGCTCGGCCCATGCTGCGCCACATGGCGAGCGCGGCCCCCGTCACGAACTCCATGTCGCGTGCCTGGTCGAACTGGCCGTGGTCGGGCTCGCCGCGGCCAATGTGGCCCGTCGTGGCCAGGGGGTAGTCGAGCGTGCCGCCGGCATGCTGGATGGTCTGCCCGTCGGGATAGAGCACCTTGCTGCCCACCACCCCCATATCTCCCCTCGACTGGAGCGTGGCGGCCACCGCCCTCAGCCAACCGGGGTGCACCATGGCGTCGGGGTTGACGGTGGCAACAATATCCCCGCTTGCCATAAACAGCCCCACGCTGGCCGCTCCCGCGAAGCCCTTGTTATTGGGTAGCTCCACCACCTCCACATCGGGGAAGCGGCTCCGTATCAGCTCCACGCTCCCATCGGTGGAGGCGTTATCGACCACGATGATTTCCACCCGTGGGTAATCAAGCTCGAGCAGCGAGAGGAGGCACGCGCCGATATGGGCCGAGGTGTTGTAGCTTACCACGACAATGGACGCGGAGGGTTGTAATACAGGAGAATTGTACTCAGTCATCGTGAGGGCCTGGGGCCACGCAGGGCGCGCTACATTATACATGAAACTGTACCAAAGGACAGGGTCCAAACCTGTCCTTATTCCGTAGATACTTGTGTCCCTCAGCCCGATGCGGTGGACCGTGCTATGGTGTTAAATAGGGGTAGTTAAGGAGGCCGGCATGCTTTCATTGCTACATCACTCCCCCTGGCTGAGGCGAGCACCTGACATCTCCGTGTGGCCCGCCTTCGCGGGCGTACCCCGCTCGTGCGAGGAGTGCTCGGAATCCGCCGCCCAGGCGGGGCCGAGGAGGAAATGGCACGTCCATGCTACCGCACCGGCCGGTTACCGGGCGCTGATACAAGCAACCCCGTATTGCTCCTGGCACACCCTGCCGGACCCCATGAAAGGGAGATAATCTCAACAACCAGATTACCCAAGGAGAAAATCCCCGTGGCTACGATAACCCATACCCCCTCCACCCAGCCGGCGAAGCGCTGGCAGTTTGCCGCCAAACTTGAGGACCTCGAGCCCGGCGGCCGTAAAACGGTGCATGTCGATGGGCGCACGCTGGTGCTCTGGCGCGTCGACGGGCAGGTGCACGCGCTCGACAATCGCTGCCCCCACATGGGCTTTCCCCTGGACCGGGGTACCTGCCGCGACGGCATCCTGACCTGCCACTGGCACCAGGCACGGTTCGACATGAAGACCGGCGGCACGTTCGACCAGTTCGCCGACGACGCCCAGGTTTTCCCGGTCGAGGTGCGTGGCGATGAGGTGTGGGTGGACACCTCCACACAGAGGGACGCCCGCGCATACGCCCGCACCCGTCTGCGCGACGGCCTGGAGCAGGACATCCCGCTGGTGCTGGCCAAGAGCGCCGTCGCCCTGCTGGCCGCCGGAGGGGAGGTGGGCGAGGCCCTAGAAATAGCGCTCGACTTCGGGGTGCGCAACCGCGACATGGGCTGGGGGCAGGGGCTGACGATGCTCACCTGCCTCGCCAACATGATGCCCCACCTTGATCCCGAGGACCGCCCCCTGGCGCTCTACCAGGGGCTCAGCGCTGTGGCCCGCGAGACAGCGGGTAGCGCCCCCCGCTTTATGCTCGACCCCCTGCCCGGCGACCCGCCCGACGTGCCCACCCTCAAGCTCTGGCTCCGGCAGTTCCTGGCCGTGCGCGACGAGGAGGGGGCCGAGCGTGTGGTGGTGAGCGCCGTGCGGGCCGGGGCCACCCCCGCCGAGCTGGCCGATATGCTTTACACGGCGGCCACGGACTACCGCTACATCCAGATCGGCCACGCCCTCGATTTCGTCAATAAGGCGTTCGAGTCGCTTGACTTCACCGGTTGGGATGCGGGCCTGGCAGAGGTCGTGCTCAGCAGCGTGGTGCGCCTTATCGCCCAGGGCACCCGCCAGGAGGAGAGCAACGCCTGGCGCCATCCGGTGGACCTCGTAGGCATCCTGGAGGCAGCCTTCCCCCGGATCGAAGAGGCGCTGGACGAAGGGCGATCCGGCCGTGGCACCTGGGATAGCCGCGCTTCTCTGGCTAACAAGCTGCTGGAGGACGACCCAGAGGGCAACGTAGCGGCGCTGCTGGACGCCCTGCGGGCCGGGGCGACCGAGGAGCAACTGGCGAGCAGCGTGAACTACGCCGCCGCCCTGCGCATCGCCCGCTTCCCCACGACCAACGAGTTCACCGACTGGGACACCACGCTGCACACTTTCAGCTTCGCCAACGCGGCCCACATGGGCATCCGCCGGGCCCCCTCGCCCGAACTTTTGAGGGGAGTGTTCGATGCGGCCATGAGCGTCTACCTCGACCGCTTCCTCAACGTGCCCGCCGCCAGGATCCCCGAGCCCCGGCCGGGCGACGACTCGGACCAATTGCTGGACGACTTCTCGGCCCTCCTGGATAAGCAGCAGCAAGTGAACCAGGCGGGAGAGCTGGTGGCCCGGGTGCTCGCCAACGGCGACCGGGAGGACCGCCTGCTGGCCGCCATGGGCTCGGCGCTGGTGCGCGAGAATCGCGACTTCCACACCATCCAGACGACCGAGACAGCGTTCAACCTTCACCACCTCCTGAAAGGCACCCCCGAAGCCAACAACGCGTTGATCGCCGCCGCACGCTACCTCGCCGCCCACGCTCCCACAACAAGAGGGCAGGCCCAGACCTACAGCATCGCGCTGCGGCTGCACAGGGGGGATAAGATTTACGAGGAGTGATAGAACGCAGATAGGGATCAGGGGTCGTAGACGGATGCTAACCCCGAACCCCTGATCCCCGGCCCCTGGCCAGTAGAGCCTCACCCCTGACCGCTTCCTCATAGATCTCCGCGATCCGGGATATCTTGTGGTCCCAGGTGTGCTCCGCGAGCACTTTGCGGCGGCCCGCCTGGCCCATATCGCGGGCCGTTTCGGGTCGGGCCAGGAGGAGCTGGATGCGGTTGGCCAGGGCCCCCACGTCGCCGAAGTCTACCAGGTAGCCGTCGGTCCCGTCGTCGATAATCTCGGGCACGCCGCCCGCCCTCGCGCCAATGACGGGCACGCCGTTGAGCCATGCCTCCAGGTAGACGATGCCGAACGAGTCGGTGCGGGAGGGCATGCAGAAGACCCGCCCCGCCGCGTGGAGGTCGCGCTTGTCCTGGTCGGGGATGAAGCCGAGCCAGCGGCACCGCTCGCGCACGTCGTCGGGCAACTCCTCGTAGTATCGCTTGAACTTATCGAGCATCGTGGAGCCGGCCATCACGAAGGTGGCGTCGATGCCCCGCTCCCACACCCGGCGCATCGCCTCGATGGTGTGGGCGGTGCCTTTGTCGTAGGCGGCGGCCCCGATGTAGTAGACGATAGGCCCCTCGAGGCCGTACTTTCGGCGAAACCGCTCGCCGTGGCCCCCCACCACCTCGTAGGGGTTGACGCCCACGCCGACCCGCTCCATCTTACGGGCGGGCACGCCCAGGTCCTCCAGGAAGTCGCGCTCCAGGCGGGTCTGCACGATCACGCGGGAGGCGCGGCGCTCCAGGTCGAGTTGGTGGCGCATGCTGTAGTAGCGGCTAATCGAGCGGTCGCCCGGCTCGCCAAGGTGGGTAAAGGGCGTGACGATGTGCGGGATGCGGGCGCGCTCGGCGTAATCGGCGGCGGCGGCCACCATCGACTCGAACGGTATGTTGGTGCTGTGCACCAGGTGGAACGCGCCGGGCGGCAGGGCTTGGAGGGCGCGGCGCAAGGCCGGCAGCCACGGGGTGAGGCGCGACATCCTGTAGAGGAGGGGAGCCGTATTGAAGGGCAGGTCGCTCAGCTCGGCCATGCCCCGGCGCCAGGCCCGGTAGTAAATCGAGGGGAAAGGCAGGTGGCGCACGGGGAAGCGCCTGATGGTCACGCCTTTATGGTCAGTCGGCAGTCGGCGATCGGCAGTCGGCAGTACTCCACCCGTGTCGATGGCCAACGGCCGACCGCCGACTGCCGTCGGCCGACTGATATCGGCCTCCCCCACTCGCATGGCCTTGCGAGACCAGAAATAGTCTAAATCCCACGCATCGGTGGTCCACACCTCCACGCGATGTCCCGCCCTCGCCAGCCGCTCGGATAACTCCTGAAAATAGAGCTCCGACCCGCCGACATAAGGGTAGTACCGCTGGATTACGTGAAGGACTCTCACTTCGTGAATTACGAATTATGAATTACGAATTACGAATTGGCCTAAATCTAATTCGTAATTCGTAATTCATAATTCGTAATTTTATGGGGCGGGCGTGTCGGTCCATATTCCGGTGTAGCTTAGCTTTTTGAAGACGGCGGCGCGGATATCTTTGAGAGGAGTTTTCGCGGCGATGCCTTGAACGGTCATTTTGGCGGCACCCTGGCAGAGGTCGCAGCTCATGCTGTGGTCGGTGAAGGTGACCTGGCCGTCCGCCGACATGTTCTTGATGAAGCATTGCGCGAGGCTCTGATGAGCGTGAGTGTAGATGGCACAGCCGCAGAAGCAGGGGATGTGGCCGTATGCGTCGTAGTTGTCCACGGCCCCCTGGTAGTAGGAGGCTATCTGGTCGTGCTGGGCAGGGCTGGCCTGCGATAGGAAGTCGGGCAACTGGCCCGCGGCCTTGCTTTCTAGCGCCTCCTTGGGGTCGGGCACGGGGGCGCTCAAACCGGGCGGCTTGCCCTCAGGCATGTTGGCGTAGGGCTTGGCGGGTGTTGGGGTATTATCGGGGCCGGCAGGCCCACCGCAGGCCACCACCGCCGCCACCAGCAAAGGCAACAGCAACATGCCCGCAACCTTCATGGAGCGGGACGCGCCAACGCTTCTCTTCCTCACTCTTGGGGGTATCGTAGTACGCACAAATCTTCTCCTCTATAGTCGCTCGTAGGGCTAGGACTGCTGTAATTGTACAATATTCGGCGGGAAACGGAAATGTGCCTGATATGTTATCATCCACCGTTACATCAATCTCTTGATCCAAAGGAGAAAACATGATAGAGAACGTCGTCAAGGGCAAGCTGAAGAGCGGTGAGCCGGTGTACGGGATGCTGACGGCTGTGTACGACCCGATGGTGGTGGAGGTGGTGGGGCGCCTGGGCTTCGACTTGTACATGGTGGATTGCGAGCACGGCGTGGGCGGGCCAATTCAGGCTGAGCACCTGGCGCGGGCCTGCGAAACGGTGGGCATGACGCCTATGGCCCGCGTGCGGAGCACCGACCCGAAGCTCATACTCCAGTTTCTCGACGTGGGGATCATGGGTGTAATGATGCCCGGTATCCGGGACGCCGATGATGTGAAGCGCCTGGTGGAGGCGGTCAAGTACCCCCCGGTGGGCCGGCGGGGCATCGCGCCTGTGCGGGCTAACGACTACCTCCTTGGGCCCATGCCGCAGGCGGAGTATGTGAGCTTCTCCAACGAGCAGATCATGGTGCTGCCCCAGATAGAGCTTGTGGAAGCGGTGAAGAACCTCGATAGCCTGGTGCGGGTGGAGGGCGTGGATGGCTTTATAGTTGGTCCTCGCGACCTGTCGATGTCCATGGGCTTCTACGACGGACCGGCCCATGATGAGGTCCGGTCGCAGATGGACGCCATCTTCCAGACGGTGATAGGAGCGGGCCTGATTGTGGGCACAACCGCCCAGACGGGCGAGGAGGCGTCGGATCTCGTGCGGCGCGGGGCGCGCATCATCCTGGGGTCTGTGAATGGCCTCCTAAAGTTAGGGGCTGGGGCCTTCTTAAAGGAGGCGCGCAGCCGGTCAAATGCGTAAGAGCCATCCAATTGCCTCAGGCGATTGGATGGCTCTCAGGCTTACTTTTTCCTTTTGAGGAAAGCCCACAGGAACAGGAAGAAGAGCACGAGGGTCGAGAGGGCGGTAATCCAGGCTCCGTATGTCAGAGTGCCGGGGGCGTACTGGAGGTCGATGGTGTGCTCACCGGTGGGGACCACGATGCCCTGTGAGAGGTAGTTGGCGCGGAGGATCTCTACCGGTTTGCCGTCGAGGGTGGCGCGCCAGCCGGGGTAGAAGCTCTCGGCCACCACCAGGAGCGCGGGGCGTGCGGCAGATGCATGGACGCGAACGTGGCCCGGTGTATACTCGGTTACGTCGGCTTTGCCCGGAGAGGTGTGTGCCGGGTCTGGTTGGATTGAGGCGATGGTCGTGGCCGGGGCTTCGACCATGGCCGGGTACTGGCGCGTCTGCTCCCACGCGAGCCCTTGCATCCAGGCCCTGGCGGCCTTCTCGTCAGCGACGGCTTGCAGGTTGTCGCTCAGGTAGGTGAAGCCGGGCACGCCCTCGGCTCGCCACAGCCCCAGGCCCTCTTTGTAGGCCAGCCGGGTGAAGGCGGGCACGCTCTTGTCGGTGAGACCGGGAGTGTTGGGGTTGGTGCCTGTGGGGAAGATGAAATAGCGCATGCCGAGCAGCGGGGCCACGGGCTGGTGGAGGTTCGAGAGGAATACGTTGTACGCGTTCCAGCCGTTCTTGGACAGGTTGGGGTCGAGGAGCAGGAGTGCCTGGAAGGCTCGCTCGGTGAGGAGGGCGTCCTGGGCGCGCCAGTCGCGTATGCCGTAGATCATAGCGGTGTTGGCGGGTATCCCCTCGCCTTCCACCAGAACCCGCTCGGTGGAAGGCACGTTGTCGCGCACCTGGCGCAGGAAGCTGGTGTCGGGGTAGTACTCGCTCGCGGGGGCGGCGCCGTTGACCGTGAAGAGGAGCCGCCAGAGGTCTATCACCAGCACCAGCGCGAGCGCCCCAGCAGCCCAGGTGCGTCCTTTCCAGGGTGCTGCCCAGAGGGCGGTGGCTCCGAGCACCGCCAATGCTACCCCCACGGCCCAGATGGCCCAGTAGAAGCGGTAGTTGTCGTTGACCATCAGCCAGGGGCCGTTGCTCTCCATCTGCGGGGCCGGTACCAGGCCGGCGGCGTGTATGACCATGAGGGC
>JBJMMB010000170.1:0-6224 GCA_045805005.1 Chloroflexia bacterium
CAACCCCATCGTCCCTCGTCCCTCGTCCATCGTCCGCCGAAGGCTTCGATGTGCTTGATGGCGTAGCCTCCCTCGTCAACAAAAGCCTGGTGCGGCAAGAGCAGTCCACCCCGCGTTCAGACCCCATCGACGCTTCCAACCCATCGTCCATCGTCCATCGTCCATCCTCTGCCGCAGGCCCTGAGCCGCGCTTCACGATGCTCGAAACCATCCGCGAATTCGGCAGAGAGCAATTGCAAGCCCTCGAGCCCGGCGCAGGGCAGGAGTTCTACCGGCAGCACGCCCTTTATTACACCACCCTGGCCGACCAGGGCCGGGAGGGCGTCCAGGGCCCGCAGCAGGAAATGTGGCTCGACCGCTTCGAGGCCGAGCACGACAACTTGCAATCAGCCATGCGCTGGGCCCTTGAGCACGATGTCGCCCAGACAGCCCTGTGCCTCGGCGCCGCGTTCTGGATATTCCGCGGCTTCCGCGTCCAACACAACGAAGGCTACGAGGAACTGAAGCAGGCCCTGCGCCTGCCCGGAGCCGAAGCGCGCAACCGCGCCCGGGCCCTGGCTCTCATGGGCGCCTCCTTGATGAGTGGCTACCCGGGGGACCGGCCTACCACTCGCGCTTACATCGAAGAAAGCATATCCATTCTCCGCGAACTCGGCCCCGAGCACCGGCGCGACCTGGGGACCGCCCTCCTCATGCGCAGCCTCGGCCTCGTTCACTCTGGCGAGCAGGAGGCCGCGCGAGCCGCCGCCGATGAGGGCATATTGCTCCTGCGCCAGGTGGGCGACAAGTGGGGCCTCGCCCTCGGCCTCTTTATGCGGGGCTCTACCGCCTCAGCCGAGGGTGACCTGGCCGCGGCTCGTTCTGCATACGACGAGAGCATCCTTCTAGCCAGGGAGGTGGGGAATATCTGGGTCCTCTCTCACGTGCTAAACGCCCTCGGAGACATATCCCGCCTGGAGGGCGACTACCCTCGTGCCGAACAAGCCTATGAGGAGAGCCTGGCCGTATTGCGCCGTCTGAGCGCGGTAGCCGACATTCCAGCGTCCCTCCACAACCTTGGCCACGTAGCCCTCGCCCAGGGCAGACCGCAAGATGCCAGGCAACACTTCATCGAAGCCTTGCGCCTCCAGGCCGCACACAAGGACCGCGCGGGCATCGCCGAATGCCTGGCCGGCCTCGCCGGGGTAGCCGCGGCGGAGCGCCACCCCGAACGAGCCGCCCACCTCCTCGGCGCCACTGAGGCCCTTCGCGAGACGCTGACCATCCAGGTCTGGCCCGCCGAGCAAGCCGACTACGCCCGCACCCTGGAGACCGCCCGAGCCCAACTGGGTTCCGAGCCCGCCGGCCAGGAGGCCTGGGACAACGCGTGGCAGGAGGGCCGGGCCCTGGTCCTCGGCCCTGGAGGCCTGGAGCGCGCTATAACCTACGCCCTGGACGCTCCCACCGAAACCGCAACCCCCGCGGCGGGCACGTACCCATAAGGCCCCGCCGTTGCTGAACCGCCTTTCCTCCGTGGCCTCCACGCGGGCTGTCTCAGACCTGCTGGTCACCCTCGGCGGCCGGGGCGCACAGATGCTCCTGGGCCTCGCGGGCAACGTCATCTCCGCCCGTGCCCTCGGCCCAATCGACTTCGGCCGTTTCGGTCTCGTCATGGCCACCGTCACCATCTGCGGCACCCTGGCTGACGCCGGCCTCACCTACACCGCCATAAAGTTCATCGCCCAGCACAGCGAGCGCAACCCCGACCGAGCCCACGCCGTCGCCCGGACCTACATGGCCCTGCGCCTCCTCACGGGCTCCCTAGCGGCCCTCCTCGGAATCCTCCTGGCCGCTCCCATCGCACTCTTCGTCCTCGGCCAACCCGACCTCACCCCCTACCTGCAGCTTGGCTTCGCCACCCTCTTCGCCCTCTCAATAAGCAGCTACCCAGGCACTGTCCTCGTAGCCCTTCGCCTGTTCGGCCGCCTCAGCATAACCTCGGTCCTCAACGCCGCCATCACCCTCGCGGGCATCCTCCTGCTGCTCGGCACGGGCCACCTCACCCTTACCGGCCTCATCGCCTGGAACGTGCTCCTACCGCTCGCCAGTACCCTCCCCGCCTGGTTCTTCCTCCCCACCGGCTGGCTTCCCTGGCGCACGGTATCGCAGCCCATTCCTCGACTTCTTTCCGCGCTGCCTGCCGCAGCCCACCACGCGTTCACTGCCCAGGATAGCCTGACGCGAGAAATCCTAACCTTCAGCAAGTGGATGCTCGTCTCCGCGCTCGGGTCTATCATAGTCGCGCAGGGCGACATCATACTCCTCGGCAGACTGGCCGGCCCGGCCGCCGTCGGCGTCTACTCCGTAGCCCTTGCCCTCGCCCTCAGGCTCGACACCCTCAACCAGAGCCTCCTCACTATAATGATGCCCCGCGCCAGCCGCCTCGAAACCCCCAACGACATCAGGACCTACACCCGTCGTGTCCTGTCGGGCTCCCTCGCCCTGGCATCTTTCCTCGCCGTGGTGGCCCTGCTCGCCCAGCCTCTCATTGTCCTTCTCTATGGTCCTCGCTACATCCCCTCCACGGGCCTCTTCCTGGCCCTCACTCCTGTCGTGCTCTTCGACCTTGCCACTTCCTCTCTCTTCCTCATAGCCCTTCCCCTCAACCGGCCCCGCGTCCTCGCCGCCGCCGACTGGCTGCGCGTCGCCGTCCTCGCCGTGTCCGGCTGGCTCCTCATCCCCCCATTTTCCGCCTACGGAGCCGCCGCCGCCCGCTTCCTCTCCCGAGTAGCTGGGGCCGCCTACACTTTCCAGGCCCTCCGCCATGCCCTCCCCTCAGCGCCCCTCACACCCGAGCCCGAACTCGAACCCGGACCTGAGCCCAGCGTTCCATTTTAGCGTACCGCGCTAGCTCAGACTCTGCGCTTCTGCGATGTATTACCCGCTTGCAGCGTATAATTGCGGTGAAAGAGGAGGGACTAACATTGGCCGAAGCCGAGAAGGTCCGGCGCATCTACAATAAAATGGCCGCCCGCTATGACACCACCGCCGGCCGGCCCTGGGTAGACGCCCTGCGCGCCGATCTCTTCGAACGCGCGCGGGGCAATGTCCTCGAACTAGGTGTCGGCACCGGAGCAACCTTCCCCCACTACCCCGCAAACCTTTCCAGCCTCACAGGCCTCGACATCAGCGAGGGCATGCTGGCCCTGGCCCGCCCCAAAGCCGCGTCCCTGCCCTTCTCCGTCGCCCTCCAGGTAGCCGACTTCCAAACCCTCCCCTTCCCCGATGCCAGCTTCGACACCGTAACCAGCTCGCTGGCCCTCTGCGGCATCCCCGATCCCCCGCGGCTCTTTACCGAAATCCGGCGTGTCTTGCGCCCCGCCGGCCAACTCCTCGCCCTCGAACATATCCGTCCTCCCAATCCCGTCGCAGGCCTCCTGACCGATATCTCCGACCCCATCTATCACCCCATCGTCGGTTGCCACCTCAACCGCCGCACCCCAGATCTCCTCCGCAAAGCGGGCTACACTGTCACCATCCTCAACCGCCGCTTCCTCAACGCCGTTATCACCCTCATCGCCGTACCGCCCGCCCCCCAGCCAATCCGCTAAGCCAGTCCCGGCCTCATTAATCAATAACTCCCTGGCGTCTTGGCGTCCTTAAGAATGCGTTTTCTGGAAATCGTTGCGGCTCGCCGCCAGCAGGTGCGCCTCGTACGCCGCGCTCTGCCTCCCCCACGTCAACTGGCGAGCCCGCGCCGGCCCTCGCGTCGCCAATTCGACGCGCTCGCGCTGGTCCGATAGTAGCCTTCTCAACGTACTGATCCACAGCCCATCGTCTTCCACCGGCAGCAGCAGCGCCGCCTCGGCTAGGCTCTCCCGCAGTGCCGGTATATCCGACGCTACCACCGGCAGCCCAGCCGCCAACGCCTCCAGCGGCGCCACCCCAAACGTCTCAAAGCTCGACGGAAAAACGAATAGGCTCGCTCGTCGCAACCGCTCCATCACCTCCCCCCGAGACACTGGCCCAGGCAAACTAATCGACCTGGCCAGCCCCCTCCGTCCCACCTCGCGCCTGAGCGCCTCCAGCGCGCTCCCCCCGCCCACCAGCGTCAACCGGGCCTCCGGCACCGTCTCCACCACCCGCGGCCACCACTCGATCAGCTTCTCCACTCGCTTCTCGCCCGTCGTATCGAGCCGCCCCGTGAAAATAGCCTCCGGCGGCTCTTTGCCCACCCCTGGCGCCGGTCCCTCCGCGATGCTCTCCTCCCTCACACCCGGCACCACCACCCCATCCACGGGCGGCAGCGCCATCCTCTCGGCCAACCTGTCATGATACTCCGCCACCATCCGGCTGATAGCCACCATCCTCCGCGGCCTGCACAGCGCCAGCCGCCGAGGGTCCACCGGCCCCGGATAGTAATAGACCACGGGTGTCCCCAAACCCCTCGACGCCTCAACCGCCTCCACCTCAAAGTGCGCTGAGATGACATCGGCCACTCTCAGCGCCGCCATCGCCCGCCGCGACCGCCGCACCGCCACCATAAAGGTCCTCGCCTCCACGATCGACGGGTGTACTCCCCTCACCCTCGCCGCCAGCCGCGCCGCCACCGATTCCTGCCCCAGCATCGACACCCTCACCAGCCCCAAACCTTCCCCGCCCGACTTCAAATCCGCCTGTAAAGCCGCCCCCGGCCCGACCCCGGTCACCAGGGTCACCTCATGCGCCCGCCCCGCCAGCCCCGCCCCAAACTCCCGCGCGATAGTCTCCAGCCCCCCAAGCCGGCTCCCCGCCGAGGCCATCAGCACCGCAATCCTCAACCGCCGTTCCACGCCCAAGATTATACAGCCTGCCCTTATACAAAATACTTATCCCAAACCCCCACCCTTACCACAGCCCCATTGACCCACCGCAACCCCAATGCTACAATCCTGCCGTACCTGGTATCTCCCAACACTGGAGGCTAACCCTATGTCCATGCCGAAGCTCTACGCCGACCTCGCTGCCTGGTGGCCCCTCCTCTCCCCACCCGACGAATACCTCGATGAAGCCGCCTACTTCCAGCAACTCCTCGCGTCCGCCAACCTTCCACCTTCTCCCTCACTCCTCGAGCTAGGCTGTGGAGGCGGCAGCCTGGCCCTCCACCTGAAACCCCTCTTCGCCCAGGTCACCCTCACCGACCTCTCACCCCAGATGCTCGCCATCAGCCGTGCCCTCAACCCCGACTGCGAGCACCTCCAGGGCGATATGCGTACCCTCCGCCTCCATCGCACTTTCAACGTCGTATTCGTCCACGACGCGATCGACTACATGACCTCCCTCCACGACCTCCACCTCGCTCTCCAGACCGCCTACCTGCACACTGCCGCCGGCGGCCTCGCCCTCTTCGTCCCAGACTACGTTCAGGAAACCTTTGAGCCCTCCACAGACCAAGGCGGCACCGACGCCTCCGATGGCCGCGCCCTCCGCTACCTCGAATGGACCCACGACCCCGACCCCACCGACACAACTTACACCACTGACTACGCCTACCTCCTCCGCGACCCCAATTACCCCACCCACGTCGAGCACGACCAACACACCTGCGGCCTTTTCCCACGAGCCACGTGGCTCCGCCTCCTCACGGACCTGGGCTTCCAAGCCGAAATCGCCCGCGACCAATACAGCCGCGAAATATTCCTCGCGCGCCGCCCCGGGAATGCATAACTAACTCACCTGGCTCAGCCGGCAAATATGACAAGCCGTTCCTGGCCGCACCTGTCAAGAGCGCGGCGGCGTTGGTCCCCCGTCGAACCCATATCTTATCTGGCGTTCGTACTCGGCGGCGTCATAGTGGCCCTTGGACTCCGCTATGAGCCCACCTGGACCAAGCGTCCACACTTCGTATCCGCTGATTTGAACACGACCTCCTGTGCCGCCTGGTCCCGTATTTGTGCCCGTTAGCGTCCAGCGGAACACTGAACGCTGGGATTGAGTCTCTATCTCGTCCATGCTCACCCGCATATCCGGGAAGTCGGTCATGAAACCTTGCGCAACTTTGGCGATCTCCTCCCGTCCTACCGCAGGGGCATTATCGTTAACGCTCAGAGAGCCGCCTTCCGAAAAAAACGCCGCTACGCTGTCGGGGTCCTGGCTACACCAGGCTCTCGCATAACGATGCCCAAAGTCATTCAACTCAGTTAGGTCCACCTCTGTCCCCTATCTTTCTTTCAGCTCGACGCTGATAATGTGCAATTCCTTATCTC
>JBJMMB010000171.1:0-2467 GCA_045805005.1 Chloroflexia bacterium
CGACAGGCACAGCTACCAGCACTCCAACGGTTACTCCCACGTTCACCCGCACCTACACGCCGACACGCACGCCGACGTTCACCAATACTCCGACAGTTACGAATTCGCCCACTGCCACCAACACCCCGTTTACCGCCAATGCGTTTTCGTATTTCCAGCCCGGCGGGCCGATGACGCTGAGGATGAGTAGCAAGTTCACGCTGGACCTAATAGTCTACAGCGGCGACAATACGATTGCCGCTGCTCAGAATTACCTGACGTTCACCAACTCTATTTTGCAGGTTGTGAACCCTTCGCAGGCGGGGTGCGTGCTGACGAGCACTATCAGCCCGGATACTTCGGTGTTCGATGAGGTTCTGCAGAACGAGGTGTGCAACAGTAGTAGCCCGTGCAACCTGGGGAGAATCACAGCTCCTTCGGCTTCTATTGCTTTTGCGTCGGGGGCGCTGACCAACCCTCCAGTGCAGGGTGACTTCCGCGTTGCGCAGATTACCTTCTGCGCTAATACGGCCGGCGATGCCACCATCCACTGGGAGTTCTCGCCCCCTGCGTCTGCCAATCGCGACTCCGAGATAGTTGATGCTCACAACAATGTCGTCAGCAATCTGGCCGTGTATACAGATCAGATTGTTCATGTGGTGCCGGGCGTGGTGGTTGGTCATGTGACCTGGCAGGGTCCGCCCGCGCAGCCGAGTCTAAGGCAGCAGTTGCCGGTCACGTTGACGATTAAGGCCGGCACTACCGAGATTAACTACCCGAGCCAGGCAACAGATGCCAGCGGGTTGTTCACGGTGAGCGTTGGAAGTCTGGTCAACGGTACGTACAATTGGAGGGCAAAAGGGCCGAAGTACCTGGCAACCTCTGGAACCCTGACTCTGTCATCAGCTACGAGCACAAGCGCTGAGATGGGTCTACAGAGGGCCGGCGATGGCAACGGCGACAACGTTGTAAGCGTGGTCGATGTTAACGTCCTGAAGCTGACATACGGTCTCGGCTTGCCCGACCCCGGCTATGATGCGCGAGCCGATTTCGACAACAACAACTTTGTGAGCGCACCCGACTTCACTTTGCTGAAGAGTAACTTTGGGTTTGGCGGCGCTCCTCCTATTGGCCCTTGAAACTGTGAGTAGTAGAAGGTAAGGTTAGGGAGCAGCAAGATAGTTGCTTGCTGCTAATTGAGCACGGGAGGATTTCCAGGATGTTTGCCTCGATGGGGAAGTTGCGGATTGTGTATTTTTCTTCGCGGCCCTCGGACCTGACGAACGTGGTTGTGAGGGGGTTGGAGGCTGCGGGGGCGGAGATATTGTTGGTGGTTATGACGCCGGGGCCGAGGGCGAGGCCGACGGAGGCTTATAAGGACGTGGTTGCCAACAAGCTGTCGGGCGTGGATGTGCTCGTAACCAGCCACATGGCCAGGCTTGCGTCCATGTTGCGGGAGCTTGAGCCGGACCTGATTTTCGTGACGGGCTTCCCGTGGCGTCTGCCCGCGGAGCTGCTGGCGCTGCCGAGGCTGGGGAGCGTGAACACGCACCCGGCGCTGCTGCCAAAGTACCGGGGGCCCAACCCGCTCTTCTGGCAGATCTTGAACGACGAACGAGAGACCGGGCTGACGATACACCGCATGGAAACCGAGTTCGATACAGGGCCTATCCTGGCGCAGGGCGTGATGTCGATTGACCCCGATTGGTATATAGAGGACCTGGCGGGGCACCTGGGGGATGTGGCGCCGAAGGTGCTAAGGGAGGGCCTGGCGGCGGCGGTGGCGGGAGATCCCGGGAGGCCCCAGCCAACGCAGGGTGCGAGCTATGCGCCGCTGACGACGGAGGCCGACCGCAAGCTGGACTGGGCTCGCCCGGCAGCGGAATCGCGCAACCGGGTGAGGGCGTGGGGCATGGAGGGGGCGGTTGGGCAAATCGAGGGCCGAGAGTGGATCGTGCGCCGGGCGAGGGTGGTGGAAGACCGGGGAGAGGGCGGCAAGGCCGGGGTGGGGAGCCTGGTGGACCTGGGGCCGGAGGGTCGAGCGGTGCGGACGGGGGAGGGGATGCTGTTGCTGGAGGACGCGGAGGAGGTGGGGAGTGGGGAGCGAGGGGGTGAGGGGGTGAGAGTAGATGGGAAGGCTTAGTAGAGAGGAAATGTTATCTATCTTGGCCCACCTAAAGGGGCTCGATAAGTATGGCACCGGCGCGGGGAATGAGTAGTGTTCGCAACCCGGACATTTGCTGGGTGCAAGCCGATTCTTCGTGGGCTTAGAATGACAGGGGTTAGGGGTTCGTTTTCCTGTGAGCATGGTAGGGTAGGGAACAGGGCGCGGCATGCCGCGCCCTTACATGGGGTTTGGGTAGTTTGAGGGGGAGTTGGGCGGTGGGGGTACAGGGCAGGCAACGGGGGCCTGCCCCTACAGGGGTTGGGGCGTTGGAGCGTGAGGGTGGGTCGAGGATGGGGTGGGTGGCGTGATATACTGGGTTTA
>JBJMMB010000172.1:0-5910 GCA_045805005.1 Chloroflexia bacterium
AAACCCCCGGCAGGGAGATCCCTGCACCCCTATTTTCACAGCAGACGCAGAGGACGCAGAGACCCGTATTACTGGTCTCTGCGTCCTCTGCGTCTGTGCGGTGAATAAAACCTAATCTTCTACTTCGTACCCGGCTGATTTCCAGACGTCCATGCCGCCTACTACGTTTACGGGCTCGAAGCCCTGCGATTGGAGGATGCTGGCCGCGATACTGCTCCTTACGCCCCCTCCGCAGATGGTGGCGACCGGCTTGTTGCTCGGCAGATCGTCGAGGTGCTTCGCCAGTTGGTGGAATGGCAGGTGCATGACGCCTGGGATGTGGCCCTCTTTCCACTCCGACTCCTCGCGCACGTCGAGGACGATGAAGCTCTTGTCGCCGGCCTGGAGGCGCTCGTGCAATTCTGAGGTGGGCATCTGGCGCACGGTCTCGAGCGGCCGGCCGCTCGAGTCCCAGGCGCGCATGCCTCCCAGCAGGTGGCCCACAATGAGATCCTGGCCGGTGGAGATCAGGGACGCCACCGCGCTGTGCAAGTCCTCGTGGCTCTCCAGCACCAGCACCACGGGCGTATCGGGCGCGAGCAGCCAGGCAGCCTGGGAGGCGAACTGCCCGCCGTTCAGGTCCACGTTCAGGGCCCCCGGTATGTGGCCCCCGCCGAAGGCCTCGGGCGAGCGGGTGTCTAGCACAATCGCGCCATCTTTGCGCATCGCGTCGAGTTCGTCGGCGGTGAGGGCGTGGAGTTGCGGGTCAGAGGTGAGGAACGGCCCCCGGTTCTTGGCAACGATATCGCCGAAGTGGGGCGGCTGAGGAGGGAGATCGGACGTTACCTCTTTGACGAACTCCGCCTGGTTATGGGCCTGCAAGGGGTGGTTGTAGCGACGCTCGAAGCCCACCGTGGAGCTTCCCTTGGGGCTCATCGACTTGCCGCAGAGTGACCCCGACACGTGCGCAGGGTATATCTCGACCCCGTCCTGCAACTTCAGCAGGCGGGAGGTAAGCGAATTGTATAGCTGCGAAGCACCCTCCCCCGGCTCGACGGCGAGGTCGGGCCTGCCCACATCGCCGACAAAGAGGGCGTCGCCCGTGAGCACCAGCCAGGGCTCGGGGGCACGGGAGGTGTCGGTAATAGCGAGCGCGATGTGCTCGGGCCTGTGGCCAGGGGTGTGTATCACCTCCAGGCGTACGTTGCCGACGTCCAGCTGCTCGCCGTCCTTCAGTGGGCGGTGGGGGTAGTCCACCCCCGCGGTCTCGTAAACCGCCACCTCTGCCCCCTGCTGGGCCAGTTTGCCGTGGCCCGAGACGTGGTCGGCGTGGTTGTGGGTCTCGATGACGTAGCGTATGCGCAGGCCCTTGTGGTCAGCCAGCTCGAGGTATTCACTGACGTCCCACTGCGGATCGACCACCACGCACTCGCCCGCGTCGGTATCGCCTATCAAATAGGAAGCGCACCCCAGGTCGTCGCGCAGAAACTGTTTGAAGTACATGGAATTATCCTACCTCCTCGTAGAATAAGGCAGAACGGAAAGCCGGAACGTGCAACGTGAATATTATATCACAGCACATCTTGCGCTGGGGCAGTTGTTCTTACCTGGGCACTCGCCACAAAAAGATCATCCAGCCCGAGGCAGCAGCCAGCATCTTGCCGTCGGGGGAGAAGGCGACCTTATCCGTGGTGCCGTAGCGGGATAATGGCCACGCTCGGACTAGCTTCTCCGTAGCCAGATCCCATAGCAGCGCCGGGTTGTCGAGCCCACCCGTCGCCAGGTATTTGCCATCGGGGGAGAACGCCAGAGTTTCTGCTCGCCACTTATCGGGATGAAACGTATGGACAACCTTGCCGTCGGTGACTCGCATTACGTCTATTGGTCCGGGGTCGCCGTATTGGCTCGCGGCCACGTACTTGCCGTCGGGCGAATAGGCCAGCCCGGTAAGCCCAAACGCGCCCGTGGTGTGGAGGGTACGCACCACCTTGCCATCCGGGACAGTTCTCAACTCGATGCCGCCGGCCTGGCCCTCCATAGCCAAAAGCGTCCCGTCGGGTGAAAAGGCTATCTGCCCACCGCCAGACGCCCAGGTCTTCACAGGTTTGCTTCCGGATGCCTCCCATAAACGTAGTACCGAATGTTCGCTGCCGCCGCTGGAGCCCGTGGCGATAAGCTTGCCATCCGGGCTGAAGGCTAGTGCGTCAACGTTGGTATCGAAGCCGTCTTTCAGGTCGGCCAGAGATATAGTTCTGAGGGATGCCCCGTCACTTGTTCTCCAGAAGCGGAGGGTGCCGTCGGTCGCTCCCGTGGCAAGTACGGCACCATCGGGCGAGAAGGCCACACCGTATACGCTCTCAGTGTGGCCGTTGAGCTTATGCAAGGGCCGGCCGTCGGGCAGACGCGAGATTTGCGCCCAGTGCTCGAAACCACCTGCTGCGATCATTACCCCATCGCGGGAGAAGTCGAATGTATTTACCTGGTCATCGTACTTGAAGTACCCGATACACCCACTTTCACCCACAGCCACGTCCAGGAAGTTACAGGTTTGCAATCCCCAACCGGCAAACCCCGCAACAGCGGCGAGGAGCGGCAGGCCGAACAGCAGCGACAAACGTGTGCCGTAGTCGGGTTGCGCGCCAATGGAGATAGCATCCGCATCGCCAGCATAATCAACCGGCCTCTTGAAGAAGAGTAAGTCAGTCGGGTGGCGGTAGCCCACGAAATCCTTGCCACCTTTGACTATGCTCCATATTTCGAATAGCGGAAATGCTGCAAACAGCAGGTACCCAAGTAATGGCAACCATCCGGCGTTGTCGGCGGTTCCGGGATTCGTAGTCCAAGCTCTGAGGACAAAACTAATCGAGAAGAGAAAGAGCGTGAAGAGACGCCGCGAAAAGGCCGGGCGGCGCGTCCGCAGATACCCGACCGCATATGCGGCGGCGAGCCAGATATAGACCAAGAGCGGCGCGTAAATCCCGACCTGTCTCAGTATTGCCATTTTGTTTGCGTTCGCCTGGCGGCTAAGGCCACGGGCTTACTAGTGGGTCAACGCCGCTAGCCTATGCGGGGAGGCTTCGCAAGGGGCATCCGCCGGTTCAGGGCCAGGGCTGTTTTACGCTCTGCGGAGCTTGCGGCGAGAGCCGCCGCGCACGATGCGCAGGAGGCCGACGAGGGCCAGGGCCCAGAAGGCGGCGAGGACGCCGACCACCGGCACCATGGGGCGGTAGGTTTGGGGGGCCTCGCCCTGAAGCAGCACCATCGTCTGCTCGTTGTCGATCTTGACGCCCGCGGAGTCGAGCCTGCCGGCCAGGCGTTCCCAATCGGCTTGCGAGGTAAGGGAGGTAATTTTGCCGTAGAAGGTGCCTTCTCTCGGCCCGGAGTCGAGGTTGAGGTCGGCGGCCTTGTAATAGGCTTGCAGGAAGCTGTCGCCCTCGGCCCGCACGAGCAGCTTATTGCCGAACCGGGCGAGTGGGATCCAGTAATAGGTGGTGCCAATGCCTCGCGTGGTGACCATGTGGGCGAGGTCGGGCAGGGCCGAGGTGTAGACGTAGGTGCCATCTACCGGCTTCTCTTTGTCGAACAACTGCTCGGCCCTGGAGATGAGCTTCGGGCGGTCGTCTTGTAGGGCGTAGGAAGCGGGCGCGGCAAAGGCCAGCATCAGCGAGCTGGTGACGACAAGCGTAATAACACGGAGCAGCAGCCGCCACTTGCGGCTCTGAAGGATCATGCTTAGAATTCTCCTGGTTTCCCCTGGTCTCCCCTGGGTTCTTGCGGTTCCTTTGGTGGCGCTCTTGATATCTTTTGGAGCAATTTTCGCGCCTCGATATTATACCACGTCAAGGGTCAGGGGTCAGGAGCCGGAGGTCGGGGATTGGAGTGCAGTTGGGGTTCGGTGGCCGGGTGGGTTTCGATCCTGCGCCGGCGTGGGCATGAGCTGCGAAGGGGGAGTTTCCCATTTTCCCCATTTGGGGGTTTTTCACGCGTGGGAATGGGCAAATGGGAAAAAACAGAAATACATCTTTGCGTTTTGACAGTGGGGTATGGCGTATAATTAAGGACACACTGCGGATTAGTCCTATTTACGTTCTGCCTGGAGACCTCAATGGACGATTTGGAAGAGCCGTTTGGCTGGTGGGGCTGGCACTGGCAGCCGCCCGTGCCGATGTCGATCATGCAAATCATCGAGGCCGGGAGCGCCAACACGAGCATCATGGCTCTCCTGTGGGGCATGCTCTCGCGCAGGGCCTCTATTATCGTGGCCGCCGAGCCGCCGATGGCCGGGAAGACTACGACGCTCACCGCTCTACTCGACCTGATGCCCCCCGGCACCCGGCGGGTCTACCTGCGGGGGCACTACGAGAACTTCGAGTTTGTCAGTACGCCGGGCATTGTGCCCGCGCAGACCTACGTGCTGGCCAACGAGATGAGCGACCACCTGGCGGTCTACCTGTGGGGCTCCCGCGTATACAAAATGTTCGAGCTGATTGAGAAAGGCTACGCCATCGGCTCCACCATGCACGCCGAGACGGTGGACGACGTGATGGCTATCCTCGACTCTGACCCGCTCAATGTGCCCGCCCGCTGGATCGCCCGCCTCACCCTGGTTGTCAACCTATACGTGAGCAGCACGTACGGCTCGGCCACGCGGCGGTTCAATACGGTGCATTTGCTGGTGCCGGAAGAAGACCAGGGGTCGGGGGGCGGGGGGCGGGGGTCTGAGATCGCCGAGGAAGCGTCATTTAGTCCTCAGTCGCCGGTCCTCGGTCCTTCGCTGGTGCCTGGGGTGCGGCCTGTGCTCCTGGCGCGGTGGGACCGGAAGGCCGATGCGTTTGAGCATCGCTTCGAGGACCCGGAGGTGATGCGGAAGCTGGCGTTGTGGGCGTGTGTGACGCCCGAGGAATGGGGCACCGACCTTGCCCGGCGGAAGGCGTACCTGGAGAGGATGCGGGAGCAGGGCATCAAGGGCATCAATCCGACGAGGAAGGCTCTGGAGGCTTTTCAGGCGGGGCGGTGAGAGCGCCCGGCTGGCCGAAGGTTTCAATGTGGAAGCGAATTGCCGATTTTACGTCAGCGAGTGCATCTTCGTAGGTATCGCCCTCACCCACGACCACTCCCTCGATACCTAGCGCGTAAGCCACGTAGCCGTCGGGATGCTTTTCAATGTTGATCTGAGGATCTTGCGTGGGAATCAGCTTTCGCGCCCTTCTTAGGCAAAGTCGAAGAAAGGGGTCCAGAAGTCAGTGAGAATTGGATCCAGGAAGTCACGGGCCGTGTCTTCGTACTTGAGGACGACCCAGTCCCAATCGTTCTCCGAGTAGCCTGCCACGATACCCTCATTGGTATTCAGCGAGAAGAAGCTACAACCCACCCTTGATACGGACTCGGTGAGTTGGGCGTAGCGTTCATATTCTCCCAGAAATCCGTCTTGTAGTTCTGCCGCGATTACCTCGCCGGTGCGCGACCGCAACACTACCGACAACCGGCGAATTCCGGCTGCACCAACTACTGGCGCGATAATTTGGTCGAAATACGCTTGAACATCCTGCTCGTCAAAGGTGGCCTTCGTCCCTGACAGTTGGCGGTGAAGCTTCTCCCTCATCTTCTCTTGAAGGTTAGTATCCATAGCGCAGGTTATACATAACAAGGATTAATTCTTGGGAACGGCCCTTCCCATCGGGTAAATGAGGTACGCAGTTCCCCCTGAGCTTTGCAGCCAGAGCTTTTCCAACTCGGCTCTCAGGTAGGTGCGCTGCACAGCGGCGTTGGTGGGGGCGGCGGGGTCGTTGATGATAGGGTTGCCGCGGGCGTCGAAGCCTGCGAGGACTTCGAGGTGGCCCGCGCTGGTGGGGATGGGCGCGCCGGTTAGCTGGTTGCGGCCCCAGGCGACGCTTATGATGACGGGTACGCCCGACGCTATCCACTCCTCGG